>DATGLH010000026.1:0-78731 GCA_035294225.1 Trebonia sp.
CAAGGGACTGATCCGGCGGCACCGGGCGCGGAGGGACCGCCGCGCGGTGCTGGTGTCGATCACCGCGCAGGGCCGCGTGGTGGTGGACCAGGCGACGCTGCGGCGACGGGAGCTGATCACGGCGATCCTCGCCCGGCTGCCCGGGCAGCAGCAGCACAGCGTCGCGGCGGCGCTGCGCGCGTTCGCCGAAGCGGCCGGGGAGATCCCGGACAGCGAGTGGCCGGCCGCGCCGTCCGGCGAGCCGCCCGGGCCGCCGCGGCCAGCGGAGACGGAAGGAGAGTCATGAGGGCCGGGACGAGACAGGCTGCGCCGGCGACCCCCGCGCCGGCGACCCCCGCCGGGCGGGCTGCCGGGTGGCTGCGGGCCGGCCGGGGCGGCCTGTTCCTGCTCGCGCTGGCCGTGGGCGTGGGCTCCGGGCTCGGCGCCGTGGCGTTCCGGTACCTGATCTACCTCTTCACCTGGCTGGCGACCGGGCACGAGGAGTTCGGGCAGGCCGGCCGGGTGGCCAGCGGCCACCTGCCGTGGCTGGGCCCGGCGTTCTACGTGCTGATCCCGGCGGCCGGCGGCCTGCTGTACGGGCCGCTGATCTACCGGTGGGCGCGGGAGGCCCGCGGGCACGGCGTGCCCGAGGTGATGATCGCGGTCGCCGACAATGGCGGCCGGATCCGGCCGCAGGTCAGCGTGGTCAAGGCGCTGGCCTCGGCGCTGTGCATCGGATCCGGCGGGTCGGTGGGCCGGGAAGGCCCGATCGTGCAGATCGGCTCCGCGCTCGCCTCCGCCGTGGGGCAGTGGCTGCGGGCCCCGGAGAACCGGCTGCGGATCCTGGTGGCCTGCGGCGCCGCGGGGGGCATCTCTGCGACGTTCAACGCGCCGGTCACCGGCGTGTTCTTCGGCTTGGAGATCATCTTGCGCGAGTTCTCCGTCGACGCCCTGTTCACCGTCATGCTCGCGGCGATGATCGCCGACATCACCGCCATCCCGTTCCTCGGCGACAAGCCGTTCCTGTCCGGCTTCCCGGCCGGGATCGTCCTGCACCATCCGCGCGACTACCTGCTGGTCGCGGTGCTGGCGCTGCTCGCCGCGCTGATGGGACTGGCGTTCAAGTCGGTGCTGTACCGGGTCGAGGACCTGTGCGACGCGGTGTGGAAGGACCGCCCGGAGTGGGCCAGGCCCGCCATCGGCGGCCCCGTCCTCGGCCTGCTGCTGCTCGCCCTCCCGCAGCTGTACGGCGTCGGCTACCCGGTCATGTACAAGGCCACCGCCGGCGGGTACGCGCTGTGGTTCCTCATCATCCTCGCGTTCGGCAAGATCCTCGCGACCAGCCTGTCGATCGGGATCGGCGGGTCCGGCGGCGTCTTCGCGCCGTCGCTGTTCATCGGCGTCATGACCGGCTACGCCTACGGCGACATCGTGCACCACGTCTTCGGGGCCGGGGCGGGCCAGCCGGCGCTGTACGCGGTGGTCGCGATGGGCGCGGTGTTCACCGCCGCCGCCCGCGCGCCGCTGACCTCGCTGGCCAGCGTGGTGGAGATGTCCGGCGACTTCTCCCTGACCCTGCCGGTCATGCTCGCGGTGGCCATCGCCTCGACCGTCTCCCGGGCGCTGTCCTACGGCACGATCTACACCGCCAAGCTGCTGAGCCGCGGCACCGACATCGACCGCGCCGCGCCGTGGCGGGTGCTCCAGGACCTCAAGATCACCGAGGTCATGCGCCCGTTCCAGCCTCCGCTGCCGGTCCAGCCCGACAGCGCGGCGCACCAGGCCAGCACGGCGGCCAGCAGCGCCAACGGGGCCTGCGGGAG
This sequence comes from Trebonia sp., assembly GCA_035294225.1. Taxonomy (GTDB): domain Bacteria; phylum Actinomycetota; class Actinomycetes; order Streptosporangiales; family Streptosporangiaceae; genus Trebonia. The sequence goes on from DATGLH010000026.1 coordinate 1,803, forward strand.
GGCCGCGGCGCCCCGCGGGGCGCCGGACTGGGCGGCCATCGCCGGCCCCGTCACCCGCTCCCACGATCCGCAGGTGCTGTACGGTTCGGAGTCGCTCGCCCAGGCGCTGCGCCAGCTGGAGGTCTACGGCCGCGACGGGCTGCCGGTGCTGTCCGCCGACGGCCGCCGCGTAGAAGGCTGGGTCACCACCTCCGACGTGCTGCGCGGCATCGCGCGCCGGATCGGCGCGGCGCGGTCCCCGGCCGCCGTCGCGGCGGCCGGCGGGACGGCGCCCACCCCGCTGCCCGGCTTCCGGACCGTCGAGATCACCCTCGGCCCCGGCTCCCCCGCGGCCGGGCGCAGGCTCGGCGACGTGCGCTGGCCGGCCGGCAGCACCCCGGTGTCGGTGCTGCGCGGCAGCGAGCTCAGCCCGCCTGATCCGGCGCTGAGGCTGGCGGCGGGCGACCGCGTCGCCCTGCTTGTCCCGGCGGCCCAGAAGCCTAGACTTCCGGTAACAGAGGGAGGTGAGCATGGCTGAGGATCGTCGGCGGTGGCGCGGCCGGCTGCTGTTCGGTGCCAGCCTCGCCGCGGCGGTGATCGCCGGCGCGGCGGTCGCGGTGGTGTTCGCCCTGATCCGCTCCGCCGACGGCAGCCAGCCGCAGCGGCCATCGGGCATCCCGGCCAGCGTCACGGACAGCCAGATCAACCTCATGGGGCTGTCCCCCGTGCCGTCCGCGCCCGCGCCCGGCTTCACGCTGACCGACCAGCGGGGCCGCACGCTGTCCCTCGCGGACCTGCGCGGGAAGGTCGTGGTCCTTGAGTTCATGGACCCGCACTGCACGGACATCTGCCCGATCGTCTCCGCCGAGTACGTCGACGCCTACCGAGACCTCGGCAAGGCCGCCGCCAAGGTCGTGTTCGCCGCCGTCAACGTGAACCAGTACCACGCGGCCGTCTCCGACATGATGGCCTACTCCCGCGAGCACCAGCTCATCACGATCCCCAGCTGGCACTTCTTCACCGGCCCGGTGCCGGCTCTGCGCACGGTCTGGGACGACTACGACGTCTCGGTCGAGGCGCCGAATCCCAACGCCGACATCGTCCACACCTCGGTCATCTACTTCATCGACCCGAGCGGCCGGGAACGGTTCATCGCCTCGCCCATGGCGGACCACACCCCGGCGGGGGCGTCCTACCTCCCGCCGGGGCAGATCAGCGCCTGGGGCCAGGGCATCGCCCAGGTCGCGCGGGCCCTCGCCGGCTAGCGTCCCGCCGGATGGGGCCCTGCGCGGCGCCCCTTGTCCGAACGGACGGTCGCGCCTCGCTCAGCTCAGCCCTTCTGCCTTGAGGAAGCCGGCCGCGACGGTGGCGTAGTTCGCGTGCTGGGTGATGACCGCGGCGTCCATCTGGAGCAGCGCCTGGGTGGTCAGCTTGGCCGAGATCGCGTTGAGCGTGGCGATGATCGTGGGGTTCATCGCCGGCTTGTACACCAGCGGGATCACGTTCTGCGCGGCGAAGTTGAACTTCGGGTCCGCGAGCGGCACCAGCTTGTCGGTGATGATCTGCGGCGTGGTGGTGAACACGTCCGCCGCCTGCACCTTGCCGCTCGTCAGCGCGGCCAGGGTGATCGGGCCCGACGTGTCCAGCGGGTCGAAGCTCTTGAACACCAGGCCGTAGTTGGCCTTCAGGCCGGACAGCCCGTCAGAGCGGGTCTTGAACTCCGGCGGCCCGCCGAACACCATGCCCGCCGCGTACGGCTTCAGGTCCGCGATCGACTTCAGGTGGTACTTCGCCGCGGTCGCCGCGGTCACCGTCACCGAGTCGCTGTCCTGCGCCGTCGCGGGGTTCAGCACCTCCAGGGTGGAGGGCAGCTTGGCGGCCAGCGCCGCGTCGACCTGCGCGGTGGACTTGGCGGTGCTCTTCGGGTCCACGGCGACCGTGAGCAGGGTGCCGTTGTACTCGGGAATGATCGAGATCGTGCCCTTTTCGATCTGCGGATAGTAGACCTCGCGGGATCCGATGTTGAGCTTCGGGGTGACCTTGATTCCCTTGGCCTGGAGGGCCTGGATGTAGATCTCGGCGAGCAGCTCATTCTCGGGGAAGTTCGCCGAGCCGACGACGACGGTACCCGAAGCGCCGCCCTGGGACAGCGGGTTGGAGCTGCTGCTCGCGGCCGAGGCGCCCGGGCTCGCGCCGGCGCCCGGCGACGAGCTGCTGCTGCTACTGCTGCTGCACGCCGCGACCGCGGCGAGAGCGACGGCCGCGACGGCGGCCAGGCCCGTTCTGGTGCGCATATGGCTTTTCCTTCCGGACGGGTTTTCTATTCGGCCTTGCCCTGCCTGCGCAGGCCAGCCGGGACGACCAGCCTGGACAGTCCTGCGAAGAAGGCCAGCACGAGGACCGCGAGGATGACGACGAGCAGCGCGCCGCCGGCCACCGGCCCGTACTGGTAGCTGTCGAGTCCGTCGATGATGAAGCGGCCCAGGCCGCCGAGGCCGATATAGGCGGCGATCGTCGCGGTGGCCACCACGAAGATCGCCGCGGTACGCAGCCCGACCAGGATCAGCGGCAGCGCGATCGGCACCTCCACGCGCGTCACCTGCTGCCAGGGGGTCATGCCCGCTCCCGTCGCGGCGTCGCGCACGCCGGGGTCGACCCCGGCCACGCCCTCGTAGGCGTTGACCAGGATCGGCGGGATGGCCAGCACGACCAGCGGCAGCAGCCAGGTGAGGAACGAGAAGCCGAGGTACACGGCCAGCAGGGTCAGCAGCCCGAGGGTGGGGATGGCCCGCCAGGCGTTGGCCAGGTTGACCACGACCACCGCGCCGCGCCCGGTGTGCCCGATCGCGACCCCGGCGGGGATCCCGATCAGCGCGGCGATCAGCAGCGGCAGGGCGCTGTAGCCCAGGTGCGCGAGGATCTGCTGCGGGATGCCGCCGGATCCGTGCCAGTTGGCGCTCTGGGTCACCCAGTCCCACGCGTAGCTGAAGAAGCTCATGACCGCGCCGCCCACGGGGTGAGCGCCCGGCGCACGCCCGCGAGGATCAGGTCGCAGGCGACGGCGAGGGCGATGATCAGCACCAGGCCGACGTAGATCTCGGTGGGGAAGGACCGCTGCAGCCCGTCGATGAACAGGTAGCCGAGGCTGGACACGCCGATCAGCTGGCCGATGGTGGCCAGGCTGATGCTCGACACCATGCCGACCCGCAGCCCTCCCAGGATCACCGGGACCGCCAGCGGCAGCTCGACGGTGACCAGCCGCCGCACCGCGCCGTACCCCATGGCGGTGGCCGCCTGCCGCACGGGTTCGGGGACACCGCGCAGGCCGGCGACGACGTTCGGCAGGATGACGCACAGCGAGAACAGCGTCAGCGCGACGATCACGTTGGTGTCGGTCAGCCCGAGGGCAGGGATCAGCGCGATGAACAGCGCGATGGCCGGGATCGCGTAGATCACGCTCACGACGGTCAGCGCCGGCGGGTAGAACCAGCGCCAGCGCGCCGCCACGATCCCGAGCGGCAGCGAGATGACCAGCCCGAGCAGCGCGGGTACCACGCCGAGGTAGATGTTCTCCCTGGTCAGCTGCCAGATGAGCGCACCGTTGCCGGGAATCCAGGACCAGCTCATGGCGGCGCTCCCGCCTGGCTGCCCGCGGCCTGCCCGGCCGGGGTTCCCGGAGCCGGCGCGGCCGCCGCGCCCGCGCCGGGCGCGACCGCGGCGGCGTCCGCCGCGGTCCGCTCCTCGGCCACCGCGGCCCGCAGCTGGTCGAACGTCGCCACGCCCACGACCCGGCCGTCGCCGTCCACGCCGATCGCCTGCCCGGCGGGCGAGAGCACCGCCGCGTCGAGCGCCGCGCGCAGCGATTCGGTGCCCACCGTGAACGTGTGCCCGAACCCGTCGGCCGGCACCTGCCCGAGCGGCGTGTCGCGGGGCAGCCGGCCGAGCCGTTCCGACGGAACCCAGCCGAGCGGCTTGCCGCCGCTCACGACGAGGATCCACGGCTCGCCGGCGGCCCGCGCCTCGGCCACGGTCACGCCGGCACCGAGCACGGGCCCGGTGTTCAGCGGCACGCTTGCCGTCGAGAAGAACGACAGCCGCCTGATGCCGCGGTCGAAGCCGACGAAGCCGGCGACGTAATCGTCGGCCGGGGCGCCGAGCAGCCGCTCCGGCGTGCCGAACTGCGCGAGCTGGCCGTGCGGCCGGAACAGCGCCACCAGGTCGCCGACCTTGATGGCCTCCTCGATGTCGTGCGTGACCAGGACGACCGTCTTGCGCAGCTCGGTTTGCAGCGTGATCAGCTGCTCTTGCAGCGAGGCCCGCACCACCGGGTCGACCGCGCTGAACGGCTCGTCCATCAGCAGCACGGGCGGGTCGGCGGCGAGCGCCCGGGCCACGCCCACCCGCTGCTGCTGCCCGCCGGACAGCTGGTACGGGTACCGGCGGGCCAGCGCCTGGTCGAGCCCGACAAGGGCCAGCAGCTCCCGCGCCCGCGCCCGCGCCTTCGCGCGCCGCCAGCCGTTCAGCACCGGGACCGTGGCGATGTTGTCCTCCACGGTCCGGTGCGGGAACAGCCCTGTCTGCTGGATCACGTACCCGATCCCCCGGCGCAGCCGCGCCGGGTTCTGGTCCCGCACGTCCCTGCCGTCCAGCAGGACCCGGCCCCCGGTCGGCTCGACCAGCCGGTTCACCATCCGCAGCGTGGTGGTCTTCCCGCAGCCGCTCGGGCCGACGAGCACCACGGTCTTGCCGGCGGGCACCTCAAGGTCGAGGGCGTCGACGGCCACCGTCCCGTCCGGGTACCGCTTCGTCACTCGCTCGAACGTGATCAAGCTGCTGCCAGGCCCCTCGTCACTAAGCAGGCAATTCCTGTCGTATTAGTATGAAAGTATCGGAACGGGCGAAGGGGTGCTCGCCAACCCGCCGGCCCGGGCAAACTCATCCATCCACCTTAACGTTCCGGCGGCCGGCGAACGCGCGCCAGCGGTGCCGTTTACGTAACGGCGCCTCCCGGCCGCGGCGGCCGGCCGCGCGCCGGGCCAGGCCCGCATGGGAAGCCGCGGACGCTACCCTTCCGCTGCCGGAACGCCAGGGCAGGCGACGCGCACCGGGCCGCCGGGATCGACCGCGCCGAACCAGGATGCGCCGAGATGGGGCGGAGCGCCCGGGACGAGGCGCCGCGGACGGGAACGGGCGAGTATCCGGCCGTCCTGGCGGGCCGCCGGAACTCGGCGCTGCGCAGCGTGAACCGGCCGAGGGGGGCGGGGTCACGGCGGCAACCGCGTTCGGGGAAATCCACAGCAGCGGCGGCCCGGCCCGCGCCGGCACCCGTGCGCCCGCGTGCGCGGGCGTCAGTGCCGCGGAGAAGCTGACGCGCTCGGCGCCGACGACGAGCGCGCCCCCAGACAGCCGCTCGCCGCCCAGGTAGACCCGCTGTCGCAGCCCTCCCGCGGTCACCACCCCGGTGACCGGTGGCGAGCAGTGCGGCCGTCGGCCGCATGGTTTCGATGCCGCGCGCTGGTCAGCGTCGCGGTCATGCCCCCGGTGCCGACGCCTCTTGCTGTTATCATCCTGTCCAGGACCGAGGCCGGCGCTTCCGACGGGGGCCGCATCGGTCTCGCCGGGGGCTATATCGGTCACGGTGCACGCGGTCCGGAGCTCGGCGCCCGCGCGGACGGCCGCGTCGGCGAGAACCCGCGAGCCGTCCGGGCGGGCCGGTCAGCCGGACGCGGCTCGCCGCGATCCGGCCAGGGACGCGAACACGACGATGTTGCTCAGGTGATGGCCGGTGCTAGCGTCGAACGCGCCGCCGCACGTGATCAGGCGCAGCCCCGCGTAGCCGGTGGGGCCGAACACCGTCCGCCACGGCCAGTCGGCCTTCAGGTAGGACCGGACGCCGGTGACCCGGAAGATGGCCATGGTGCGGTCCGCGAGCGTGACATCGACCGTGTCGCCGGGCTGGAGCGCGTCCAGGCCGTAGAACACGGACGGCCCCCGGTAGGTGTCCACGTGGCCCACGATGATCGACGGCCCGATCTGCCCGGGTGTCACCGAGTACTTGTACCAGCCCGCCTCGCTGGGCAGGGCGAAGAGCGGGGGCACCTGCATCGTGCCGTCCGGATTCAGCCCCAGATGAAGCAGTCCCGAGTGCACCCCGATAGCCGGGATGTCGAGCCAGACCGGCTCCGAACGTGGCAGCCACGGGCCAGTTGCCGCGGCGCGCGCCCGGCCGCGGGCAACAGAGCCGATGATGGTGGGCGGGTGGTGCGCCCGGATCGTGACTGGACCGGAGTAACCCGCCGCAGCCAGGGAAGTCGGCCGAGTCGACTGTGAGACAGGCTGCTGCGCGCTGACGGCCACGCCGGGCATCGCCCCGCCGGCGACCGCGGCCAGCGCGCCGGTCAGCCCCGCGATCCAGCACGAGATGCCGGTCTTCCTGGTCCTGCGCCTGTGCACTCCTCCAACCCCCGCTCTGGTGATGTTCCGCGAGCGCGCGCGGGGCATGCGGCTGGGCGCGAAAATTTACCGCGCCTTGATCATGCTGCCGTCTGAGCGCTGCGCCCGCGGGCTCGAGCCCGCAGGTCCCGTGCCCGGCCCGGCAGACGCCCGACACGGGCTTGAGCTTGGAGCGCGGTCCAGGGTTTAGGACGCGCCGGCGATTACGTTGCGGTTTCCGGTGCTGGCGTGCCGCGGTGCCGCCGGGGGCGCGCCGCTCTTTCTGGGGCGGTGGGCCACAGCCCCGGGGCTTTTCTGGGGCGGTGGGGCACAGCCCCGGGAAGAGTGGGGCGATGGGCCACCGCCCCCGGACGTCCCGGCGCCGCCGCGCCGCCGGAACCGGACGCAAGAGCTTAAATTACGCAATACGGTCAGGGTGCGTGACGCCGCCCCGCCCGCGGCACGCCCGGGGCCCGGTCCAGCGCATCACGCCCGGCCCGGGCCGTTCGGGTTTCCAGCCGGGGCCTGCTCGTTGCGTGGCGGCACAGCGCCCCGGTTGCACTCGCGCAACGGCCCCTCGGGCCAGGGGACGGTGTGGTCGGCGCCGGCTTGGGGAAGCTGGCGGGCCAGCGGCGAGGGTTACGAAACCACGCCCAGCACAGCCGAGTTGATGAGCTCCCAGTCGACCTCGGCGCCCAGCCCGGGGCCGGCCGGGGCATGCACGTTGCCCTCGGCGTCCACCCGGAACGGCTCGGTCAGGCCGTACCCGAAGTGGTCCAGGCTGTGGTCGCCCGTCCGGTTGAACGCCAGCACCTCGAGCCAGTCGCAGTTGTCGATGGCCATCATCACATGGCGGGCCGCGACGTTGTTCAGCGCATTGTAGGAATCGTGCACCTCGCAGTTCATGCCGAACGCCTCGGCCAGGTGCGCGATCTTCATCAGCCCCGTGATGCCGCCCTTGATGACGACGTCGCCGCGCAGGAAGTCCGTCGCGCCGGCGGTGATCCACGGCGGCAGCGCCGTCAGGCCGCCCGGGGTGATCTCGGTGGCGAGCAGCGGGATGGACAGGTGCCGGGCGAGGCGCTGATAGCCGTGGATGTCCTGGTCGGGCAGCGGGTCCTCGTACCAGAAGTAACCGAGGTCCTGAATGGCCTGGCCGACCCGCAGTGCGTCCGGGTAGGAGTAGCCCCACGACGAGTCGAGCATCAGCGTCATGTCCTCGCCGACGGCTGACCGCACGGCTTCGCAGGCCGAGATGTCGAAGCCGGCCGGCGGCGCGGCGCCCGGCGGCAGCCACGGACCGCGCGGCGGGTGCAGCTTGTATCCCCGCCAGCCCTGCTCGCGCCAGTAGACGGCCTCATCGGCGTACTCCTGCGGAGTCGTGTGATGCGCCGAGGAGAAGTAAGCGGGTATCCGGTCCCGGCATGTCCCGAGCAGCCGGTGCACCGGCAGCCCGGCGGCCTTGCCGGCGATGTCCCACAGCGCGATGTCGACGGTGCCCACGGCGTGCGGGCTGAGGTAGTGCACCAGGCCGGTCATCCGCCGCCAGTGCGCCCCGATGTCCAGCGGGTCCGCGCCGGCGAGCCACGGCTTGACGACGGTGACGATCTGCTGCGCGATCGCGACCGGGCCGGGGCCGGGCCGGGACAGGAAGCTGTTGCCCTCGATTCCCTCGTCGGTCCTCACCCGCAGGACTCCCAGCGGCTGCCGCCCGCCGCCGGGGCCGAACGAGGCGGCCCCGGCGGCGGTCCGCTCATGAAGGACGACTGATATATCGGTGATCCGCACGCCCTCACACGCTACTCTCCCGCCGCCGGAACGCCAGGGCAGGCGACGCGCGCCGGGGCGCCGCGCTAGCGGGTGACGACGGCCAGCGGGGAGCGGCCCGGTCTGGGGGCTCAGCGCGGCTGAACGGAACGCGGGCACCTTGAGCGCGCTGCCGGAGGAGGCCGCGCCGACGCTTCTTGCTGTTATCATCGGCTGGTTCCCCTCTGGGGCGGCCCGGGCCGCTAGGTGCCGCTCAGCGCGCCGGCGGCCAGGCCGTGCACGAGGTAGCGCTGGAACGCGAGGTACAGCGCGACGACCGGGACCGCGCTGACCAGCGCGGCTGCCATCAGGTCGCCGTACAGCGGCTGGGCGCCGAAGCCCTCCGCCTGGGCCAGGCCGAACTGCTCCAGCGTCACCGCCACGGTCTGGTTCTGCAGCGCGCTGGCGAACAGGACGTCATTCCACCCCACCAGGAACGCGAACACCAGGCTCACCACCATGGCGGGGGCCATCAGCGGCGCGACCACCCAGCGCAGCGCGCCCAGCCTGGTGCACCCGTCCACCATGGCGGCCTCTTCCAGGTCCCGCGGCAGGCCGCGCAGGTACACGAAGCAGACCACGGTGGCCAGCGGCAGCCCGAACGTCATGTAGACGGCGATGATCGCGGGGAAGCCGCCGATCAGGCGGACACCCAGGATTCCCTGGATGCCGGCCAGCATGATGTACAGCGGCAGCAGCAGCGCGAGGCCGGGGACCGACTGGCTGCCGAGCAGCGAGTACAGCAGCGGCTTCCTGGCGCGGAAGCTCAGCCTGGCGAGGGGGTAGGCGGCGCCCACGCCGAGGATGACCGCCAGGGCCGCCGAGATCCCCGCGATGATGACGCTGTTGACGATGCCCCGGGCGATCGGCGCGGCCGACCACATGTCGGCGAAGTTGCGCAGCGTCAGGTGCCGCACGCCCGCGCCGCCCAGGGCGACCGTGGAGTTGGGGCTCAGCGCGAGGACGATCAGGTAGAGCACGGGCACGGCGATGAAGACGAGCAGCACGGTCACGCCCGCCCGGGACACCAGGGGCGGGAGCAGCCGGTCCGCGCGGTGCCTGCTCCTCATGCCGCGGCCCTCCTCGCCGGGCGGAACCGGACGACCCAGAGGTAGACCGCCGCCGGGACCGCCAGCAGCAGCACGTTGAAGACCGCGGTCGCCGACGCGATCCCGAAGTCGAAGCCGTTGAACGCGATGTAGTAGATGTTGACCGGCAGCGTGACCGTAGCGGCGGGCCGGGTGTTGCCGAACATGATGTACGGCAGCGTGAAGTTACCGAAGTGGAACAGCGTCGACAGCGCGAACGCGAGCGCGTAGATGCCCTTCAGCTGCGGTATCACAACGTACCTGAGCCTGGCCCACCAGCCCGCGCCGTCGACGGTGGCGGCCTCGAGCTGGTCCCGGGGGATCGCCTGCAGCCCGGCCAGCAGCAGCAGGTAGATGAACGGCCACACCTCCCATACCTCGGTGAAGGTCATCGCCCAGAACGCGTTCGGCCCGATCAGCCAGAAGGTGCTGACCGGGGCGATGTGCAGCGCGGCGAGCAGCCGGTCGACCGCTCCGGAGTTGTCGTGGAAGGCGAGCTGCGCGAGCAGCGCGACCACGAACCCGGGGATGACGTAGGGCAGCAGGTAGACCGACCGGAGCAGCGCCCGGCCCCGGAAGGAGTGGTAGACGCTCAGCGCGGCGAAGAAGGCGATCGGCGTGGACGCCACCGTGGCGAGCACGGAGAACTTGACGCTGATCCACACCGACTCCAGCACCGAGACGCCGAGCACGTTCGGCCCGGTGAGCCCCGTCTCATAGTTGCCGAGCCCGGCGAACGGCGCGGTCGCCCAGCTCGCGATGTTGCCCGAGCCGATGCGCAGGAAGCTGGTCCAGACGACGATGACCAGGGGTATCCCGACGATCAGCGCGAAGAACAGCGTCCCCGGCGCGACCAGCCAGACCGCCGGCTCCCGCCGCCGGGGCCGCCGGGGCCACCAGGGCCACCAGGGGCGCCGGGGGCGCCGGGGGCGGGCGGCGATCCCGCCGCCCGCCCCCGGCGGCCCGGCCTTGGCAGCGGTCAGCCCGGCCGCGGTATCAGGCTGGCTCACGAGCCGCTCAGGTGCGACTGCACCACCGAGTTCTCGGCCTGCAGCTGGCTCAGCACGAACGGATCGCTGTAACGCTGGCCGGTGGCGAGCTGCTGGGCTTCCTGGCCGATCACGTGCAGGACACCGGTCTCGATGTAGCTCCACGCGGGGGTGTAGTCGGTGGGCGTGGAGTTCTCCTCCGCCTCGATGAACGGGACGGTCGCGGGATAGGCCTTCTCGACCTCGGCTATCCCGGCCTTGGTGACCGGCATCCAGCCCATGATCTTGAACTGCTCGAGCTGCGCCGCGGGCGAGGTGCTGATCTGGATGAACTTCAGCGCGAGCGGCACGTTCTTGTAGTACCTGGCGATGTCGTAGTAGTTGCCGGAGACGATCGACTCGGCGGGCTGGCCGCCGGGCGGCCGCGAGCTCATGCCGTACGGCACGTTCGGCATCGGCGCGAACGCCACGTCGTCCGCGACCGGGGTGCCCGCCGCCTCCTGCGCCAGGCTGTAGGCGGCGTCCATCATCATCCCGGTCTTGCCCGCGAGGAACGCGGCCGTCTCCTGCGAGGCTTCCCAGGTCAGGTCCGCCTTCGGCACGACATGCCAGGTGTCCTCGAGCCCGAAGTAGAACCTCAGCGCGGCCTGAAGCTGCGGCGAGGTGAGGTCGGCCCTGGTGCCGTTCGCGGCCAGGAAGTCGCCGCCGTCCTGCTCCATGTACGACCACACCGGCTTCCACGGGCCGTAGGGGTCGGCGGGCGAGAAGCCGGCGCCTGCCACGCCCGGGTCGGCCTTCTGGATCGCCTGCGCGTCCGCGACGAACTGCGACCAGGTGACCGGCGGTGAGGTGATGCCGGCCTTCGCCAGCAGCGCCTTGTTGTAGGCCAGCACGAACGGGATCGACTCGAACGGGATGCCGATGTCGTGGCTGTTGTCCGGCCCGGACATCGTGAGCTGCTTCTGCACGAAGTTCGGCTGGCCGCCGACCTGGTTCCAGTCGCTGGCCGTGAACGTGTAGAAGTCGTGCAGCGAGCTGGCGGTGCCGTTGAACGACGAGCCGATGGACCAGACATCGGGGCCGCTGCCGCTGGCGGCCGCCTGCTCGAGCTCCTGGGAGAGGGTGACCGCGCTGGAGGAGTAGACCCACTGGATCGTGGAGCCGGTCTCCTTGTGGAAGAGGTTCGCTATGTAGTTGTAATACTCCTTGTAGTTGTTGAGCTGCGTGCCATAAGGCGCCTGGGTGTAGACGGTCAGGGTCTGGCCGGACAGGCTGGCCGCCGGGCCGCCGGAACCAGAGGAGCTGCTGCCGCAGCCGGCGGCGGCCGCGGCGGCCGCCGCCGCGAGCGCGCCGATGGCCAGTGCCCGATGCCGCCCCTTCGCGCCATCCCTGAAGATCATGACGGTCTCCTTCGGCCCACCCGAAACTTTCGAAATTCATTCGAAAGTTTTACCAGGAGACTAATCATTTTGATAGGAGGGGGACAAGACCGCGTGATTACATATTGGCAAATGATTTCACCAAGCCCCGCCGCCGCGGGCACCGCCGCACGCCCGCATCACCATGATCATGTAAGATTTCCAGTCCTATAGCAAGATTTTTCTTCATGGTGAAATATTTTTCGCCATCAGGTGCTGGCCTGCGGCCTGCGGGCCGCTCAGCCGCTGCGGCCCGCGGGCCGCTCAGCCGGCGCGCACGGCGCGCGACGCCGGGTACGTGGTGAGCCGGCCGCACATCCCGTAGCCCCGCTCCCCCGCGGGCCGCTCGATCCGCCACAGGGCCGCCGCGTCCAGGTGCCCGGGAACGCCCGCGCCGATCGCGTCCAGGTGCTCGCCGGTCAGCTCCGCGGCCGCCAGCGCGCCCGCGCGCCACAGGTCCCGCCAGCCGGCCGCGCGGCCGCCCGCCAGCCGGAGCGCGGCGGCGTAGAAGCCGTCCAGCGCGCCGGGCCCCTTCTCCGCCACCTGCTCGCGCAGCGCCAGATAGCCCTCGACCGCCAGCGCGGCGCGCCGCCGCGCGGCCGCCGCCAGGTCAGCGCCGGGCCCGGCCGCGCCCAGGGAGGCGGCGCGGGCATAGGCGGCCGGGTCCGCCAGCACCTTTGCCGGGAAGGTGAGCACCGCGTCCCCGTGCTCCGGCAGGCCGGCGTTCTGCATCACGACGAGCAGCCGCAGCTCACCGTCGTTGACCAGGCGATGGATGGTGCCCGGGGTGAACCACAGGCAGTCGCCGGGGCGCAGCGGCGTCTCGGCGTACCCCGCCCCGGACAGGGTCTGCAGCCGCCCGGCGCCGGACAGCACCACGTACCCCTCGGCCGACGCCAGGTGGACGTGCGCCGAGCCGCCGGGCAGCCCGTCCGGCGCCGCCCAGTCGTAGACATCGAGCACCGTCACCGCGGTCGCGCCCGGGAACGCCGCGGCAGCGGACCCGGCGCCGGGGGCGGAGCCACGCGCACGTTCGGACATACCTCAATCATCCCCCTGTGCGAGCAGGTCGCTGGCCTGCGCGGCGGCGGCCAGCCGGGCGCACCCGTCCGGCCCGAGCTCGCCGTCCGCGACCACGATGTCGTAGCGGAGCGTCAGCGAGGCCCCCGCGGCGAACGGGTAGGCGGCGGCGAAGAACGGGGCGGGGCACAGGCACGCGTACGGGGTGCTGCGGACGAACCACTGGCTGGGGTAGCTGAAATTCCCCGGATGATCGCGGAACACCAGCGTGGACCAGCGGCCGTGCCCGTCGTGCCGCCCGGCGAACCCCAGCCACGGCCCGCGCGCGCCCATCAGCTCGTCGCCGCCGGTGCCGTCCTGCGTCACCACCGTGCCGCCGGTGAACGAGCGCGGCCCGCGCCAGAACAGGCCGCCGTAGCCGGCGTCCGGCCTGCCCTCCGTGGTGGGGCTGCCGATGGCGATGACGGCGCCGCTGACGTTGACCAGCGTGGTCTCGAACGCGAGCAGCCACGCCGACTCGGCGGGCCAGGCGGCCGCGGCGATCCGCCGGCGCTCGGCGACCGGCGTCTGGCCGGACTCGGTCACCCAGGTCAGCCGCTCGCTGAGGCGCACGGCGCCGTCCCTGGCCGCGGCGGCGTCGAACCCGTCGTGCCGCATCGCCCCGTCGTTGGGCAGCTGGACATAGCGTCCCCGGCGGAACGTGGGGCCGCCCCAGAAGTTCTCCGTGCCGACGTTCGGCAGCGACAGGGCGATGCCCTTGTGCCAGACGTGGTCGTGCGGGCGGTATACGGTGACCGTGTCGCCCGCCAGGGTGCGGACGGGGTGGAAGAACGGGCGCGGCGACTCCAGCTGCGGGTCGTCCGGCAGGTACACGTAGCGGAACAGCTCGCGGTCGCCCCACAGGGCGCTGACCGCGGTATCGCCGTGCCGCAGGGACATCACCACGGGAGGCCGCCTCCTTTCCCCGCCGGCGCGGCCCGGCCGGCGTTCCCCGCCGGCGCGGGCCAGCCGGCGTTCATCGCGCCGTAGCACGCCGCGGGCGGCGCGAGGTCGTCCGGGGTCACCGGGCGCCGGGTGACCGCCGACGCGTAGATGCCGGCGATCAGCGCCATCGTCCGCCGGGCCGAGGCCGGCCCCGCCGGCGGCTGGCGGCCGTCCCGCAGCGCGGCCAGCACGTGCGCGAACTGCGCGGCGTGCCCGCTGCGGGTGCCGTGCTCGGCGTGCTCCCAGGCGGCGAGCACCTCGCCGGAGTGCCCGGGCGCCGGCGTGATCCGCCAGTCCTCGTCGCCGTAGCCGTACAGGTGGGTCACCTCCACGGTCGCGCGCTCGAAGTCGAACCGCACGTAGGATTCCTCCCGCGGCGACAGCACGCTGTTCACCACGGCGGCCACCGCGCCGCCGGCGAACGTCACGTGCGCGAGCGAGGTGTCCTCGGTCTCCACCCGGCGGGCCTGGGTGCGGGCGATCGCGGACACCTCGGTCCACTCGCCGAGCACGTCGAGCAGCATGTCCATCTGGTGGATGCCGTGCCCCATCGTCGGGCCGCCGCCCTCGGTCTCCCACCGGCCGCGCCAGGGCACGTCGAAGTACGCCTGGTCGCGGAACCACAGGGTGTGGCAGATGGCGAGCAGCGGCCGGCCGAGCACGCCGCCGGCGGCCAGGGCCTTGAGGCGGCGCTGCCCGGATCCGAACCGGTGCTGGAAGACGGTGGCGAACCACGGCGGGCCGGGAGCGGCGGCCGCGAGCTCGTCGAACTCCCGCAGGCTGAGCGCTGGCGGCTTCTCCACGAGCACGCTCGCCCCCGCCCGCAGGCAGGCGAGCGCGGTGTCGCGGTGGGCGCCCGGCGGCGTGCAGACATGCACGAGATCGGGTCGCGCGCGGCTGAGCATGCCGGAAAGATCCCGGTATCCGGCGGGAACCCCGAATTCGGCGCAGAACGGGCCCAGCCGGCTCTCGTCGGTGTCCATTGCCGCCACGATCGCGGCGGGCGGGAGCGCGGCTGCTCCGCGGCCGGCGAGCGCCCTGGCGTGCACGCGGGCGATGTTCCCGGTGCCCACGATCGCGATCCTGACCGGCTCGGCTCCGGGCACCGGCACGTCCGCCTCCGATGGTCGAAACTTTCGATTTCCCTTATCGGACACTAATCATGTGACCACAGTTCCGCCGGCCGCGCTACCCCCAATCATCCCGCTGCCGCCGGGCGCCGCGCCGGGCGAGCCGCTAGGCGTCGCGCCGGACCAGGAGCCAGCCGCACGCGGCGAGCAGCGCCGCGGTCCACAGGCAGAAGACGCCGAAGCCCTGCCAGGGCGACAGCACGTCGGCGGGCTGCTGCCGGGTCTGCGCGACCAGCACGCCCGCGACCGTGGGCAGGTAGCCGTGGATGTGGTGGGCGACCGTGCCGGGGATCAGCGAGATCAGCGGCGGCACGACCAGGACCATCGCGATCACGGCGGCGATGGCGCCCGCGGTGTGCCGGATCAGCCCCCCGGCCGCCAGCGCGAACAGGCCGAGCACGGCGAGGTACAAAATCCCGCCGATGACCGCGCGCATGACGCCCGGCTGGGACAGCGTGACCGGCACGTGGCTGCGCAGGATCGCGGTGGCGATGAAGAACACCGCGAACACGGTGACCGCGCTGACCACGGCGTCGAGCACGACGAACACGGCCGCCTTGGCGGCCAGCATGGGCAGCCGGCGCGGCACCGCGAGCAGGGAGGAGCGGATCGCGCCCGTGGAGTACTCGCTGCTGATCACGATCACGCCGAGCACGCACATCGCCAGCTGGCCGATGCCGAACCCGGCGCCGAAGATCACCTGCGTCGGGTCGGTGAGCAGGGTGAGGTGCTCGGGGTGGGGCCCGGGCTTGTTCCAGTTGCCGGAGATGACGAACGCGACCAGCGTGCTGAAGCCGACCGCGACGACCACGAACGCGAGCAGCGACCAGAGCGTGGACCGGACGGAGCGGATCTTCGTCCATTCGGAGGCCAGCAGGCCGGCGGCGCTCACGGCCGGCTCGCCTCGCCGTACTCGACGCTGTCCGCGGTCAGCTCCATGAACGCCTCCTCCAGCGAGGGCAGCTGCGGGGTGAGCTCGTGCAGCACGATCGAGGCGCCCGCGGCGAGCTCGCCGATCCGCGGGGCGGGCAGCCCGCTCACGACCATGGCGCCGTCGCCGTCACGCACGGTGCCGCCCTCGTCGATGATCAGCTCGCGGAGCCTCGCGCGGTCGGGCGTGCGGACCAGCACCGAGCGTTCGGAACTCTTCTGGATGAACTCCCCGGTGGAGCAGTCGGCGATCAGCGCGCCCCGGCCGATCACGATCAGGTGGTCGGCGGTGACCGCCATCTCGCTCATCAGGTGGCTGGACACGAAGACCGTGCGGCCCTCCGCGGCGAGCTGGCGCATGAACGTGCGGACCCAGCGGATGCCCTCCGGGTCGAGCCCGTTGGCCGGCTCGTCGAGCATCAGCACCGGCGGGTTGCCCAGCATCGCCGCCGCGATGCCCAGCCGCTGCGTCATGCCGAGCGAGAAGCCGCCGGCCCGCTTGCGGGCCACCTCGCGCAAGCCGACCAGGTCGAGCACCTCGTCCACCCGCCGGGCCGGGATGTCCTGGGTCTGGGCGAGGAACAGCAGGTGGTTGCGCGCGCTGCGGCCGGGGTGCAGCCCGCGCGCCTCCAGCAGCGCGCCGACCCGGGTGAGCGGCCTGGCCAGCTGGGCATACGGCCGCCCGCCGACCGTGGCGGTGCCGCTGTCCGGCCGGTCCAGGCCGGCGATGAGGCGCATCGTGGTGGACTTGCCCGCGCCGTTCGGGCCGAGGAAGCCGGTCACCCGGCCCGGCTCGACGGTGAAGGTCAGGTGGTCGACCGCTACCTTGCCGCCAAACCGCTTTGTCAGCCCGCGGACTTCGATGAGCCCCGGTGCTTCAGCTGTCTCGGCCGTTCCCGTCACGCGCGCTCCCCGGGTCCGCCGGGCGGGCGCCCGGGGCGGGCCGGGCGCTCAGCCCTCATGCCCTCAAGCATGCCCGCGGTCACGCGGGAGCGCAAACGCTCGCCGCGGGCCGGCGCCGGCCCGCGGCGAGCGTGGAATGCTGAGTACATGGCCGGGCAGGAAGCGGAGGTCCGGTTCGCCGGCGAGCTGCGGATGTTCCTGGCACCCCGGCACCGGGGCGGCCGGGCGCCGGTGACGTGCGACGGGACGTCGACGCTCGGGCACGTCATCGAATCGCTGGGGGTCCCGCTGCCGGAGGTCGGCGCGGTCAGCGTGGACGGGGACCCGGCGACGACGGCGGACCGGCTGTCCGGCGGGCAGGTCGCGGAGGTCGCCGCCGTGCGGCGGCCGCAGCGGCTGCCGGCCGCGCGGTTCGTGCTCGACGTGCACCTGGGAACGCTGGCGCGCAGGCTGCGGCTTACCGGGGTCGACGCCGCGTACGCCAACGACCGCGGCGACGATGCCCTGATCGGGCAGGCGAACGCCGAGGGGCGGGTGCTGCTCACGCAGGACCGCGGCCTGCTGCGCCGCAGGAAGCTGTGGCTGGGGGCCTACGTGCGCGGCGCCGGCCCCGATGACCAGCTGCGCGACGTGCTGGACCGGTTCGCGCCGCCGCTGGCGCCCTGGACCCGGTGCACCGCCTGCAACGGGCGGCTCGCGCCGGCCCGCAAGGCCGACGTCGAGCAGTCGCTGCGGCCGGGCACCAGGCGCACCTACCACGATTTCGCCCGCTGCACGGCCTGCGGGCGCGTGTACTGGCGAGGGGCGCACAGCGCGCGCCTCACGGCGATCGTGGACCGCGCGGCCCGCATCGTCGCGGGCCGTCGCCTGGCGCCGCCGGCAGCGTGACCGAGGCCGCGGGCCGCCGTGCGGGCGGCCCGCGGCCTGTCCCGGCCCGGCACCATGCGCCCCGCGGGCGCCCTCATCTCACGTCGCACACTTCCCGGGGATGGAAAGAGGCGGCAATTTGCCTCCCTCAATCCCCTTCGCACACTTTCCGCACGGACATATAGGACATTACGGGCGCCGGGATGGTCGCAAGGTGTGCGAGGTGAAAACCAGTCACCTGACGTGACGAGGGAGGCGGCCCTGTTGGCCCGAGGGCGGGCGCCGCGGCGGCGGGCTGACCGGGACCGCGGGTCCGCCTGGAGTTCCCCGGGCGCAGCGGGCCCTTTTCCCATGCGGAGGAGCCGGAGCGGGTTTCCCATGCGGAGGAGCCGAAGCGGGCGTCCGGGCTGGCCCGGGCGTTCACCGGGGCCTGGCGGGGATCGGGGCTTTCCCGGTACACGGCGACCTTGGAGGACCGGGCGTCCCCGGCGAGCCGGATCACCGGCCCGTCGGCGGCGCCGGAGTCCGGCCGTACGCGGCCCGCCTGCCGTACGCGGCCCGCCTGGCGTACGCGGCCCGCCTGGCGAACAGCGCGCCGCCCTCGTCGATCACGTGTGCCCCGGCCGGCACCGTAATGATCAGCTTGCCGCAGAAGGCGCTGATCTCCACCGTGATCTCGCGGCCCGGCGGCACGGCGCCGGCCAGGTTGACGATCAGCGCGCCCAATCGCGCCGTCAGCCGGGTGCGCCGGCCGGCCACCCGGCGCCCGGGGCGGCGCGCCCGATGGCCAGGCGCCAGGCGCCGGTTCCCGGCGCGCCGGTTCCCGGCCCAGATCAGACGGTTTCCGCCGGGTCGGCGGCGGCGGACACGCCGTCGCCCAGGTACGCGGCGATGACGCGCGGGTCCCGGCGGACGGCCTCGGGCGGGCCGTCCGCGATGACCTTGCCGAACTCCAGGACCACCACCCGGTCGCAGATGCCGAGCACCAGGCCCATGTCGTGCTCGATGAGCAGCATCGACTGGCCCGCGTCGGCGAGCCGCCGCAGGCACGCGCCGAGTTCGGCGCTCTCGGCGGTGTCCAGGCCGGCGGCGGGCTCGTCCAGGCAGAGCACCGCGGGCCTGGCCACCAGCGCGCGGGCGACGCCGACGAGCTTGCGCTGGCCGGACGAGAGCTGGGCCGGCATCGCCTCGGCCGCCCACTCCATGCCGACCAGGCGGAGCGCCTCGGCCGCCGAGCCGGCCTGGTCCGCGGTGCCCTTGCGGCAGGCGACGGTCAGGTTCTCCCGCACGTCGAGGTCGTCGAACAGGTCGGTGCTCTGCCAGGTGCGGGCGAGCCCGCGGCGGGCGCGCTCATGCGGCGGCAGGCCGTCAAGGGACGCGCCGGACAGCTCCACCCGGCCGGCGTAGGTCACGAACCCGGAGACGGCGTCGACCAGGGTGGTCTTGCCCGCGCCGTTCGGGCCGATAAGGCCGACCAGTTCGCCCGCGCGGACCTCCAGCGACACCTCGCTGACCGCGCGCACGCCGCCGAAGCTGACCGAAAGGCCCGAAACCCGCAGCGCGGCCGGGCGGCCGGGCAGGTCCGCGGGCCTGGCATGCGGCGCCAGCCGCTCGCGGTCCGCCGCGGCGGCGCCGGGGGCGCGGACCTGCGGCCGCCTGTGCCTGCGCCGGTAGAAGTCGCCGGCGACGCCTTCGGGGTTCTGCAGCAGGGTGAAGATCAGCAGCACGCCGCCGATCAGCAAGAACCAGTTCCCGTTCAGCCCGAACCACTTGTCGAGCGCGTACGGGATCAGCGCCTGCGCCGACAGCAGGCCGGCGAACACCGCACCGGAGATCAGCGTGATGCCGCCCGCGTAGGCGAACGCGATCAGCGACAGCGCGGTCACGGCGTCGAACCGGTCGGCGCTGACGGAGCCGAAGTTGTAGGCGTACAGCACCCCGCCGACGCCGGCGATGAACGCGGCGATGCCGAACGCGTAGAGCTTCACCGTCCGCGGGTTGATCGCGGCGGCGGCGGCGGCCCGCTCGTTGGAGCGCACCGCGAGCATCCGCTGCCCGAGCGTGCCGCGGCGGATGTAGCCGACCGCGACGCAGGCCAGCACGCAGCAGATCAGCGCGACCCAGCCGAAGACCGGGCTGGGCTTGTTGCCGTCGATGCCGCGGAAGGGAGCGTTCGGGCCGAGGTCGAGGCCGAACCACACCGGCTCCGGCACCGGCGAGCCGGCCAGGCCGCCGCCCCAGGTGCTGTTGACGAAGCCGAAGTTCTGGATCGCGACGGCGCCGGCCAGCGTGACGACGGCCAGGCTGACGCCGCGGACCCGGACCGCGGAGACCGCGGTGATCAGGCCGATCACCACCGCCACCGCGATGCCCGCCAGCGCCGCGACCGGGAACGTGATGCCGAAATTGACGGCCATGTGCGAGATCGTGAACCCGGCGGCGCCGGCCAGCGCCAGCTGGACCACCGAGATCTGCCCGACGAAGCCGGTGACCACCACCAGCGACAGCGCCATCAGCGCGCCGATCAGCGTGTTGATCAGCGCCTCGCGGAAGTCGAACGGGAAGATGATCAGCAGCACCGCGCCGGCCAGCGCGCAGATCAGCCCGGTCCGGATCAGGTGCTGCGGGCGCGGCGCCTCGGGCAGCCGCCGTTCGACGATCTCGCCGCGGCCGGGGATGCGCGACCCGCGCCAGAACAGCACGCCGATGATGATGAGGAACGCCAGCAGGTCGGTGACGCCGGGCAGCGCGACGCCGCCGGACTGGGGGAACCAGGACTGGGCGGACGCGTACTGGACCAGCGAGTACATGATGCCGATGCCCAGGGACGCCGCGCAGGCGATGCCGAACGAGGTGAACGAGGCGATGAGCGCGGCGGCCAGTGCCGGGATGATCTGCAGTGGCAGCGTCTGCGGGTCGAGGGAGGTGATCGAGGCGGCCAGGATGCCGAGCGCGCCGGCCACCAGGGAGCCGAGCAGCGTGTTGGTCAGCGAGATGACGTTCGGCGACAGGCCGCTGAGCATCGCCGCGGCCTCGTTCTCCGACGCCGCGCGGGTGGCCAGCCCGAACCGGGTCCACTTGTACGCGGCGGCCAGCACGGCCGCCGCGACGATCACCAGGCCGGTGAGGATGAACCGGTCGACGGGAACCACCGCGCCGAGCATGTGCACGGTGCTGGTCGGCAGGATGCTGGCCGCCGGCTGCGGGGTCACGCCGAACGCCAGCAGCATCGCCGACTGCGCGATGAGCAGCACGCCGAGCGAGGCGACGAGCTTGGCCAGCGGCGCGGAGTTGCGCAGCGGCCGGTAGACGGCGAACTCGGTGAGCGCGCCGCAGGCGAGGACGAACAGCAGCGCGAGCAGGACCGCGAGCCCGGTGGGCAGGGCGGCGAGCTTGCCGCTGTTCAGCGCCCAGAACGCGTAGCCGCCGAGCATCGCGATGGCGCCGGTCGACAGGTTGATGATCCCCGACCCGCGGTAGGTCAGCACGACGGCGAGGGCGATGCCGGCGATCAGCGCTCCGCTGCCGAGGCCGAGAAGGATGAACAGCAAGATCTGTTGCATCGGGCGTTCCTAGCTGGTGTCGGGATTACAGAGGCGGCCCGGGACTGGGTCGCCGGGCCGCGTGGCGCCGCGGCCGCGGTGACGGGGGTGGCAGGGGAGCCCCGCACCGCGGCCGCGGCCCGGCCCGCGTCAGCCGGCCGGCGGCTGGAGCCAGCCCGCCATCTTGACCCAGTTGGGCTTGCCGCTCGTCACGCCGCCCGTGTACTCGAAGAACTGGATACGGTCGTTGCAGACGGCGGGCGCGCTGGGGTACTTGCCGCAGGCGAGCGCGGGGGCGCCGAGCGCCTGCGGGCCCTTGAACGCCTTCGCCGCCGCCAGGATCGCCGACGGGGACAGGTGCGCGTAGCCGACCTCGTTCAAGATCTTGATGGTCGTCAGCATCTGCCCGAAGTTGACGATGTTCCACGGGTCGGGCGCGTCCGCCGGGGTGGAGAACTTCTTCGCCACCGCCTCGTAGGCCGGCATGCCCGGGTCGGTCGGGTCGCCGTACAGCGAGCTCGCGATCGCGTACGTCCAGTGCGGGAAGTCGCCGAGACCCTGGATGACCTGCCCGTTGAGGCACAGCGGCGCGGAGAGGATCTTCTTGGGATCGGTGATGCCCAGCGTCTTGAGGCTCTTGGCGAGGTTCACGCAGCCGGCGGCGTCGCTGTACGGGATCACCACGTCGGCCGTCTGCGCGCCTGCCGCGGTGAGCACCGAGGTCAGGTCGGTCTGGCTCTCCGGGTAGCCGACGGCCTTGACGGTGATGCCGGCCTCCTGGAGCCCCTGCTTGACCGCCGCGGCGCCCTCGGCGATGCCGGCGTTGTCCGACGGGTAGACGAGGGCCGCGGTCTTGGCGTGCAGGACGTCCCTCGCGTACGTGCCGAACGGCGGGAGGATGTGGGTCACGTCGCCGAACAGGATCACCGCGTTCTTCTGCACGGAGTCGATCGGGGTCGCCGCCACGCCGTCGATCACCGGCTTGGCGCCGCCGAGCGTGCTGTAGAACGACTGCACGCCGATCGCCACGCCGCCCATGTTGATCACGTCGACCTTCTTGTTGGCCAGGAACTTCTGCGCGCAGACCGTGCCCTCTTCCTCGGCCGAGGCGATGAAGCAGGTGACGAGCTGGATCGGGTGGCCGTCGACGCCGCCGAGTTCGGCGTTGGCGTAGTTGACCGCCATCTGCGCGCCGGCGGTGGCCAGCAGCCCGACGGCCGTCGGGCCGCCCTGCTGGTTGACGTAGCCGACGTAGACCGGCGGGAGCGACTTGTCCGCCGGGCCGGCCTTGCCGCCGACGTAGGACAGGTAGTTGGTCACCGACTGGGCGCCCTGGCCGCCGGTGCCCGCGCCAGTCGGCGCGCTGGCCGGCGCGCTGCTCGCCGCGGCGGCCGGCGCGCTGGTCGCCGCGGCGCTGCTCGAACTTGAGCTGCTGCTGCTGCAGCCCGCCGCGGCCAGGGCCGCGGCCGCCGCGGCGGCGGCCCCCGCGAGTCCAAGGCCCTTATGTCTGCTATGTCTTCGCACGGTGGTTCCTCCTGCGTGTATTCATCATTTTTCGTCACGCTTCAGCCTTGCTGCCCCATAGCTCCCGGGAGGCGATCCGCGCGCCCTCGGCGAGGGAGGCCAGCTTGGCCCACTGGATCTCCTCGTGCACCCGGTGGACGAACGCTCCCTGGGCGAAACCGCAGTCGGTGCCGCCCATCACCCGGTCCCGGCCGACCACCTTCGCCAGCCTTACCAGGCGCTGCGCGACCAGCTCGGGGTGCTCCACGACGTTGGTGTGGTGCGTCACCACGCCGGGGACGAGCACCTTGCCGTCCGGCAGGGGGACGTCCTCCCAGATCTTCCATTCGTGCTCGTGCCTGGGGTTGGCCTGCTCGATCAGGTAGTACCTGGCCTTCACCCGCAGGACTAGGTCGATGGCGTCGCGCAGCGGCGGGTCGTAGGCGTGCGGCCCGTGCCAGCTGCCGAAGCAGATGTGGTACCGGATGCGGTCCTCGGGGAGCCCGCGCAGCGCGTGGTTGAGCGCGTCCACCCGCAGCCGCGCCCACTGCCGGTACTCCTCGTAGGACTGGCCGCGGGAGGCCATCGTGTCCGCCTCGTGCATCAGCACCGCGTCGTCGACCTGGAGCAGCAGCCCGGCGTCGACGATCCCCTTGTACTCGCAGTGCAGCGCGTCGGCGAGCGCGTAGACGAACTCCTCGTCGCTCGCGTAGTACTCGTTCCGCAGCCAGTAGGCGCTCGCGGGCGCCACGACCGGCAAGAACCCCTCCGCGGCGTCCTTGCCCGCGGCGGCGAGGGCGGCCTTGACGTTGGCGATGTCACGGTCGAGCGCCGCCCGGTCGTATGTCATCGGGCCGGTGCACACCCAGGCCGCCGCGCCGCCGCTCCCGTCCCCGGGGGCGTCCGCGCCGGCCCCGGTGCCCGCCCGTGCCGCCCGCTCGTCGAGCGCGTCGATCTCGGCGTACGCGCCGGGGAAGTGCTGACGGTCCCGGCTGGCCGGCAAGATGCTGGTGAAGCCGCCCTCGACCGGCCTGGACTCCAGGCCGGTCGTCCGCTCGTACAGGTACGTGATCCAGTTGGACTTGCCCATCTCGCCGTCGTCGACGATGTCGACGCCGGCCTCGGCCTGCTTGCGGACCACGTCGGCGACGGCCGTGGCCAGCGCGGCCGCGTAGGCGGCCTCGTCGTAGGGCTCGCCACGGTCCCTCGCCGCGAGGAAGGAGAGCAGCTCCGGCGGCCGGATCAGGCTTCCGGCGTGTGTTACGGGGATTCGCTGCATGCACTCTCCCGTCAGCGCATCGAAATGCTCCCTCAAGACAAAAGCCTGCACCCGGCGTCAGTCAACTACCTGCTTGACGCCCAGGGTCACAATCGCGTCAAGTGTACGGAGGGCACATACACGTGCCCGGCAAGTTGGCGGACACGCCAATGCCAGGGAGCCGGCCTGGGTTACAAGCTAGTGAGTTGACGTCCGCGTCGCGGCGGGCTGTGCTGGTGGCGGCGTGTTTGTCCTGGTAGTAGCCGGTGAAGGTGGGTTGGGCACGATGACGGGCTCCGACGCGGTACTCGAACTCGACGGGCTGACCGTGGCCTATGACCGGGCGCCGGTCGTCCGGGACCTGACGCTGACCGTGGGCGCCGGGGAGGTCGTGGCGCTGCTCGGCGCCAACGGCGCCGGCAAGACGACCACGCTGCGGGCCATCTCCGGGCTGCTGAAGCCGGCCGCCGGGACGGTGCGCCTGGCCGGCGCCGACCTGGCCGGCGTCCCCCCGACCGCGCGGGCACGGATGGGCATCGCGCACGTGCCGCACGATCGCGGCATCTTCTTCGGGCTGACGGTGGCCGAGCACTTCCGGCTGGACGGGCTGGGCGCCCCGGCGGACATGGACGCCGCGTTCGACCACTTCCCGGCGCTGCGCACGCTGCGCGGGCGCAAGGCCGGGCTGCTGTCCGGCGGCGAGCAGCAGATGCTCGCGATCGCCCGCGCGCTGAGCCGCAAGCCGAGGCTGCTGATGCTGGACGAGATGAGCCTGGGCCTGGCCCCGGTCATCGTGAGCCGGCTGCTGCCCGTCGTCCGGGAGTACGCGACCGGCAGCGGGACCGGCGTGCTGCTGGTCGAGCAGCACGTGCACCTGGCGCTGAAGATCGCCGACCGGGGCTACATCCTCTCCCACGGGGAGCTTGCGGCCAGCGGCACCGCGGAGAGCCTGGGCAAGGACAGCGCGCTGCTCGCGGCCAGCTATCTCGGCGCCGCCCCCGGCCCGGGGCCGGCGAGCTGACCGGGGCGGGCGAGCTGACCGGGGCGGGCCGGCCCGGCCCGGCTCAGCGGCTGAAGCCCCAGTTCAGCATCTTGATCGCGTCATTGAACGTCGCGTTCAGATCGCCGGGGGAAGAGTGCAGCACGACGCCGATGAGCGTCCTGCCGCCGCGCCGCGCCTCGAACAGCAGGCACTCGCCGGCCGCGGCGGTGAACCCGGTCTTGATGCCGGCCGCGCCGGGGTAGCGGGCAAGCAGCAGGTTCAGGTTCTGCCAGGTGTGCGCCTGCCGCCCGGGGCCGGCCGCCACGCGGTACACGCGCGTCGCCACGATCTGGCGGAACAGCGGCAGCCGCATCGCGTCCCGCCCCAGGCTGACCAGGTCGCGCGCCGTGGAGTACGTGGTGTACGGCCCCGGGTCCGGCAGCCCGCTGAAGTCGGAAAAACGCGACGCGCGCAGGCCGAGCCGCGCGGCGGTCGCGTTCATCCTGGCGACGAAGGCGGTCAGGCCCGGCCCGTAGCTGGCGGCCAGCGCGTACGCCGCGTCGCAGCCGGAGGGCAGCATCATCGCGTAGAGCAGCTGCAGCGCGGTGAGCTTCTCCCCCGGCCGCAGGCCCGCCGTGGAGGCGCCGTACTTCCTGTCGTAGCCGACGATCCCCCGCGGCACCGTGATCACCCGGTTCAGGCCGCCCGCCTCGATCACCACGTACGCGGTCATGACCTTGGCGATGCTGCCCATCGGCCGCGGCGCGGCCGGGGAACGGCTCCACAGGACCGCGCCGGTGGCCGCGTTCGCCAGCTCCGCCCACGGGGCCGCCACCCCCGCCGGGCCGGCCGGTGCCCGCGCGGAAGGCGCGGCGGGAGGGACGGCGGCCCGCGCCCCCACGCCTGTTGCTGTTATCAGGGCCATGGCCGGCAGGGCCATGGCCAGCGCAGCGGCAGCGCCGCTGCGGCCGGGCCGGCCGACGGTCCGCATCTGTCCCTCCGCTCCCCGGACGAATCCAGGCGCATTCTGTCAGCGGGCCGCCGTCTCCGTTGTAAGTTACGAATGTTTTGATCCGAACGGGCGGTGGCGCCTGCCCGAGCGCCCCAGTCCATCCGTTTGGATGACGAACGCGGGCGTGCCGGCATAGCCTGCTGTGGAACCCGAAAGGGAGTTAATGGCTGGTATGGGTGATTCATGGTGTCCGGGCTGCGGGTATGCCGTGGAACCGGGGACGGGCTTCTGCGCGACCTGCGGGCAGCCGCTCGCCGCCGCGGCGAGCGCTCCCCCCGCCGCGCCCCCCACGGTTACCATCCCGCCCGCGGTCACCGCGCCCCCCGCGGTCACCGCGCCGCCTACGGTTAGCATGCCGCCCGCGGTCACCGCCCAGTCGCCGGCGGCAGCGTTCCCCCCGCCTGCCCCGCTTCCCCCGCCGCCGGGACCGCAGGCGCCGGGGTTCCCGCCCCAGGGATTTGCGCTTCAGGGGCATGCGCCCCAGCCGACGGCGCCGGTGCCGCCGGCGATGCAGCCCCCGCCCCCGCCGGCCTCGCAGTCGCGGCTGCCGTGGCCGCCCCCGCCGGACGGCCAGCCGCCCGCTGGCGCGTACCCGGCCGGGCAGGCCCCGCTGCCGCCAAGCCCGCTGCCGCAGATGTACAGCGCGCCCGTGCCGCCGGATGTCCAGCAGGCGCGCCAGATGGACACACAGCGGATGCTGCAGCCCCAGGGGCTGTTCCAGCCGCCGCCTCCGGCCGGACCGCAGCCGTGGCCCGGATCGGGGCCGGCCGGAAACCTGTTCGCCCCGCCGCTGCCCGGCGCGGGCGGACCCGGCCCGCTGTCCTCCACGCTGCCGGGCGGCATGCAACCGGTGCCGCCGGACGGCCCGTTCCCTCCTGCCGGGTCCAAGCGGCAGCTGAGGCTGCCGAGCGGCCCGGTGACAGCGGCGATCATCGCCGCCGCGCTGGTGCTCGTGGTCGCGCTCGTGTTCGCCATGAGCCGGTCCAGCGGCGGCACGGGCGGCGGAACCACGGCCGGGGCCACGCCGGCCTCCACCGTGTCCCCGCCCGCGGGCACCGCGGCACGGCAGGCGGCAGCCCAGCTGTCCGTGCTGCTGGCGCAGAGCGGCACCGACCGCGCCGACGTCGTCGACGCGGTGGAGAACGTGCGTGCCTGCGGCAAGAACCTGGCCAGGGACGAGCGGATCTTCACCACCGCCGCCGCCAACCGGCGTGCCCTGCTGTCGAAGCTGGGGAGCCTGCCGGGGCGTTCGGCGCTGCCCGCGGCGATGCTCAGCGAGCTGTCCGGCGCCTGGCGGGCGTCGGCCCAGGTGGACACCGACCTCGCCCGGTGGGCGTCCGACGCGGCCGCCCGCGGCTGCCACAAGGGCAACCCGGGCGACGCCAGCCTGAGGGCGTCCTCCGCCCCCGATAGCCAGGCGACGGCCGACAAGCAGGCCTTCGCCCGCCTCTGGAACCCGCTCGCCCGCCGCTATGGCCTCCCCACCTACCAGTGGCAGCAGCTTTAGGCGTCCCGGGCGGGACACCGGAAACCGGAAAATCGCTCGCCACGAGTGATTTTTACGGTATAGGCCGCGCCTGTTGCCGGCTGTGGGCGTGTCGCGGCGGCCGCGTGCGGCGTCAGAACACGATGAGCGGCTTTATCACGTTGTCGAGCTTCTTGTCGGAAACCTCGAAGGCCCGTTCCATCTCGCCGAACTTGAACGTGTGCGTCGTCATCAGCGTCGGATCGACGCGCTTGCCCTCCAGCACGCGCAACAGCCGGCTCATGCGCAGCCGCCCGCCGGGGCACAGGCCTGTCGCGATCGTCTTGTCCGCCATGCCGACGCCCCACCCGGCCCGCGGGATGCGGACGAATTCGCCTTCTCCGAAGTAGCCGGTGCTGGACACCGTGCCACCGGGCTTGGTTATCTTGACGGCGGTCTGGAACGTCGCGTCCGCGCCGAGGGCTTCGATCGCGGTGTCTACCCCCTCGCCCTGTGTCAGGTCGAGGATCCGGTCCACGACATCTTCTTTCGTGAAGTCCACGATCTGGTCCGCGCCGTAGGTACGGGCGAGCTGCTGCCGGTTCGGGACCGATTCGACCCCGATGATAAGGCCCGCTCCGCGGAGCCTGGCCCCCGCGGTCGACATCAGCCCCACCGGCCCCTGGGCGAGCACGGCCACGGTCCCGCCGATGGGGATGTTTCCCTTCTCCGCCCCCATGAAGCCGGTGGAGAGCATGTCGGCGCAGTACACCGCCATGTCGTCGGAGACGCTGCCGGGGATCTTCGCCATGTTGGCGTCGGCATCGTTCACATGGAAGTACTCGGCGAACACCCCGTCCTTGGTGTTGGAGAACTTCCAGCCGCCCAGCGGCGCGCCGGACTGCGAGGCGTATCCCGCCTGCGCGGCGGGGTCTCCCCAGTCGGGCGTGATCGCGCCGACGAGAACACGGTCGCCGGGGCGGAAGTTCCTCACCTCGCTGCCCACGGCGTGGACCACGCCGACCGCCTCGTGGCCGAGCGTCAGGTTCTCGCGCGGCCCGATGCCGCCGGCGACGGTGTGCGAGTCCGAGGTGCAGATAAGGGCCCTGGTCGTCTGGACAACGGCGTCGTTCGGCCCCGGACGCGGCACCGGCTTGTCCATGAAGCCGACACGGCCGATCTCCTTCATCACGAACGCTTTCATCGCTGTCTCTCTCACTTCGCGCGGTTCCCAGGGTCCGAGTGCAGCAGGCGCGGCCAGCCCGCGCCTCACCTGGGGCGGGTGAAGCGCGCCGCGGCGCCGGCCCCCGGGCGGGTGAAGCGCGCCGCGGCGCCGCCCGGTTCCGCCCGGCGCGGCAGCCGCCCGCCTCATCCCTCTCAGGTGAGGCGGCGCCCGCGGCGGCCCGGTTACGGTGAGCCGGATACCGGCCGCTGGCACGCCCGCGTGCCGTCAGGACATCCGCGCCAGAGCACCCGGAGGAACGGCACCGCCATGCTCGAACCTGATCCTTCCTTCCGCCCGGTCCGCACCCGGGACGGCTACCCGCCGCTTGAGGACTTCGGCCTTATCGGGGACGGGTCGACGGCGGCGCTGGCCGGCCTGGACGGCGGCATCCGCTGGCTGTGCCTGCCGCGCTTCGACTCCGAGCCGCTGCTGTGCGGCTTGCTGGACGCCGGGCGCGGCGGGCACTTCACCATCGCCCCCGATGGCCTGACCGAGGCCCGCCAGCGCTATGTGCCCGACACCGCGGTGCTGGTCACCGAGCTGCGCAGCGCTACCGGCGTGGTCCGGCTCACCGACGCGCTGGCGTTGCGGCCGGGCGCCGATCTCACCGACGACGTGCCCGCGGGCCGGGGCGAGCTGGTCCGGTCGGCGGTGGTCCTGGACGGGAACGTCCGGCTCCGGTTCGACCTGGAGCCCCGGGGCGGGGCCCAGGCGCGGCCGGCCGCCAGCGGCCTGGCGGTGATGCCCGCGCGGCGACCTGACCTGCGGCTTCATGTGCGGTCCAGCCGCCCGCTGAGCGGCCTGCACGCCGTCTTCGACCTGCGCCAGGGTGACTCGCTCGACGTGGTGCTGTCATGGGGGCGGACGCACCGCCATCACCGCTTCGACGCCAGGGCGATGCTGGAGGCCACGGCAGCGGCGTGGCGCCGGTGGATGACGCGCTTCAGCTACGACGGCCCCGCCGAGCCCCTGGTCCGGCGGGCCGCGATCACGTTGAAGCTCTGCGACCACTGGGTCAACGGCTCGCTGGTCGCCGCGCCGACGTCGTCCCTGCCGGCGCCGGCCGGCGGGGTGCGGAACTGGGACTACCGCTACACGTGGATCCGGGACGCCGCGTTCACCGTGTTCGCCATGCGCCGGATCGGGTTCGCCGACGAGGCCGACGCGTTCCTGGGCTGGGTCCTGGACGCCTTCGAGCAGAGCCGGCAGCCGCGGATCATGTACGACCTCGGCGGCGGCCCGGTGCCCGCGGAATGGGAGGACGCCGGGCTGGAGGGCTACCGGCGCTCCGCCCCGGTGCGGTGGGGCAACGGCGCGGCCGGCCAGCGGCAGCACGATGTCTACGGCGAGGTGCTGGACTGCGCCGACCAGTGGGCCCGCGGCGGCGGCCGGATCGAGCCGTCCCTGTGGGCGGCCCTGGCCAGCCTGGCCGAGATGGCCGGGGATGCGTGGCGGCAGCCGGATCAGGGCATCTGGGAGGTGCGCGGCGAGGGCCGGGTATTCACCTACTCGGCGGCGATGTGCCAGGTGGCCCTGGACCGGGCGGCGGCCATCGCCGGGCGGCTTGGCCTGCCCGGCCCGGCCCCGGCCTGGCGGGCCGCCGCGGACAAGCTGCGCCAGGTCATCCTGGACCGGTCCTGGGACGAGGACGCGCGGACGCTGAGCGAGCATCTCGACGGCGGCGGCAGCCTGGACGCCAGCCTGCTGGCCCTCCCGCTGCGCCGGGTCATCCCGGCCGGCCACCCGCGCATGACGGCCACCGCCGCGGCCGTGGCCGAGCGGCTGTCGGCCGGCGGCGGCCTGCTCTACCGCTACCTGCACGATGACTCGCCCGACGGTATCGCCGGCGACGAGGGCGCCTTCGTGCTGTGCAGCTTCTGGCTCGCCGACAACCTGGCCATGCAGGGCCGGGTCGAGGAGGCGGAGGAACTCTACGCCGCACTGTGCGCCCGGGCCAGCCCGCTCGGCCTGCTGCCGGAGCAGATCGACCCGTCGACAGGCGAGTTCACCGGCAACTTCCCGCAGGCGTTCAGCCACATCGGGGTCATCGCCAGCGGCGTGACCCTCGCGAGGGCCCGGGCCGGGGCCGGGGCGGAGGCGCCGGCATGATCGGCCGGCTGGCGATCTTCGGAGCGACCGGCGACCTCACCGCGCGCTACCTGCTGCCCGGGCTCGCCGCGCTGCGGGCCGCCGGGCACCTCGGCGGCGGTTTCCTGCTGACCGGCGCCGGCCGGGAGGGGTGGGATAGCGGGGAGTTCCAGCGGTGGGCGGATACCCAGCTCAGCCGGCACGCCGGGCACCTTCCGGCCGCGGCCAGGCGGGCGGTCGCGAGCGCATCGCGCTACCGCCAGGCCGATGTCACCGATCCGGGCAGCGTCGCGGCGGTCATCGCGGGCGGTGAGCCGGTCGCCGCCTACCTGGCCCTGCCCCCGGCTGTCTTCCCCGCCGCGGTGTCCGCGCTGCACGACGCCGGCCTGCCGCCGGACAGCCGGATCGTGCTTGAGAAGCCGTTCGGCGAAGACCTGCACAGCGCCATCGAACTGAACCGCCTCCTCGCCGGGTGCGTGCCCGAGCGGGCGGTGTTCCGGGTCGACCACTTCCTGGCCATGACGACCGTGCAGAACGTGCTCGGCACGCGGCTGGCCAACCGGGTGCTCGAGCCGATCTGGAACTCCGCGCACATCGCCGAGATCGACATCACCTGGGAGGAGTCGCTCGCCCTAGAGGGCCGGGCGGGCTACTACGACGGGGCGGGCGCGCTCAAGGACATGCTGCAGAACCACCTGCTCCAGCTGCTCTGCCTGGTGGCCATGGAACCGCCGGTCAGCCTCGGTGAACGGGACCTGCGCGACCGCAAGATGGACGTGCTGCGTTCGGTGCGGCCGCTTACCGACGCCGACGTCATCCGCCGGACCCGCCGCGCCCGCTACACCGCCGGGCGGATCGGCGACCGCCAGGTCCGGGCGTATGCCGACGAGGAAGGCGTGGACCCCGCCCGGCGCACCGAAACCCTCGCCGAGGTGGAGCTCGGGCTGGACAACTGGCGCTGGCCGGGCACGGTCTTCCGGCTGCGCGCCGGCAAGGCGCTCAGGAACGACCGCAAGGAGGTGGCCGTGCGCTTCCGGCACGTGCCGCACCTGCCCTTCCGGCATACCGGAAAGGAGCTCCCCAACGTGCTGCGGTTCGGGCTCGACCCGGAAAACCTGTCCCTGGAGCTGACCGGCATCGGGGCACATGCCGGGGTCCTCGCCCCGCTGACCCTGACCGCCCGGCCCGGCCCGCCCGAACTGCCCGCCTACGGCCGGCTGCTGCTGGACGTGCTGAACGGGAACGCCGCCCTGTCCATCCGCGGCGACGAGGCCGAAGAATCCTGGCGCGTCCTCACCCCCGTGCTGACGGCCTGGTCCAAGGATCTCGTCCCGCTCCGGGAATACCCCGCCGGCTCGGACGGCCCCGGCCCCTGGCCGCGGGAACAAGCCGGCTAGCCGGGCCGCCGGCCCGCACTGGCCGTCCCCGGCTGTCCGGTCCGCCGCCCGGATGCGGACGGGGAAGCCGGCTAGCCGGAGGCGGCGTGCGGGCGGGGCGGGCAGCCGCAGCTTTCCCTGACGATGAGGTCGGTCGGCAGCCGCTCGGCCCGGCGCGGCAGGGCGGGGTCGGCGATCCGCTCCAGCAGGAGCGAGCAGGCGCGCTCGCCCAGCAGCCGCATGGGCTGGCGGACCGTGGTCAGCGCCGGGGTGAGCAGCCCCCCGACGCTGATGTCGTCGAAGCCCGCCACGGCGATGTCGGCCGGGACCCGGACCCCCGCCGCCTGTAGCTCCCGCATGGCCCCGATCGCCATCTGGTCGTTGCCGCAGACGATCGCGTCCGGCAGGTCCCGTTCCGGCGCGCTGAGGATCTCGCGCACCGCCAGCTGCCCGCTCACCGCGGCGAACTGGCCCGTGAAGTACCCGGCCACGGTGACGCCCGGGTACCTCGCGGCCGCTTCGGCGAAGGCGCCGCGCCGTTCCCCGGCGTCGGGGGCTTCCGCCGGCCCGGCGATGTAGTACAGCCGCCTCCGGCCGTGATGTTCGACCAGGTGCCGGACCAGCGCCGTGGTTCCGGCCCGGTTGTCGGCGTCCACGACGTCGGCGTGCGGCTCGTCGAGCGATCCGGCGACCAGCACGACCGGGACGCGCTGCGCCAGCAGCGCCAGCTGCTCGGAGCCGACGATGCCCTCGGCGATGAGCATCCCGTCGACCTTCGCCGAGATCCTCCGCAGCCGCCGCCAGGCGCCCGGGCGGTCGGCGGCGCGCAGGACCGAGATCAGCACCGACCATCCCGCCCGGTTCAGCACGAGCTCGACGCCGCGGAGCACCTCTTCGATGAACAGCAGGCCCTCCTGCTCGACTTCGGTGTCCGGGCCGCGGCTTTCGATGCTGACCAGCCCGATCACCTCCTTGCGCTGCCGGGCCATGCTCTGGGCCGCCCCGTCGGGGACGTATCCGAGCGCCTCGATCGCCTCCAGCACGCGCTGGCGGGTAGCGGGCCGGACGGGGTCCTGGCCGTGCACCACCCGCGAGACCGTGGCCGTGGACACTCCCGCGGCGCGCGCCACGTCGTACAAGGTGGCGGCCGCCCTGTTGCGCATATGACGGATGATAAGCCGCTGGCGCGGCCGCGCCTGCCCGGCACGGCGGGTGACGGCGCCGCGGGCGGGCAGCCCGCCGGAAGCGGGCGACCGGACGCCATGCGGGTCACCGGCAGTGCCCGCAGACCCGGTATGCCCGAGCCGGCCGGGCCGTCACATCACCAGCACGCCGCGGATGTTCTTGCCGTCGCGCAGGTCCTGGTAGCCCTGGTTGATCTCCTCGAGCGGGTAGGTCCTGGTGACCATCGCGTCGAGGTCGAGCAGGCCGTCCCTGTAGAGGCCGAGCAGCCGGGGGATGTCGGCCCGGGAGTTGACCGAGCCGAAGATGCAGCCGACGACCTGCTTTTCCCACTGGGCCAGGCCGAGCAGGCTCAGCCGGGGGCGGGTGTCGCCGACGGGGTGGATGTTGGTGACCACGACCCGGCCGCGCTTGGCGGCCAGCGCGATGAAGTCGTCCATCAGGTCGCCGCGGCCGGTGCCCATGGTGAGCACCACCACGTCGCACATCCGGCCCCAGGTGACCTCCCGGATCAGGTCGAAGGCCGCGCGGACGTCCGCCGCGGTGTGCGTCGCGCCGAACCGGCGCGCCATCTGGAGCTTGAACGGCACCGGGTCGACCGCGAACACGCGCCGCGCGCCGGCCAGCCGCGCGCCCTGCACCGCGGCGGACCCGAGGCCGCCCACCCCGATGACCGCGACGTCGTCGCCGGCCCGGACGCCGCCGGCGTACACCGCGCTCCCCCAGCCGGTCGCCACCCCGCAGCCGGTCAGGCAGGCGGCCTGCGGCGGGACCGCCGGGTCGACCGGGATCACCGAGGCCTCGTTCACCACGGTGTGCCGGGCGTAGCAGCCCACCATGCAGGTGATCGTCAGGTCCTGGCCGCCGATGTGGTGCCGGGAGGTGTGGTCGGCGATCTGCAGGCCGTCGCCGATCGTGGCGGCCAGGTCGCACAGGTTCTGCCGGCCGCGCGCGCAGGACGGGCACCGGCCGCAGTTCGGGATCGAGGAGAACACGATGTAGTCGCCCGGCCTGACAAGCGTGACGCCGGGGCCGGCCTCCTCGACGTAGCCGGCCCCCTCGTGCCCGCCGATCATCGGGGCGGCGAACGGCACGTCGCCGGTGACGTGGTGCTCCTCGGAGTGGCACAGCCCGGCGGCGGCGACCCGGACCAGCACCTCCCCCGCGCGCGGCGGGTCGAGCTCGATCTCCTCGACCTTCCAGTCGGTGCCGCTCTGCCACAGGACGGCCGCCTGCGTCCGCATGATCAACTCCCTGGGTAGTTCAGTTCTTGAGCGCGTTTCCCGCGTCCACCGGCAGGGTGACGCCGGTGACGTACCGGGCGGCGTCCGAGGCGAGCCAGACGATCGCGTTGGAGATGTCCGCCGGGTCCACCCACGGGACCGGCAGCAGGTTCATGGCCTGGAACCCCGCCTTCACGTCCTCCCTGCCCGGGTTCGCCAGGTCCGGCCGGAACGACCGGTACAGCGCCTCGTTCTGGATCATCGGGGTGTCCACCGCCGTCGGGCAGATCGCGTTCACCCGGATGAAGTGCCCGGCGAGCTCGCAGGCGAGCGTCCGGGTCAGCGACAGCACCCCCGCCTTGGTCACCTTGTAGTCGGCGAGGCCGGCCCCGGAGATCAGCGCCGCCCCCGAGCTGGTCAGCGTGATCGACCCGCCGTTGCCCGCCGCGATCATGTGCGGGACCGCGGCCTTGACGGTGATGAACACGCCGGTCAGGTTCACGTCGAGGATCTCGCGCCACTGGGCGGGGTCGATCTCCCAGGTCGGCTCGGGGCGCGAGATGATCGCGGCGTTGGCGCACACGATGTCGAGCCTGCCGCCGAGCGCGGCGACGCCCTCGGCGACCGCCGCCTGCACGGCGGCCAGGTCCCTGACGTCGGCCCTGGCGGCGACGATCCGCCGGTCGAGCGCCTCGACCTCCTTGACCGTCCGCGCCAGGTCGGCCTCGCTGGCCAGGTCGTAGCTGAGCCAGGGCGGCGTCCGGCAGGCGTCGATGGCGATGATGTCGGCGCCCTCCTCGGCCAGGCGCCTCGCGTGCGACCGCCCCTGCCCGCGCGCGGCCCCGGTGACGAACGCGACTTTTCCTTCAAGCACACCCATGTGCGTATCATCCCTCCGTGAGGGCGGCCCTGAGCACCGCCGCCATGGCGGGGGCGCC
Organism: Trebonia sp.; assembly: GCA_035294225.1. Lineage (GTDB taxonomy): Bacteria > Actinomycetota > Actinomycetes > Streptosporangiales > Streptosporangiaceae > Trebonia. Next base: position 37,143 of record DATGLH010000026.1, read on the forward strand.
GTCGCCGCGGACGACGCCGCGCACGCCGAAGTACCGCTGTGTCAGCTCCGGGCGGTCCAGCAGGTCCGGCCCGGAGTCCGCCACGCCGCCGCTTTCGAGCAGGTAGCCGAACGACGCCGTGCGCAGCGCCACGGTGGCGTTCTGCTCGACGACGAGCACCCCGATCCCCCGGGCGGCCAGCTCCGCTATCCGCTCGAAGATCGTGGCGACGACGATGGGCGCCAGGCCCAGCGAGGGCTCGTCGAGCAGCAGGTACCGCGGGCCGGCGGCCAGGCCCCTGCCGATGGCGACCATCTGCTGCTGCCCGCCGGACAGCAGCCCGGCGGGCACGTCCTTCCGCTCGGCGAGCACGGGGAACAGGTCCCAGACCGCCTCGATCCGCCGCCTGCGCTCGGCCGCCGCCGCCCGGCCGGCCCCGCCGCCCGCCGCCCAGGCGCCGAGGGCCACGTTGTCCAGGACGGACAGCCCGCCGAACACCTGGCGTCCCTCCGGGACCATCACGATGCCGGCCCTGACCCGCCCGGCGCAGCTTTTCCCGCTCATGTCCGCGCCGTCGGCGGCGACGCTGCCGCCGCGCGGCCGCAGCAGGCCGCTGGCCACCTTGAGCAGCGTGCTCTTGCCCGCGCCGTTGGCGCCGACCAGCGCGGTCACCGTTCCCGGCGAGACGGTCACCGACACCCCGTGCAGCACTTCCCCGCTCGCGTATCCGGCGCGGACGTCCCTGATCTCAAGGCTCATCAGCAGCTCCCAGGTAGGCGGCACGGACCGCCGGGTCAGCCTGGACCGCCGCGGGGTCGCCGACGGCGATCACGCGGCCGGCGTCCATCACGACCACCCGGTCGCAGATCCCCATCACCAGGCGCAGGTTGTGGTCGACGATCACCACGGTGATGCCAAGGCCGCGGACCGCGACCAGCATGTCGGCCAGCCGGGCCGTCTCGGCCTCGGACAGCCCGGATGCCGGCTCGTCGAGCAGCAGCACCCGCGGCCTGGTCAGCAGCACCCGGGCCAGCTCTACCGCCTTCTGCGAGCCGGCCGGGAGGGCAGCGGCGGGAACCTGCGCCTGCCCGGCCAGCCCGAGGGCGGTGAGCAGGGCGGTCACCTCGGCCGCGAGCACGCCCGGCTTGCCCGCCCTGCGCTCGGCGCCCACCAGCACGTTGTCGAACACGTTCAGGTTCGGGAAGACGCGCGCGCTCTGGAAGGTGCGGGCGACGCCGAGCCTGGCGATCCGGTGCGGCCGCCAGCCGCTGCGCGGGACCGCCGTGCCGCCGATGACCAGCTCGCCGTGGTCGGCGGCGTACACCCCGGTCAGCAGGTTGAGCAGGGTGGTCTTGCCCGCGCCGTTCGGGCCGACGAGGCCGGTGATGGACGCCGCCTCGGCGGCCAGCGACACCTCGTCGACCGCCTTGACGCCGCCGAACGACTTGCTGACCTGCCGTGCCTCAAGCCGGCACCCGGACACGGACCTCACCTCGCCTCACGGGAGTCATCCGCCGCAGCCGGGCGATGCCGTTCAGCGCGCTGCCGAGCAGGCCGCTCGGCGCGAGGCTGAGCACCGCGATGACAAGCACCCCCTCGGCCACCGTGGTCCACTGCTGGAAGCCCTGGGAGATGGCGGGCAGGTAGGTGAAGACCGCGCCGCCGATCATCGGCCCGAGCAGGGTGCCCGCGCCGCCGAGGACCGTGGCCACGATCAGCGTGAACGATTCGCCGAGCCCCACCTCGCTCGGCGCGAGGAAGTTCAGGTAGAACGCGTACAGCGCGCCGGCCAGGCCGGCCAGCGCGGAGGCGTACAGGAGCGCGTAGTGCCGGTACCGGCGCACGTCGACGCCGAGGCTGGCCGCCGCGACCGGGTCGAACGAGATCGCCTTCATGATCCGGCCGGTGCGGCCGCGCAGCACCCAGAACGAGCCGAAGCCGAACAGCGCGACCAGGCCCCAGATCAGGTAGTAGAACCGGGCGTCGGTGTCGAAGGCGAACCCGCCCACCGACAGGCTCGGGATGGCGATCAGCCCGGCGGTCCCGCCGGTGACCGACAGCTCGCCGCCCAGGTCCTGCGCGAGCAGCACCAGGGCGAGGCTCACCGTCGCCAGGTAGTACGGCGCCAGCCGGACGGTGACCACCGAGAAGACGTAGGCGACGGCGACGGCGCAGGCCACGCCGATCACCACGCCGAGCAGGGTGGGCAGGTGCAGGTGCATGACGGAGAGCGCGGCCGTGTAGCCGCCGACCGCCATGAACGCCGACTGGCCGAGGCTGACCATGCCGAGGTAGCCCATCAGGATGTCCATCCCGATGAGCGCGAGCGCGGTGATGCCCACCAGGTTGATGTCGCGCAGTTCGCTGCCGAACCCGAGCAGCGGGAGGACCGCGCCGACGACGACCAGCGCCGCGAAGACCGCGCGGCCGAGCAGCCGGGGCGCGCGCTCGGTGAAGTGCACGGTGCCCGGCTGCTCGCCGGTGTCGGAGCGGACGCGGCTCGCGCCGCGCAGCAGCCCCTCGGGGCGCAGCACCAGGATGATGATCAGCGCCGCCAGCTCCAGCGACTCGCCGTAAAGCGAGGACAGGTAGCCGGTCGCCAGCGCCTCGATGATGCCGAGCACCACGCCGCCGACCACGGCGCCGAAGTAGGAGCCGAAGCCGCCGAGCGAGATCCCGATGATGCCGATCAGCGAGTAGGTGGCGGCGTCGTTCATCGACACCGACAGGTACGGCAGCACGAACGCGCCCGCCAGCGCCCCGAGCAGGCCGGTCGCCGCGAAGCTGAGCAGCGCGAGCGCGCCGGTCCGCAGGCCGACGGCGCGGGCGCCGGCCGGGTTCTGCGCGATGGCGCGAAGCGCCCGGCCGGTGTTCGTCCTGGCCAGGAACAGCGTCAGCAGGGCGCAGACGACGACGCCGAGGCCGACGATCCACACTACCTGCGCCGGGATGGTCAGGCCGCCGGCGGTGAAGTTCTCCAGGTGCCCGAACGGCCGCATCGAGTAGGCGAAGTCGCCCCAGATCTGCTGGCCGCCGCCCTGGAGCAGGATCAGGCCGCCCAGCAGGACGAGGAGCATGTTCTGCGGGGACAGCCGCCGTGCGTTCGGCCACAGCACGAGGAGGTGGAAGGCGGCGGCGATCGCCGTGGTCACGACGGTGGCCACGGCGATCGCGGCGGCGAGCGGCAGGTGCCAGCTGCCGGCGCCGTCATAGGTGAGCAGCCCGCCGAGCACCACGAACCCGCCCTGGAGCAGGTTGAGCATGCCCGAGGAGTTGAACGCGAGCGTGAACCCCAGCGAGATCAGCGCGTAGATGGCACCGGTCGAGACCCCGGCGATCAGGATGGAGAGGAATGTAGTCACTGTCGTCCGGACCGGCTTCCCGGGGTCACTGCGGGGACAGCAGCCTGGTCACGCCGGCGTTCGCGGCCGGCGTGAGGGCCAGGGACTTCGGCGCGATCTTCACCATGCCCATGGTGAGCCCGGACAGGCCGGTGTGGTTGCCCGGCGAGAAGTGGTACACGCCGTTGATCCCCTGGAATCCGGACAGGTGCTCCACGTAGCTGCGTATCTGCTGGTTGGTGGCGTTGACGCCGAGGTGCGCGAGCGCGTCGACGGCCACGTTGAAGCTGTCCACGATGTAGGAGGCGACGTTGTCGTTGGTGGACCCGGTGAAGCCCTGCGCCCTGAGGAAGTACCGGAGCACCGCGGCCTCCTTGGCGGGGATCCCGCCCTGCTGCGCGACCAGGTAGTAGGCGCCGGGCGCGTAGGTGTTCGCCGGGAGCGTGCTGGCGGTCTTCTTCAGGATCGCCAGGTTCAGGTCGCCGTCGGCCAGCAGCACCGGGACGCCGGCGACGCTGGACGCCGCGAGCGCGGAGAACGCCGTGGCGATCTGCGGGCCGACAGACCACAGCACGATCGCGTCCGGCTTGGCCGCCGCTATCTTGGCGATCTGGGTGGCCAGCGAGGCGGCGGTCACGTCGAAGATCTGGTCGGTCACGACCGTGTAGCCGTTGGCGGCGGCGGCGGAGGTGAGGCTGGCGCGCGCGGTGTCCTCGCCCGGCGTGGTGTCGGTGAGCAGCGCGACCCGCTTCCAGCCTTTCAGGCCGATGAACTTCTCGGTGGCGGTCAGGCCCTCGGTGGCCGGCATCGTGGCGTCGAACAGGTAACTGCCCGGCGGCATCGCGATGTTCGGGTCCGCGTTGAACGTGATCGGCCCCTCGGTGCCGGTCTTGGCGTCGGCCGCCTCGCTCTCGGCGGCGAAGCAGCAGCTGAAGAAGGCCTTCGCGCCGCTGCTCTCCACCTTGGGCACGATCTGCACGGCGACGGCGGCAGACGACTCGGTGTCGTAGAAGTCCAGCCGGATCGGGTGGCCGTCGATGCCGCCGACGCTGTTCCAGGCCGCCGCCAGGGCCTCGTACTGGTTCTTCGTCGACTGCGGGCCGGGGTTGTACTCCGACCCGGAGTTCGGCCCCATCGCCGCGAAGACTACCGGCGACGCGGCGCCGCCGGTGCTGCTGCCCTGCCCGCTGCCCGCCCCGCTGCCCGCGGCAGCGCCCGAGCTGCCGCTTGAACATGCCGTGGCGGCCGCCGTGGCCGACACCGCGAGGAACGCGGCCGCGGCCAGTCTGGCTCTCCTGCCCATCGCCCCATATATCCTTTCGATTGACCCGATGTGGTTGCCGTCGCTTCCGGGGACTAGGTCTTGGCAGGCGTCAGTCCCCGGGAGCCGGCTCGAAGTACGGAAGCGTGACCTCCTCCGTGACGGCGTCGAAGCGCACCCGGACCGGCATCCCGGCCCGGACGTCCGAGGGCGCGCAGCCGGTGATCCCGGTCACGATCCGCGGTCCCTCGGCGAGCTGGACTATCGCTATGACGTACGGGACCCGGTCCGCCAGCGCCGCGTGGGTCGCGTGGCGCACCACCGTGTAGCTGTAGACGGTGCCGCCGCCGCTGACCTCGCGCCAGCCGATGCCGGTGCCGTGGCAGTGCGGGCAGGCGGGCAGCGGCGGGTGCCAGATCCGGCCGCAGGACCGGCACTGCTGGACGACGAGCCGGCCGGCCCGGGCGCTTTCCCAGTACGGCCTGGTCAGCTCCGTGAACGCGGGGATGATCGCCACCGGGTGACCTCGCCTTCCTCGCTCATCGGGGCTCATCGGGCCAGGATCACGGCGCTGCCGGCCGGGGCGCCGACCAGGGCGGTCTCGGCGCCCGCCACCTGGTTGCAGGCCGTGCCGCGCAGCTGCCGTACCGCCTCCAGGACGCCGTTCATGCCGTGCAGGTAGGCCTCTGACAGGTGGCCGCCGTGCGTGTTGACCGGCAGCGGGCTGTCCGGGCCGGTGCCCACGTCGGCGACGTACCGCCAGGCCTGCCCGTCCGGCACGAACCCGTAGGACTCCAGGGACCGCAGCGGCATGAAGGACGTGGCGTCATAGAACTCGGCCACGTCGATGTCCCCGCTGGCCAGCCCGGCCCCGTCGAACAGCCGCTCCGCCGCGGCCGGCGGGAACAGCTCGATGAGGTCGTCGGTGTAGATGCCCATCGGCTCGCGGTACGGGCTCAGCGTCTGGGTGGCCGACAGGACGTAGACCGGGTCGTCCCTGAGCGTGCGCGCCATGGCGGCGCTCGTCAGCACCAGCGCGCAGGCCCCGTCGTTCTCCAGGCACAGGTCGAACAGGCGCAGCGGCTCGCTGATCATCCGCGCGTTCCGGTAGGTTTCCCAGTCCAGCTTGCGGTCCCGCATCATCGCCGCGGGGTTGGCGTTCGCGTACCGGCGCTGGGTGATCGCGATGGAGCCGAGCGCCCGGGTGAGGTCCTCGTCCGACAGGCCGTACACGCTGGCGTACCTTCTGGCCCACAGCGCGAAGAGCTGGCCCGGTGACATCAGGCCGTACGGCCAGGCGAACGACCGGTTCTCCTCCTCGGCCACCACGACGTCCGCGGCGGCCCCGGCCTGCCCCGCGCCCGCCAGGCCCGCCGGGCCGCCCCGGTCGGCCCGGCCGAACCGGCCGCCCTTGCTCTGGCTGATGGCCCGGTAGACCAGCACGACCCGGGCGAGCCCCGCCGTGATCGCCGCGGCCCCGTGCGCGATGACCGCGCCGAGCGCCTCCCCGCCCAGGGGGGCCTCGGCGAAGAACGTCAGCTCGCGGATGCCCAGGGCGCGGACCAGCATCGGCTCGCTGACCGTCTCGAAGGGCGGCGCGAACCGGCACATCCCGTCCACGTCGGCCGGGTCGATCCCGGCGTCGGCGAGCGCCCTGGCGGCCGCCTCGATCGCGAGGTCCCACGCGGTGCCGGGCAGCGCCTTGCCGTACTCGGTCTGGCCGATGCCGGCGACCGCCACCTCGCGCCGGATCATCAGGCGCTCCCCTCGCCGAGCCAGTCCCGCAGCACCTCGGCGGTGTGCTGCCCCGGCCGCGGCGGCGCGGTCACCCGCGCGGGCGAGCGGGACATCCTGACCGGGTAGCCGGGAATGGTCACCCGGCCGCGGCCGGGGTCGTCCACGGTGACGAAGATGCCCCGGTCCCGCAGGTCGGCGTCTGCCAGCACCTCGGTCGTCGAGCGCAGCGCGCCGGCCGGCACCCCCGCGGCGCCGAGCGCCCGCATCGCCGCCATCTTGTCGAGGGTGGCGGTCCAGGCGGTGACGGCCTCGTCCACTTCGGCCTTGTGCTCGCCGCGGCTCGCCATCGTCGCGAACCGGGGGTCGCCGAGCATGTCCTCGCGGCCGATCAGCTTCGCCATCCGCTCCCACTGCCGGTCGCTGCCGCAGTGGATATGCACGTAATCGCTCGGCCCGAACGGCGGGCACGGGTAGATGTCGGACGGCGCGGTCGTGACCAGGAACGGGGGCCGGTTCCCGAACCGCGGCGTGTCCATGCCGCGCTCGATCGGCCAGCCGTAGTGGATCCGCATGAACGTCGCCACCTGGTCGGTCATGGCGATCTCGACCCGCTGGCCGAGCCCGTCCTTCTCCCGCTGGTAGAGCGCGGCGAGAATGCCGCTGACCAGGACCATCCCGGTGCCGGTGTCGCCGACGTCGGGGCCGGGTTTCATCGGGAGGCCGTCCGGTTCGCCGGTTATGCTCGACCCGCCGGAAAAGCCCTGCGCGATCGGGTCGAAGCACGGGAAGTCGCGGTACGGGGAGTCGGCGGCGAACCCCTTGACCTGGGCGTAGATCAGCCGCGGGTTCAGCTCGCGCAGCGTGTCCCAGCCGAGGCCCAGCCGCTCGATGACCCCGGGGCTGAAGTTTTCCACGAAGATGTCCGCGCGCTCGGCCAGCCGCAGCGCGGTCCGCAGCCCCTGCCCGGACTTGAGGTCGAGCTCGATGGACTTCTTGCTGGCGTTGTTCAGGTAGAACGCGATCGCGTCGTAGCTGTCCCTGCTGCCGGGCGCGATGACCTTGACCACTTCCGCCCCCAGGAACGCCAGCATGAGCGTCGCGGACGGCCCCGCCACCTGGTGGGTGAGGTCGAGCACCCGCACCCCCGCGAGCGCCCGCCCCTGAACGGCGGCATCCCGGTCATCACCGGCCCGGTCATTCATCTGAACCGACCACCTCCATTGCCGGACGCGACCCTGCGATTCCCAGGATCGTATATGATCCGGCTTTCCCCCGGCAAGGTCAAATCACATAAGCATCGCTGATGCTCACCATTGACCTGGCAAGTAATCCAATGTCAGGAGGCGCTTACGGCGCGGCAGCGATACGGGCGCGGCAGCGGCCGCTGCCCGGGCCGGCCGCTGCCCGGGCCGGGCGCGGTCCGGGCAGCGGGCAACGGCGCCGCGTTTCCCCGCCGCGGGCGAATACGGCGGCCGGCGGGAGGCGGCCCGTTGCGTTCGGGATAAGTGAACGAAGGAGCGCTGACGGGCGCGGGCGCCTCAGCCGCCCGCGGCAGGCGGCGCGCCGTCGGCGGCCGCCTCGCCGGCCGCGCTGCCGCGGAGCAGGTAGGCCGAGTGCAGCAGCTCGGGCTTGCCGCGCAGTTCGCCGGCCGTGCCCGCGTACCGGATCACGCCGCCCTCCATCACGTACGCGCTCGCCGCCAGGCCCAGGGCCACGGTCGCGAACTGCTCGATGAGCAGCACGCCGATGCCGGAGTCCGCCATGGCGCGGATAACCGGGATCAGCCGGTTGACCACCACCGGGGCCAGGCCGAGGGAGAGCTCGTCGATCAGGACGTACTTGGGCTGCGAGACCAGCGCCTGGGCGAGCACCACCATCTGCTGCTCGCCGCCGGACAGCGACCTGGCGGGCAGGTTCAGCCGCCGTTCCAGGGACGGGAACAGCTCCAGGGCCCGCGCGCGCCCGGCCGCGGCCGCCTCCCGGGACAGCGCGTACGTGGCCACCCGGATGTTGTCCTCCACGGTCAGGTCGGGCAGCAGCCGCCGCCCCTCCGGCACGATCGCGACCCCGGCGGCGCGGATCTTCTCCGGCCGCCTGCCCGCCAGCTCAAGGCCGTCCAGGGACACCGACCCCCGGCGGGGCCGCAGCGCGCCGCCGACGGCGAGGACCATGGAGGACTTGCCGGCGCCGTTCGGGCCGAGCAGGGCGGTCACCTGCCCGGCGGGCACCGTGATCGTCACGTCCCTGACGACCGCGCGGCCGCCCCGTTCCACGCGGAGCCCCTCCAGCACCAGCTCGCTCATGTCCCGCTCCCCCGCTCGCTCGCAGGCCAAAGGCCGCCCATTCAGAGCACCTCCGCGGTTCCCAGGTAGGCGCGCATCACGCGGGAGTCCCGCAGCACCGCCGCGGTCGGGCCGGACGCGATCAGCCTGCCGAAGTCGAGCACGGCCGTCGTCTCGCAGACCGCGGACACCAGCGACATGTCGTGGTCGACGAGGATCGTGAGCGCTCCCGTGTACTCCGGGATGGCCTTGATCACCGCGGCCAGGTGCGCGGTCTCCTCGTCGGGCAGGCCGGCGGCGGGCTCGTCGAGCAGGATCAGCCGCGGCCGGCCGGCGACGGCGCGCGCGAGCTCGACCAGCCGCCGCTGCCCGGCGCTCAGCGTGCCCACGCGCGCCAGCGGCGGCGCGCCGACGCCGGCGAACTCGATCGCGCCGAGCACGTCGGCCCGCCGCGCGGCGCCGCGCAGCGGCGACGACATCATCGCGACGTTGTCATAGACCGACAGCTCCTCGATGGCCTGCTCGGTCTGGAAGGTGCGGCGCACCCCCCACCGCGCGCGGCGGAAGTGCGGCAGCGCCAGCAGGTCCTCCCCGAACGCGCGGACCGAGCCGGACGCCGGGCGCACGAACCCGGACAGCACGTTGAAGAAGGTGGTCTTGCCCGCGCCGTTCGGCCCGATGAGACCGCAGGTGCCCTTCTCGAAGACCAGGCTCAGCCCGTCGAGGGAGGTGACGCCGCCGTACCTGACGGTCAGGTTCTCGACCTGGATCACGTCGCCTCCCCCCGTGACGGGGCCTGCGGCGGCGTCCCCGGCGGCGCTGCGGGCGGCCGCGGCGGCCCGGGACGCCGTGCCCGCGCCAGCCGCGTGAGCAGGCCGCCGAGCCTCCTGGCGTCCTTCGGGAACTGGTCGGCGATGCCCGCAGGCGCGGTGGTGAGCACCTGGAGCACGCCGAGCCCGAACAAGATCGTGAGCCAGGCGTAGCTGACGCCCAGGTTCTGCAGGATGGCGGGCAGCAGCTGCATCAGCAGCGCGCCGATCACCGCGCCCCACAGGTTGTACACGCCGCCCATCAGCGCCACCGCGAGCAGGATGATCGAGTCCTGCGTGCTGAAGTTGATCGAGTACAGGTAGCGCGCCTGCCCGGCGAGCATGGCGCCGGCCACGCCGGTGATGAACGACGCGAGCGACCACGCCCACAGCTTGTAGAACGTGGTGTTGATGCCGGCCGCGAGCGCGGCCGGCTCGCTCTGCCTGATCGCCGCCCAGGCCCGGCCGGGCCTGGTCCGCAGGTGCGCGTACACCAGCGCGAACATGAGCAGGGCCACCACCACCGCGTACCGGTAGTACGCGGGGTCGGTGCCGGCGATCGACGGCCGCCTGATCGGCGGGATGTGCACCGAGGTGCCGTTGTACCCGGTGAAGCCGCCGCCGCCGTTGGGGAAGTTCACGGTCGCCAGGGCCACCGTGACGGCCCCGGCCAGCATCAGCGTGATCAGCGCCAGGTACAGGCCGCGCAGCCGCAGCGCGGGCAGCCCGATCACGGTGCCGATGCCCATCGTGACCAGCCCCGCCTCGATCACCACGACCGGGAACGGCTGGCTGGTCGCGAACAGCAGCCGGGCGCCCGTCCAGGCGCCGATCTGGAGCACGGCGCCCTGGCCGAGCGAGTACAGGCCGGTGCGGCCGACGAGCAGCCCGAGCCCGAGCGTCACGATCGAGTAGATCGCGACCAGCGTCATGTAGCCCGTGTAGTACAGGCTCATCAGCGGCGGCAGCGCGAACAGCGCGAACGCCGCGAAGACCACGACGACGGCCAGGTGCGCGGGCCGCTGCGGGCGGCGCAGCAGCCGCAGGCGCTGCGCGGCGGCCGTCGCCGCGGCGCCGCCCTTGGTTTCGACGGTCACTACGCCTCCTCGCGGGAGCGGGTCATCACGGTGCGGTGCCGCGACACCCACAGCAGCGCGATGGCCGCGAGCACGAACGGCGTCATGTCGCGGTAGTTGGTCAGCGCGGTGATCGGGGTGAGCAGGTCGTGCACCAGGCCGATCACGATCGCCGCGGCGAACGTCACCGCGATCGACCGCAGCCGCGCGATCAGCGCGGCGGCCAGCGACGAGATCACCAGGAACGTGAGCGTGGTGGCGTCGAGCTGGACCAGGTCGGCCAGCAGCAGCCCGGCGATGCCGGCCAGGATGCCGCAGCCGAACCAGGCCGCCGCCTCGACCCGGCGCACGGGCACCCCCAGCGTCGCGGTGATCTCCCGGTCGTTGGCCATCGCCCGCATCGCCGTGCCGAGCTTGGTGAAGCGGAGGAACGCGGCCGTCCCCGCGGTCAGCACGACGCCCGCGCCGAGGCCGATCAGCTGCGTCCAGGTCACGTTCAGCCCGAGGACCGTGAACCCGCCGTTGTCGGTGGGCAGCGAGATCGAGCGCACCGCGCCGCCGGTCGGCGGCCACAGCAGGTCCATCGCCCCGAACAGGACCAGGGTCAGGCCCAGCGTGGCCACCGCCCGGACCAGCGGATCGCGCCTGGCGAGCGGGGGGCCGAAGATCATCCCGTAGATCAGCGTGAGCAGGCCGCCGAACAGGACGCAGACGAGCCACGCCGCCCAGCCGGGCACCGACCCCTGGATCATGGCCCAGGCGATGAACGCGCCCATCGCCCCGACCGCGCCGAAGGCCAGGTAGAGCACGCCCGTGGCGCGGTACAGGACGACCAGCCCCACCCCGGACAGGGCGTACACCCCGCCCAGGGCGAGACCGCTTACGATGAACGGCTCGAATTCCGACCAGCTTGGCATTTACCTATCCGTCATGTCGACGTCGGGTCCGCGGGCGCGGTGCCCGCCTGGGCGCGGTAGGCCGCGATCTGCGGGTCGACCGACGAGATCTGCGTGCACCCGCCGCCGGGGGCGATCACCATCTTCCCGTTGTCCGGCGTGACGGTGTAGTCCTCGTTGTTCGGGATGTGCATGCTGTAGGAGCCGTACGTCCACTGCTGGCAGAGCATGCCGGTCTTGACGTCCTTCAGCGCCTTGATCGCGGCGTTGACGCTGGCCACCGTGTACGCGCCCTTGACCGACTCCAGGGCCTGCACCATGAGCCTCGCCTCGACGAAGCCCATCTGGCTGAAGCTGCCGATTCCGCCGGAGACCGCCGAGCCGTACTGCGCCAGGATCGCCCGGTACAGGTTCATCGTCGGCGTGTTCGTCGGGTCCGGCGGGGTCAGCTCGGCGTTGACGAACAGCTTGCCGTTCCACTTCGGCCCGAGCGACTTGGCCAGGAAGTCGGTGTTGCACGGCGTGGAGCAGCCCCACAGCTTGACGTTGCCCTCGATGTTGAGCTTCTGCGCGGCCTGCAAGATGACCAGCGCGTCCGGCGGGGTGAAGTTCAGCACCACCGCGCCGTTCTTGCCGGCCGCGTCGACCAGCGAGATCGCCACCGAGTTCGCGTCGGAGATCGGCACGTTCGTGGTCATGTCCGTGATCGGCACGTGCGCGGCCGCGGCGAGCGCGTTCGGGCCGGCCGCGATGTAGGTGGTGCCGGGGACGTTCGACTGGTCGAAGACGACCTTGCTGACGTGCTGCGACAGCGCGTACTGCACCGCGCCGTCGGAGCTGTACCGCGGCCCCATGTTGACCGCGGCGCTGTTCGGCGTGGACCAGCACTCCGGCGCGATTCCCGAGTCGATGATGTAGTAGCCCAGGCTCTCCCAGTAGCTGTGGTCGACCGAGCACTCGATGATCGAGGTGTTGCCGACGATGCCGACCACGTGGTCGGTCTGCACGAGCTGCTTGGCCTCCGAGGCGATCTGGGAGGCGTTCGTCTGCTCCTTTTCGATGTAGTACTTGATCGGATGGCCGTTGATGCCGCCGTTGGCGTTCACGCAGGCGAAATACGCCTGGGCCATGTTCGCGATGTCGGTGAAGCTGGTGCCGGGCTGGTCGGTCACGATGCCGCCCAGGTTGATCGGCGTGCCGGTCGCGGCGACACCCGGCTTGGTGCCGCACTGGGAGGTGCTGACCGTGGAAGCACCCGTGCTCGAGCCCGCGGACGGGGCCGCGGCGGGGCTGGAGGCGGCCGGGCCGGCCGCGGAGCTCGAGCTCGAGCTGCTGCTGCTACAGCCGGCGAGGACGCCGCCGACCGTCAGGGCCGCGACAGCCGCGCCCGCGAGCCGCGAGCGCCAATGCTCGTGTCTATTCATGTGCTCTGCCTTCTCGTGGCTGACGGCGAAATATGTTCCGAACGGACGCGGCGGGCTCATCCGGGTAAGGCCCGCCGTCCCTGGGGTAAGCGGAGAACGCGCCATTTCACCGGTAACCGGCGCTTCTCCGGACTTTCTTTGCATTGACCGTGAAAGGGGTCTATGCCCCGGAAGCCATCGTGTGGTTTCGCTGAGATTATCGCTGTCGCCGGGCCGGGGCGAGTCCGGCGCCAGAATACGTTTTCATTACGTTTTGGCGCCGGAAATGCGCCGGCGGGGCCGGGCTGCCGGGTATCGTCGGTGACGATATTTCCGGCGATCTGGTGACTGCTGGGAGCACCGGGCGACCCCTTTCTGACCGTCACGGTGCGGTCAAGCTTGCGGGGGGTAACCAACCTACCGGTGAGAATTGCACGGCGGCTGACCGGGAACAATTGCGCCGTGCCCCAAACTCGGCGGCGCGATTGCTGCGGCGGACCACAAACGCCTGCCGTCGCTCAGGCCACGGGAACGATCACGCGTAACATTTCGCTAACTATCTGCGCCCGTCGGGAATGCCGCGTGCCCGGCCCGCGTTCGGTACGCGGCCGGGCACGGTTCGGCGGGCTGGCCGGCTGGGCCAGGCCCCGGCTAGGCCAGGCCTGCCTGGGCGCGCAGCCGGGCGGCCTTGTCGGTGCGCTCCCAGGTGAAGGTGTCCCCGGAGCGGCCGAAGTGACCGTAGGCCGCGGTCGGCTGGTAGATCGGCCGCCGCAGGTCCAGGTCGCGCAGGATCGCGCCGGGGCGCAGGTCGAAGTTCTCCCTGACCAGCTCGACGATCTCCGGCCTGGCGATCTTCTCCGTGCCGAACGTCTCGACCAGCAGCGACAGCGGCCGCGCGACGCCGATCGCGTAGGCCACCTGGACCTCGGCGCGGTCGGCCAGGCCGGCCGCGACGATGTTCTTCGCCACGTACCGCGCGGCGTACGCCGCGCTCCTGTCCACCTTGGACGGGTCCTTGCCGGAGAAGGCGCCGCCGCCGTGGCGCGCGAAGCCCCCGTAGGTGTCGACGATGATCTTCCGGCCGGTCAGGCCGGTGTCGCCGACCGGGCCGCCGATCACGAACCGGCCGGTGGGGTTGACGTAGAACTCCCCGCGCAGCCGGCCGGCGTCGAACATCTCGGGCGGCAGCGTCTGGAGGACCACTTCCTCCCACAGCGCGTCCGGCAGCTTGCTCTCCACGCCGTCGGCGTGCTGGGTGGAGATGAGCACCTTCTCGATCCGGGCCGGCCTGCCCGCATCGTCGTAGCGGACGGTCACCTGGGTCTTGCCGTCGGGCCGCAGGTACGGCAGCACGCCGGAGTGCCGGACGTCGGACAGCCTCTTGGACATCCGGTGCGCCAGCGTGATCGGCATCGGCATGAGCTCGGGTGTCTCGTTCGTGGCATAGCCGAACATCATCCCCTGGTCCCCGGCGCCGATCCGGTCCAGGGGGTCATCGGAACCGCCGACGCGCCCCTCGTGCGCGGTGTCCACCCCCTGCGCGATGTCCGGCGACTGCCGGTCCATCGCGACGATGACGCCGACGGAGTTGCCGTCGAAGTAGTACTCGCCGTTGTCGTAGCCGATGTCGCACACCACCGTGCGCGCGACCGAGGCGTAGTCGATCGTCGCGGCGGTGGTGATCTCGCCCGCCACCACGATCAGGCCCGTGGTGAGCATGGTCTCGCACGCCACCCGGGACATGGGGTCGCCGGCCAGGGCCGCGTCGACGACCGCGTCGGAGATCTGGTCCGCGATCTTGTCCGGATGGCCCTCGGTCACCGACTCGGAAGTGAAGAGGAATCCGCTATCCATGGCTTTCTCCTGAGGTAGGGGAATCGCTGTCTCCCGAGGCGGGAGCGCTGGCGGGTGCGTGCTGTGCGGGATGCGGCAAGCCGAGCTCGGACCGGACAATCGCCGCGCCAGCTACCATAGCGTGAAGTTTGCGCCTCGCCACCTCCGGCGCCAGATGCCGCAGCCCGCAGTCGGGATTGATCATCAGGCGGTCCGGCTCCACGTACTCGAGGGCGCGCCGGATGCGCGAGGCGACCAGCTCGGGCGTCTCCACGGCCGCGGACTTGACGTCGATCGCGCCCAGGCCGAGCGAGGCCGGCCAGGAGTACTCCCTGATCAGCCGCAGGTCCTCAAGGCCCTTGCGGGCGAACTCGAGCACCAGCTGGTCCACGTGCGCGGCCAGCACGGCGGGGAACAGGAAGTCGTAGTGCCCCTCCCAGGAGGGCCGCGCGTACCTGTTGCCGTAGCAGACGTGCAGCGCCCAGGTGACCGGCACCCCGTCGGTCACGATGTTGACCGCCTCGACCGCGAGCTCGGCCTGCTCCGGGTAGCCGGCCAGAAACGGCTCGTCGATCTGCAGGAAGGCGGCGCCGGCGTCCGCCAGCGAGCGCGCCTCGGCGTTGAGCCGCCGGGCCAGCGCGCGGACCAGGTCGCCCGGGTCCGCGTACGCGGTGTCCGTGATCCGCCGGGACAGCGAGAACGGCCCGGTGAAGGAGAACTTCACCGGGCGGTCGGTCAGCTCCCTGGTGAAGGCGAAGTCCGCGGCCAGCCCCATGCTGGACTTGTCGTCTTCCGGCAGCGGCGCGGTGACCTGGGCCTCGTAGTAGTCGTAGTAGTCCGACTTGGCCCGCCGGGGGATGTGCACGCCGGGGATCCTGGCCAGGAAGTAGTCGATGTCATTGTCCCGGCGCAGCTCGCCGTCGGAGACGATGTCGATGCCGGCCCGCTCCTGGTCCTTGATCGCGGCCTTGATGGCGACCTCGTGGATCTCCGCCAGGTGCTGGGCGCTGATCCGCCGCTGGTAGTACTCGGTCTTCAGCCGCTCCAGCCACTCGGGGACGCTGTAGGAGCCGACGACCGTTGTCGGCAGGAACAGACGCCACCGTTCGTTCGGGCTCATCGCCTTTTCAATCCCTGACCTGCGCGGTCAGCGTCTTGATGTTGGACCCGGCCCGCCGCTTGAACTGGGTGAAGCGGACGTCGAAGCCGCGCCGGCTGGCGAACAGCTGAAGCAGCGGGCCGTTCACCCAGTTGACCACCGAGCCGTCGTACTTCCCCGGGCCGTAGAAGCCGGCCCGGTACTGGTCGTGCCCGGTCAGGAACAGGTCGTGGCAGACCACCCGGCCGAACGGGTGCAGCAGCGGCAGCGTGCCCGCGAAGCTGGCGAGGGCCCCGTTGCTCACGTGCATCCGGACGTCGCCTTCCGCGGTGAGCAGCGGCCGCAGGATCTCCCCGGTCAGCGCCGGCGTCACCTGGTAGGTGTCCAGCCCTTCGAGCGGCACGTACCGTTCGGCCTGGCGGAGCGCGGCCCACACCGCCTGCCAGAACAACACGGCCTGCCCGGTGTCGCCGAACTTGTCCGGCAGCGACTCGCTCAGCAGCTCGGGGCCGATCCGCAGCAGCCGCTCGGTCAGCGGGGCGATCTCCGCCCGCGTCAGGCCGAACTGCGCGGCGATCGCGTCCGCGTCCCCGGCTTTGACGAACGACCGGACCTGCACCAGGTAGACCCGGCCCCGGATCACCGCCACCTCATCGCTGGGGAGGTTGTCGTAGACGTTGGAGATGTAGACGAGGAACGCCTTGCCGGCCAGGAACCCTACGCTCCCGGACAGCCGGGTCGCCTCGAGCACCAGCCCGCTGACGTGCTCGCCGTGGTGGGCCACCTCCTGCCGCGCCCGGTCGAGCACGTGCGCGGAGTAGTCCCCCATCAGGTAGCGGAGCCGCCGGTAGTAGTCCCTGCCGTGCCGCCTGTCCAGCTCCACGAACTCGTCCAGCCAGGTGCGCGCCTGGCCGCCGTTGCCGACGCCCAGCTCCAGCACGTACAGCTCCTCGGGCAGCGCGCGCCGGTTCGCCAGCTCGTCCCAGAGCTTGAACAGGTCGAGGATCAGGTCGCGGGCGGCGTCGGCGTTGCGCGCGTCGCTCTCCCCGCCGGGCAGCGTCTGCTCGTACTCCTTGCCGGTGGTCTTCTCCCATGCCGCGAGGGCCTGCCAGTACAGCGCGTTGAACCGCCAGGCGCAGCTGGCCGAGCCGGGCACCCACGGCTCAAGCCAGATGGGGGCGCCGGCGCCGTCCGGCGGCGTGCTGGCCAGGGCCGCGGTCACCTCCCTGGCCACGTCCGTGCCGGGGCGCGCGCACCGGCGCAGGTCGATGGCGAGCTCCCAGCCGTCCACCGGGGTGTCGGCGGAGACGATCCGCCGCACCATGGCCGTGTCCCTGAAGTTGTTCTTGTACTGGATCCAGTCGCAGACCACGCGCATCCGCGCCAGGTCCGCGCCGGACCGGCACAGCGCCGCTACCATCGGCCCGAATGCCGCCTGCGCTCCCGCCGAGTCCCGCAGCCTGGCGACGGCCCGTACGTCAATCTCCACTCGGGGCCTGCCCGATGAGAGCCGACCGGTCGACGCCGGCGAGCCGGAGCAGCTCCGGGGTCTGCTTCTCGTACCCGGCGGTGAGCAGGTGGACGCCGGCCACGCCGGGGATCTGGCGGACCGCGGCGATCACCTCGGCGGCGATCTTCGCGCCTTCCGCGCCCACGTCCTCCGGCGCGACCCCGCGCAGCCGGCGCTGGACGGGCTCGGGAACCTGCACGCCGGGCACCTTCCCGGACGCCAGGAAGTCCAGCATCCGCGCGGAGCGGATCACGCCGACCCCGGCCAGGATGGCGCAGCGGTCGAGCACCCCCAGCTCTCCCAGCTCGGCCATCCACCGGGCGAAGGCGGGGACGTCGAACACGTACTGGGTCTGCATGAACTGCGCGCCGGCCGCGATCTTCTTCGCCGCCCGCCTCGCCCGGTACTCCACCGGCGGGGCGAACGGGTTCTCCACGGCGCCGAGGAAGAACCGCGGCGCGGGGTCGACCTGCTTGCCCGAGATCAGCCTGCCCTCGTCGCGCAGCGTCCGGGCGGTCCACACCAGCTGGGTGCTGTCCAGGTCGAACACCGGTTTGGCGCCCGGGTGGTCGCCGAACTTGGGGTGGTCGCCGGACATGAACAGCAGGTTCTCGATGCCGAGCGCGCCGGCCCCGAGCAGGTCCGACTGGAGCGCGATCCGGTTCCTGTCGCGGCAGGTCATCTGCATGATCGGCTCGATGATCCCGGACTGCTTCACCGCCGCCGCGCCGGCCCAGCTGGACAGCCGCACGTGCGACCCCTGGTTGTCGGTGATGTTCACCGCGTCCACCCAGCCGCGCAGCAGCTCCGCCCGGCTGAGCATCGCCGCGGCGGACGCGCCGCGCGGCGGGCTCAGCTCCGCGGTGACGGTGAACTCCCCGGCCGCCAGCCGCTCCCGCAGGCTCATTCGTGAGCTCCCAGGACCGGCGGGCTGGCCAGGCCGTCGTCGCCGGTCCACAGCCCGTCGTCGCGGCCGGCCCAGTAGTTCAGCCAGGAGCTCTCCCCCCAGCGGCGGTGGTCGACGGGCCGCTGGAGGCGGCGCAGGTCGTCCGCTGCCCCCTGGCTGGACGCGCGTTCGAAGCCGACCACCCAGACGCACCTCTTCTCCGGGTACACCTCGCACGCCCCGCCCGGGCCGACGCCGCCGCACGGCCCGTTGCGCAGCTCCTTGGGACAGCCCATCGGACACGAGTACCCGGTGACCGGCAGCGCGCACTGGCCGCACATCCGGCAGCCGAACAGCTGCTCTTTCGACACGCGCTCCGCCGCCGTGAACAGTTTCCTGGCGGCCGCCGAGCGCTCGACCAGGGCGCCGAACCTGCGGTTCACCGCGTTCGGCCTGAGCACCCGCTGCATGAGGTAGGCCAGCCGCGCGGACAGCCGCGGCCGGTACGGCACCGGCCGGCGTCCCTTGGGGCCCGCCGGCGCGCCCGGCGGCGGCCCCGCCATGGTCCGGGTCATCGCGCCGCCGTCCGCGCGACGACAATTCCAGACGTTTTTCCGGCCGCCCGACGCCGGAATTGCATGCTAATCGCGCCGGTGTTATTAGCACAGAATTCATAAAAGACTTTAGTGCTCGCGCACAGGCGCATGCCACGTGTCTCAGCCTGTCCCACGCTCCTCATGCTGCCTTAGCCGATGACCCCAAGCATCTACGGGCCCCACAAGCTTTGCAGCTAGGCCGTTGTGCCGGTGCACAAGCCGCGGCGGGCCCGACATCACGTCGGGCCCGCCGCGCGACAGCCCGCATGCCGGCGCGCCGGCCGGCGGAATTGCCGCTAAAACCTGCTGACCACCTCGCTGCCCAGCAGCCGGATGTGCTCGACGTCATCCCGGCCGTACAGGTGGAAGTAGACCGTGTCCGCGCCCTGGGCCGCCAGGTCCTCGACCACCCGCACCACGTCGCCCGCGGTTCCGGTCACGCCGGCCGCGAGCAGCCGGGCCCCCGGCTCGCCCAGGGACTCCTTACGGCGCTCCAGGTCTTCGGGCGAGGAGCCGATGCACACCGGGACCGTGGCGGACAGCCGCACCTGCGCCGGGTCGCGCCCGACCACGTCCTCGCAGATCCGGCGGAAGTTGGCGTACCGCTCGCGCAGGTCAAGGCCGAGCGCGCCGTTGAACTCGTCGGCGTACTTCGCCGCCAGCGCCGGGGTCCGCCTGGCGCCGGCGCCGCCGATGATGATCTTCGGCCGCGCGGCGGGCCGCGGGATGCTCGCGCAGTCCTGTATCTGGTAGAACTTCCCGTCGAAGCTGAACCGCTCTCCCGGCCTGGTGTCCCAGAGCCCGGTGATGATCGCCAGCTGCTCTTCGAGCCGGTCGAACCGTTCCCGCAGCGGCGGGAACGGGATGCCGAAGTACTGGTGCTCCCGCTCGTACCACGCCGCGCCGATGCCCAGCTCGGCCCGGCCGCCGCTCATCTGGTCGACGGTGGCGACCTCGACCGCCAGCTGCCCGGGCAGCCGGAAGGTCGACGCGGTGACCAGCGTGCCCAGCCGCACCCGGCTGGTCGCCGTCGCCAGCCCGGCGAGCGTGGTCCAGGAGTCGGTCGGCTCGTAGGTGATGTCGTCGGCGTCGATGCCCAGGTAGTGGTCGGAGCGGAAGAAGGCGTCGAACCCGCCCTCCTCCGCCGCCGTGGCCAGGGCCAGGATCTGCTCGTACGTGGCACCGTGGTGGGGTTCGAGCAGCACCCGCAGCCTCATTCGGCGGCTCCCTTCGCGGCCGCGGTCGTCCCGGCCGCGGCGGTCGTGTCCGTGGCGGCCGGCTGGGTCAGCGGGAAGTGGCACGCCACCATGTGCCCGGCCGCGAGCTCCCTGGGCCTCGGCTCCTCGCTGGCGCACAGGTCCGCGGCACGCGGGCACCTGGTGCGGAACCGGCACCCGCTCGGCGGGTGGATCGGCGACGGCGGCTCGCCCTTGATGGTGGCGGCGGCCCGCGCCGCGCCGGGCTCGGTGGACGGTATCGAGTCGAGCAGCGCCCTGGTGTAGGGGTGCAGCGGCTGCCGGTACACCGCCTCCCCGGGCCCGACCTCGCACAGCTTGCCCAGGTACATCACCGCCACCCGGTCGCTGACCTGCTTGACCAGGGCCAGGTCGTGCGCGATGAACAGGTAGGACAGGCCGAGCTCGCTGCGGAGCCGCTCGAAGAGGTTCAGCACCTGCGCCTGGATGAGGACGTCGAGCGAGGAGACCGCCTCGTCGCAGATGAGCAGCGACGGCTCCAGGGCCACCGCGCGGGCGATGGCCACCCGCTGCGCCTGCCCGCCGGACAGCTCCCTGGGATGCCGCCTGGCGTACCGGGCCGGGTCCAGGCCCACCAGGTCGAGCAGCTCGTCGACCCGCTTGCGGCGCTCGGCGCGGCCGCCGGCGCGGTAGGCGACCAGCGGCTCCTCGATGATGCTCCGCACCTGCCATTTGGGGTCCAGCGACCCGAAGGGGTCCTGGAACACGAACTGCATGTGCCGCCGCGCCTGGAGCAGCTTGCGGCCGTGCAGCGCGGTCAGCTCCGTGCCGCGGAAGGTGACGGTCCCGGACTTGGGACGCGGCGCTTGCAGGACGGCCCGGGCGAGCGTCGACTTGCCCGAGCCGGTCTCGCCGACGATGCCGAGCGTCTCACCGGGCATGACGTCGAACGAGACGCCGGACACCGCCTGCACGACGCCGCCCTTGGCGCCGCCGCGCTCGCGCACCACGAATTCCTGGACCAGGTCGCGCGCTGAGAGCAGCGGCTGCGCGCCCGCCGGTCCGGCGCCTGATGATCCGGCGCTCACGCCGTACCTCCGTTCTCGCAGGGGTGCCAGCAGGCCCAGCTGTGGCCGGGGGCATGCTCGGCTAGCACCGGGGCCTTGGTCCGGCAGTCGTCGGCCGCGTACTGGCAGCGCGGCGCGAACGAGCACCCCGGGGGCAGCGCGCTGGGGTCCGGCGGCCGCCCGCTCACGACGGGCAGGAGCGTGTGCGCCGGCCGTTCCAGGTGGGGGATCGCGTCGAGCAGCGCCCGCGTGTACCGCATCCGGACGGCGCCGCCGGCGCCGAACAGGCGCCCCGCCGGCGCCTGTTCCACCACCTTGCCCGCGTACATCACGATGACCTCGTCCGCGTAGGACGCGGCCAGGCCGAGGTCGTGGCTGATCATGATCAGCGCCATGTCCAGCTCCTGCTGCAGCTCCAGCATGAGCTCCATGATCTGGGCCTGGGTGGTGACATCGAGCGCGGTCGTGGCCTCGTCGGCGATCAGCAGCCTGGGGCGGCAGGCCAGCGCGATCGCGATCATCACGCGCTGGCGCATGCCCCCGGAGAGCTGGTGCGGGTACTCGTGGAACCGCCGTTCGGCCGCGGGGATGCGCACCAGCCGGAGCAGCTCGATGGACTGCGCCTGCGCTTCCCGCTTGCTCACCTTGCGGTGCGTCCGGATGGCCTCGGCGATCTGCACGCCGACCCGCATCGTCGGGTTGAGCGACCTGGCGGGGTCCTGGAACACCATGGCCATCTCGGACCCGCGGTGCCTGCGCAGCTCGCTGTCGCTCAGCCCGAGCAGCTCCCGGCCCCGCAGCCGGGCCGATCCGCTGATGATCGTGCCCTCCGGCAGCAGCCCCATGATCGCCCGGCAGCTCACGGTCTTCCCGGAGCCGGACTCGCCGATGATGGCGAGCGTGACGCCCGGGCGCACCGAGAAGCTGACGCCGTCGACGGCGCGTACCTCACGGCCGGCCGTCGCGAAGGCGACCCGCAGGTCCGCGACTTCCAGCAGCGCCTCGCTCATTGCACCCCCCACCGCTCGCGCAGCGCGTCGCCGAGCATGTTCAGCGCGACCACGGTGATCAGCAGGAAGATGGACGGTATCAGCACGTACTCCGGCTGGGCGGTCAGCACCTGCTGGCCGTTCGCGATCATGGCGCCCCAGCTCGCCCCGGGCGGCGGGATGCCGTAGCCGAGGAAGTCCAGCGCGCCCTCCAGGATGATCACGACGCCGATGCCCAGCAGGCTGAACGTGACGATGCCCGGCATGATGTTCGGCAGGACGTGGCGCACGATGATCCGCCAGCCGCGGGTGCCGGACAGCCGGGCGGCCGTCATGTACGGCAGCCCGCGCACCACCAGCGTGGCGCCGCGCGAGACCCGCCCGAACGCGGGGATGCTGAACACCGCCAGCGCCAGGATCACGTGGAACTCGCTGGGCCCGAGCCCCTCGGCGATCACCAGCGCCAGCACCAGGGCGGGGAACGCGATCAGGATGTCGAGCACCCGGGAGATCACCGCGTCCACCCAGCCGCCGAAGTAGCCGGCCAGGACGCCGAGCGCGCAGCCGATCACCATGCCGATGACGGTGGTCGCGACGCTGACCTCGAACGCCACCCGGCCCCCGTAGACGATCTGGGAGAAGATGTCCACGCCGACCTGGTCGGTGCCGAGCCAGTGGCCCGGCGAGAACGGCGGCAGGGACGCGTTGACGATGTTCCCGTTGGTCGGCGACGGCAGCGTGTAGACCATCGGCCACAGGAAGCACATCGCGAGCACCAGGATCAAGAACCCGGCCGGGACCCACAGCCGCAGCGCGCGGCCCAGCCGTTGCGTCCGCAGCCGCCTGCTGCTGACCAGGGACGGCAGCGGCGGCGGTGTGGGGGTCGCGAGCGTCGCGTCAGGAATTGGAACTGCCATACCGGATCCTTGGGTCGAGTACCGCGTACATCAGGTCGGCGAGGAGGTTGCCGAGCACGGTCATCAGCGCGAAGACCAGCACGATCCCCTCGATGAGGGGCACGTCATGGTTCTGGATGCCGTTCAGCAGGTCCTGGCCGATGCCCGGCACCGTGAAGATCGTCTCGATGATGGCCACCGCGCCGATCAGCGTGCCCAGGTTCAGCCCCACGACGGTGATCAGGGTGAACATCGAGTTCCGCAGCGCGTGCCTGATGAGCACCTGCCAGGGCGGGACGCCCTTGGCCTTCGCGGTCACGATGTAGTCCTCGCGCTGCATCTGCTCCACCAGGTCGGCCCGGAGCAGCCGGGTGTAGACCGCGAACAGCGGGAACCCGATCGCGCAGGCGGGCAGCGTCGTCGCCTTGAGGAACGACAGGGGGGTGCTGCCGAGCGATCCCGAGATGACCGGGAACCAGTTCAGCTTGACCGCGAAGACCACGATGAGCAGGAACGCGAACGCGTACGGCGCCGCGGACAGGCCGATCATGCTCACCGTCAGGCTGAGCCTGTCGACGACGCCGTTCGGCCGCCGCGCCGCGAGCACCGCCACGATGATCGCGAGCAGCAGCGAGACCACCAGCGAGTACGCCAGCAGCTCCAGGGTGACCGGCAGGTGGGTGGCCAGTTCGGAGTTGACGCTCGATCCGTTGACCGTTGTGCCGAGGTTCCCGTGCAGCACGTTGACCAGCCAGTGCCAGTACCGCTGCCAGAACGGCTGGTCCAGGCCGAGCGTGTGGTTGAGCGCGGCCACCGCTGAGGGACTGGCGTTCAGCCCGAGTATCGCCTGGGCGGTGTTGTTCGGCAGCGCGCTCATGACCACGAAGGTCAAGAACGTGACGCCGATGAGCACCGGGATGGCGGCGAGCAGCCGCCGGCCCACCAGCCGCAGGGCTGGTGAGCCGGCGATCCGGCGCGCGCTGCCGCGCGCGCCGGAGCCACCCTGGAGCTGGATCTGCTGGACCAGCGCCATGTTTGCTAAATCCTCTCCGTAAATCTTCCGGCCGCGATCACGCCGGGTTGTAGTAGACGTCCTCCCACGGGATCGTCGGCACGACCGCGACGGAGGGCAGCGGCGTGGAGATTCCCGGCCCGTAGACGCCGTGCACCGAGATGTTCGCCGGGGAGAACGTGAAGTAGAACGGCCCGTAGTAGTTCTTGGCGATGTACTCGGCCGCCTGGTCGTAGTACTGGCACCGCTTGGAGAGCTGCGACGGCGGGAAGCTCTGCGCCTCCTGGAGCAGGGCGTCCAGCTTGGGGTCGTGCACCCCGCTGAACGGCGACTTGGAGTTGAACCGGAAGCCGACGCCGACGCCGCCTGCCGGGTCGTAGGCGCCCGCGGTCTGCACCATCGCCTCCCAGGACTTCCCGCCGTTCTTCTCGAACGCGGCGATCAGCCCGGACAGCGGCCAGGACGAGACGCTGACGTGCAGCCCCATCTGCTCCCATTCGGTCCGCAGCGCCTCCATGGTGTTCTGCGCGGTCTGGATGTTGATCGTGCCGAGCTGGATCGTCACCTTGTCCAGGCCGGTCTCGGCGATCAGCTTCTTGGCCAGCGCCGGGTCATACCCCTGATAGCCGGGCACGTACTGCTCGTAGCAGATGCCGCCGGGCCCGGTGAACCCCTCCGTGATCGGGTACCTGTTGCCGAAGATCGACTTCAGGATCGGGGCGAAGTCGGTCGCCGCGTAGATCGCCTGCCGCGCCTTGGGGTTGTTGAACGGCGGGACCGCGGTGTTCAGCTGCAGGTCGTACGGGGACGTGCCGAGGTTGTTCTCCACCTGCAGGTGCTGCTGCGCCTGGTTGATCAGGGTGGTCGTGGACATGTTCTCGTAGACCTGGCCCTGGTTGGCCAGCAGCGCCTCGTAGGCCGCCTCGTCGCTGCCGACCGACTTGAACGTGATCCCGTCCAGGTACGGCTTGCCCTTGTCCCAGTAGTTCGGGTTCCTCTTGACCACCAGCTCGCTGTTGGGGATGTTGTTCACCACCTCGAACGGCCCGGCGCCGACCGGCTTCTGGCCGAACTGCGTGCCTTCCTTCTGCACGGCGGTGGGCGAGGCGATCCAGTTGGCGATCGAGTCGAAGAGCTGGTTGATGAACGCGCCGTTCGGCACGATCTGGTGCACCACGATGGTGTACGGCCCGGTCACCTGGATGGCGCCGGGGGCGGGCGGCTCCGCCGTGCCGGGCGGGCTGCCCTTCGGCGCCGGCTGCATGGCGATGAGCCACGGCGGGTTGAGGCCGTTCTTGATGGCCGTCTCCCCGAGGTCCCGCTCCCAGTTCCAGTACACCGCCTGCGCGTTGAACGGCGTGCCGTCGGTGAACGTCACGCCCTGGCGGAGGGTGACGGTGACGGTCTTGGCGTCCGGGCTGAACGTGTAGCCGGTGGCCAGGTCGGGGACCACCTGCCCGCCCGGGCCCAGCTCGAAGAGCTGGCCGTAGATAGCGCTCATGAAGTCCTGGGTGGCGGCGCCCTCCTTGTTCTCCGCCGGGTCGAGGGTCGTCCACGAACCGGAGTAGCCGGAGCTTTCCAGGACCGTGATCGAGCCGCCCGTCTTGACCGGCGCGGAGGGCAGCGCGGATCCGGTCGGGCTGCTGGTGCCCGAGGAGGATGACGAACTGCTGCACGCGGCAGCCGCTAGCACTACGGCGGCCGCACCACCGAGGCAGGCCGTCCGCACTGACAGAAGCCGAGATCTCACGGCATTCACCTACTCGTGATTATTCGTACGCTGGCATGTGACAAATGAGCAGTCGAGCGTCCAGAGATTTGTCTTGGATACTCTCACTCGCTCGATGAGCCTGCAAGAAGGAATATTCGATGCCTCCTGATTCCGGATGATGCTTGTACCCCAGCACGTCCGGCCGCGCCGCGCCCTTGTGCCATGGCACAAAGCGCGCCCGCGCACCGCTTACCTGGCAGTCACAGCGTAGTGAGCAGCCACGGAGATCGGCGTGATCATGGACATCTATCGACGTGCTGGCATGGGCGGCTATCGGCGTGCCGGCATGGGCGGCTATCGGCGTGCCGGCATGGGCGGCGCCGCCCGGCGGGAGCTTCCGCCGCCCTGCCCGGCATCCGCCGCCGCGGCGCAGCCGCCTGCCGGTATCAGCCGCCCCATCAGATCCGGGGGCAAACCGGGCATCATGGACTGCGCGGCCCGCCAGGGAGGCACCTGGTCCCGGGCAACAGGGGGCAAAGACCCCGGCCGTCCGGCTGGACCAGGGCCGCCGGCGAGGTCCTCCAACCCTCGCCGCCCGCTGCGGACGAATTGACGGCTCAGGACGCTAGCCCCAGACATCCTGCGCGACCTCGGCGATGAGGGCGAGCTTGGCCTTCTGGTCGTCGAGGGTGAGGGCGTTGCCCTCCACCGTGGAGGAGAAGCCGCACTGGCCGGACAGGCACAGCTGGTCCAGCGGCACGTACCTGGCGGCCTCGTCGATGCGGCGCTTGAGCTCGTCCCTGGACTCCAGCTCGGGGCGCTTGGTGCTCACCAGGCCGAGCACCACCTGCTTGCCCGGCGGCACGAACCGCAGCGGCTCGAACCCGCCGGACCGCTCGTCGTCGTACTCCAGGAAGAACCCGTCCACGTCCAGCTCGCTGAACAGCGCCTCGGCCACGAAGTCGTAGCTGCCGGAGGCGACCCAGGAGGACCGGTAGTTGCCCCGGCACAGGTGGGTGGCGACCGTCATCCCGGCCGGGCGGTTCCGCACGGCGCCGTTGATCAGGCTGATATACCGCAGGTGCATGTGCTCGGCGTCCTCGCCGCGCTCGCTGATGTACGCGCGCTGCGCCGGGTCGTTCAGGTACGCCAGGCTGATGTCGTCGACCTGCAGGTACCGGCAGCCCTGCCCGGCCAGCCGCCGCACCTCCTCCGCGTAGGCGGCCGACAGGTCGGACCAGAACTCCTCGGGGTCGGGGTACACGCTCTCGTCGGCGACGGCGCGGATGCCGGAGCGGTAGTGCACCATGGACGGCGCGGGGATGGTCAGCTTGGGGACCAGGTCGCCGGCGACCTGCTGCAGGAAGGCGAAGTCCTCGCCGAAGATCGTCTTGTCCATCGTGATGCGCCGGCTCACCCGGATCGCCGGCGGGGTGAACTCGATCGTGCCCGTGGCGTTGCGGAACTGCGACACCAGGTGCCCGGGAGCCTGGACGATGCCGCCGATCTGGTAGATGAAGTCCATGTGCCAGGACCCGCGGCGGAACTCGCCGTCGGTCGCCGACTTCAGGCCCGCCTCCCGCTGAAGCGCGACGGCGTCCCGTATCGCCTCGTCTTCGACGGCCCGCAGCTCGGCCGCGGTGATCTTCCCGGCCGTGAAATCCTCCCGGGCCCTCCGCAGTTCCGGCGGCCGGAGCAGGCTGCCGACGTGGTCCGCGCGGAACGGGGGACTCGTCCTAGGCGACATCGTTGCGCACCCTCGCTTCCCTGTTACCCGGGTTATCCGGCGTCGTTATCCTGCGTCACCCGGAGCGGGCGGGCGCCTCGCGAACGGGGCGGACCCGCCGCCGTCGAGGACGAGCGTCTGGCCGGTCATGTAGCCGGCGGCCTCCGAGGCCAGGTACGCCACGGCGGCCGCGATGTCCTCGGGGTAGCCGGGGCGGCCCACGGCGAGCATGGCCCCGCGCCGCTTGATCTCCGCGTCCACGTCCAGGGCCGGGTCCAGGGACAGCACCGACCGGGATGTCACGACCATGCCGGGCGCGATCGCGTTGCAGGTGATCCCCCACGGTGCGACGTCGGCGGACAGCGCGCGGGTGAAGCCGAGCACCCCCGCCTTCGACGCGGAGTACGCGGTGGACATCGGCGCGGCCACCTGGCCGGCCTGCGAGGAGATGTTGATGATCCGCCCCCACCGCGCCGAGCGCATGTGCGGCACCGCGAACCGGGACATCAGGTAGGTGCCCCGCAGGTTGACGCTGATGACGAAGTCCCAGACCTCGACCGGCACGTCCTCGATGTCCGCGCGGTCGAGCCCCTGCGGGGCCGCCGCGCCGTTCACCAGGATGTCCAGCCGCCCGCGCCACGCGGCGGCGGTGTCCACCATCCGCCGCGCGTCCTCGGCCACGGAGATGTCGCCGAGCAGCGACATCGCGGTCCCGCCGGCCGCGGTGATCTCCTCGACCAGCGCGTCGACGCCGCCCCAGCCGTCGCCGGCGGCGCCGACGACCTCCTGGCGGCGGTTGGGCACGCCGGCCGGCTGCTTGTCGGTGACCACCACGGCCGTCCCGGACGCGGCGAGCGTGAGGGCGATGGCACGGCCCATGCCGTCCCGCTTGCCGCATCCGGTGATCAGCGCGACACGGGTGGTCAATGCGCTTCCCCGCCAGCCCCGGCGGGGCCGCCAGGGTCGCCGGACCCGGCAGATCCGCCAGACCCCTTGTAACCGGGCAGGTCAGCCGGGTAGGTGATGTCGATCGTGTCGCCGTCCACGCCGAGCGCGTTGCTCAGGATGCCGCGCATCAGGTCCTTGGGCACCAGGCAGTCCTCGCACGCCTCCGGCGAGGCGGTAATGGTGACCGAGTAGCGAGAATCCTGCTCCTCGATCGCCATGTGATAGCCGTCCGCCTCGAGCGTGGAGGCAAGGGCCACCGTCCGTTCGGAAAGGTTCATTTCTTCTCCACTACCGGCACCGCGGTACCGGACCACTCGCCGAAAATCCGCACCACCATGGAGATCGCCGCGTTCTTGGCGCCCGCGACGATGACGGGTATCTGCCGGGGGCCGGACAGGATCCGGTGGACCTCGTCCTCGCCGGCGAAGGTCCCGTCCGGCTTGCGGGGCACGTTCCCCTTGCCGGCAAGCCGGAACTCGCGGCCCGTGCGGCCGCACCGCTCGATCAGCCAGTTCTGCACGTCGGCCTTGGACATGCCGGCCGCGGCGAACATCTGCGCGTGCTCCGGGCAGAGCACGAGCGCCACCGAGGTCTGCGGGAAGATCAGCGAGCCGATCCTGCCGATCGTGTCCTGGAAGTCGCGCAGCACGTCCTCGTGGTCGGGGGTGTGCCGGTTGTCCACGAACTCCATGGTGCGGGTCAGCGTGGCGGAGACGGCGGAGACGCCGCCGCCGACGCCGCCGTTCTCGGCGAACGGCTCCCAGGGGGACTCCTCCTCGTTCTCCGCGATGCAGATCGACCACCGGCCGGGGACTCCCTGGGTGGCCTGCTCCAGCACGTGCGGGTGGATGCCGAACGCGTTGCGGACGATGAGGCCGATCGCGCGCGGGATCGTCATGTTCGGCCGGAACCCGGGGCCGAACGCCCCGCCGGCGGTGTTGAACCCGAGCTCCTTCCTGACCGGGCCGTTGACCACGATCAGCGGCGCCGGGCCGGAGGTGGACTGGAAGCCGCCGCCGCGGGCGGCGCGCTCGCGCATCAGCGCCTCGAACGCCGCCAGCACGACGGGGAAGTACTCCGGCTTGCAGCCGGCCATCGCGGCGTTGACCGCGGCCAGGTAGACGGTGACGTCCCGGCCGACCTGCTCCAGCGAGCCGATGATCTCCCCGGGGTCCTTGTCGGTCGTGGCGAGGAACGCATCGACCAGCGGCTTGGACGCCGGCACCAGCGGCAGGCCGTCGGACCAGCCCTGCTCGTAGCAGTACTCGATGGCGCGCTGCGCCTCGTCGGGGTCGGGGGCCGCCGCGGCCGCGGCGGCCCCGTCCGTCAGGTCGGCGGTCATGCTCCCGCTTCCCGGCTGGCGGCCCCCGCCGGGTCGGTGAGCAGGGCGACCACGTCGTCGAGCACCTGCGCGGCGCGCTCTTTCACCTGGTCCTCGGTCAGCACGGCCACCGGGTGCGCGGTGGTGGCGTACTTGTATCCGGGGGCGCCGCGCAGCTCGGCCATGGCGTCGGCGGTCGGCTTGAACGAGTCGGTGATGATCGCCGCGACCGGCACGCCGGCCGCCTCGAACACCACGCCGTCGGCCGCGGCGGCCGCGCTGCACGAACCGCAGTCGCCGACGCCGGTCACGATCACGTCGTTTTCCGCCGCCATCTCCTTGATGACCTCATCGGGCTCCGGCACCGCGAAGTTCACCTTCGTCCGCTTGGTGACGGTGACGCCGTACTTGTCCTCCAGCAGGCGGCCGACCTCCTCAAGGAAGGGGCGGGCGTTCTGCTTGGTGTTGATCAGCAGGCCGACCCGCTTGCCCCGGAGGCTGGCCGGACGAGGCGCCCGCGGGGCCGCCGCCGCGGCGGCCTTGGATTTGACGGACCCGGTCGGGTCGAGGATCGCGTTCGGCATGGGTGTTCCGACCTTCCTTGCCTTACTGGCCTTACCGGCTATACTGCGCCGTCTGCCCGCGGCGCTCAGTGCTGGTGGGCAATGACGCCGCGGATGTTCTTACCATCCATAAGGTCCTGATAGCCCTCGTTAATTTCGTCCAGCGTGTACCGCTTGGTTATGAGCTCGCTGAGCTTTATCTTGCCCTCGTGCCACAGGCTCAGGATCATCGGGATGTCGTAGAGCGGGTTGGCGCCGCCGAACAGCGAGCCCTGCATCCGGCGGTGGTAGCCGATCAGGATGCCGCCGGGCAGCACCATGTCGTAGTAGCCGACGCCGGTCATGACGATCGTCCCGGCCTTGCCGGTCATGTCCACGGCGGCCTTGACGACCTCGTTGTCCATCTCGCCGACGGTGCAGATCACCTTGTCCGCGAGCTGGCCGCGGGTGAGGTCGACGAGCACCTCCTTGGCCTTGACCGGGTCGGAGAAGGCGTGCGTGGCGCCGAACTCCCTGGCCCGCTCCAGCTTCCACTCGTTCGGGTCGATGGCGAAGACGTGCTTCGCGCCGGCGAACGCGGCGCCCTGCACCGCGTTCATGCCCACCCCGCCGGCGCCGAAGACCACCGCGGTGTCGCCGACCCGGACGTCCCCGGCGTAGACCGCCGAGCAGAAACCGGTGGTGACGCCGCAGCTCACCAGCGCCGCGATCTCCATCGGGACGTAGTCCTCGACCTTCACGCAGGAGAACTCCGACATGACCGCGTACTCGGAGAAGGAGCCGACGACGCACATGCCGCCGAAGTCCTCGCCGCCCTGGTGGAACCGGAAGGTCTTGTCCGGCAGGCAGCCGATGGCGGCGTTGAGGCCCTGGTCGCACAGGTTCTGCCTGCCGGTGGAGCAGTACCGGCACTTGCCGCAGACGGGGATGTAGGAGCAGGCCACGCGGTCGCCCACCGTGACGCGGGTGACGCCGGGGCCGGTGTCCACGACGATGCCGGCCCCCTCGTGGCCGCCGACCATCGGCAGCCGCGCGAAGCCGCGGGCACGGATGTGCTCGTCGGAGTGGCACAGGCCGGCGGCCTCCATCTGGACGAGCACCTCGTTCGCCCTGGGCGGGTCCAGCTCCAGCTCGGTGACCTCCCACGGCGTGCCGCCCTTGCGCAGCACCGCGGCCCGGGTCTTCATAAAACGCCTCCGGCTTGCCTATTGCCTGGCTTTTGTGTCCGAACTCATGACAAGCCGGCGCCCGGCTGTCGTGGCAATAGATTTCATATCACGCGCTTCTCGTTGCGCCAAGTGTCATATATCGTGATCCCTGGGCCGGGAGAGACGGTTATGACCAGCACCCGAAATCCCTGGCCCATCGCTGTTGCGGAGCCCAACGAGGGCCAGGACGCGAGGCGCCGCGAGGGCCGGGACGGGGAGCCCGGCGAGGGCTGGAGCCCGATGAGGGCCAGAAAGGTTGAGAACGACAATGGCTGACATGGTTCGCGCCGTGGTCCAGACCGGGCCCCGGCAGATGGAAATGCGCGAGTTCGCCCGGCCCGTGCTCGGCGGCGACACCGGCGCGCTGCTGCGCGTCGAGGCGTGCGGCATCTGCGGCAGCGACGTCGAGCAGTACAAGGGGGCCATGGGCGCCCGCGGGCTGCCGATGATCCCCGGCCACGAGCCTCTCGGCATCATCGAGGAGATCACCGACGAGACCGCCGCCCGCTGGGGCGTGCAGGCCGGGGACCGGGTCGCCGTCGAGATCCTCATCCCCTGCCGGTCCTGCGGCCGCTGCCTGGCCGGCAATTACATGAACTGCCGGAACCGGATCGGCAGCCACGGCGGCGGCAACCCGCCCGCGCGGCAGGGCCGGCTGACCGGCGGCTACGCCGAGTACATCGACCTGCACCCGAACTCGATCGTGCACCCGATCAGGAAGGACATCCCCGCCGAGATCGCCGTCATGTACAACCCCCTCGGCGCCGGCGTGCGCTGGGCGCTGCACTACGGCGGCGTGCACCTCGGCTCCAGCGTCCTCGTCCTCGGCGCCGGGCAGCGCGGCCTCGCCGCCATCCTCGCCTCCCGGTATGCCGGCGCGGGCACGATCATCGCCACCGGCCTGACCCGCGACGCCAGGAAGCTGGAGCTGGCGAAGGAGTTCGGCGCCGATCACACGATCAACGCCGAGGAGGAGAACACCGTCGAGCGGGTCCGCGAGCTGACCGGCGGCGAGGGCGTGGACGTGGTGCTCGACCTCACCCCGATGGCCGTGCAGCCGATCCAGGACGCGGTCGACGCGGTGCGCTGGGGCGGCACGATCGTGCTGGCCGGCCTCAAGGGCGGGCGGAAGCTCGAGCTGTCCACCGACACGCTCATCAACAAGGCGCTCACCGTGAAGGGCGCGTTCTCGGTGGACGCGGCCGGCTACGAAAGCGCGATAAAGCTCA
The DNA here is from genome assembly GCA_035294225.1 of Trebonia sp. Lineage (GTDB taxonomy): Bacteria > Actinomycetota > Actinomycetes > Streptosporangiales > Streptosporangiaceae > Trebonia. The sequence goes on from DATGLH010000026.1 coordinate 69,717, forward strand.
TCGAGTCCGGCAAGTTCCCGCTGCACAAGATGCAGACGCACAAGTTCGGCCTGGACGACGTCGAGCACGCCATCAAGCTGCTGGCCGGCGAGGTGCCCGGCGAGGACGGCATCCACGTCGCGATCATGCCGGGCCTGTGAGACCGGGCCGGTGATGGAGAAGCCTGTGAGGGAAAGCGAGCCATGCCAGTAATCGACACGCACGCGCACATCTTCCCCGGCGACTTCGGCCCGGCGCCGGCCGGCTGCGACCCGGCGCAGTGGCCGTCCACGGAGCCCGGCCCGGAACCGGGCGGCAAGCTCCTGGTCAACGGCCCGATGCGGTTCCCCGCCAGGGCCGTGTGGTTCGACGCGCAGCAGCGCCTCGAGGCGTCCGCGGCCAGCGGCCTCGACGCGGAACTGCTGTCGCCGTTCCCGGCCCTGCTGAACTACCGCAGCCCGGCCGGGGTGGGCCGCGACCTGTCCCGGGTCACCAACGAGTACATCGCGGGCCTGGTCGCGGCGTACCCGAGGCGGTTCTACGGGCTGGGCACGGTGCCCATGCAGGACCCGGACATGGCCGCGGCCGAGCTGACCGAGGTCGCCAAGGCGGGCCTGGCCGGCGTCGAGATCGCCTCCAACATCAACGGGGTGTCGCTGCACGACCCGCGGTTCGACGGCTTCTGGGCCGAGGCCGAGCGGCTGGGCACGGCGGTCTTCGTGCACGGCATGCCGGCGCCCAGCGACCGGCTGCCCGGCCCGGCCGTGGCGACGTTCGGCGTCGGCGTGGAGGGCGCCCTGGCCGCCGCGGCGATCATCACCGGCGGGGTGGCGGAGAAGTACCCCGGGCTGAAGATCTCGTTCAGCCACGCGGCGGGCGGGTTCCCGCTGATGCTGACCCGTGCCCAGTGGTTCTGGGGCCGCACCTGGAACGAGGAGCCGCCGCCACCGCCGGACCAGCGGCCGGGGGCCGAGCCGTGGGCGGCCGAGCACGGGCCCATCGAGCTGGCCCGCCGGTTCTACTACGACTCGCTGGTCTTCGACCGGCGGGCCATCAGGTATCTCATCGACATGCTCGGCGCCGACCGGCTGCTCGTCGGCTCGGACTTCCCGGCGATGCCCCGGGAGGAGCCGTGCGCGAAGACGCTGCGGTCGATGGGGCTTTCGGACGCGGAACTAGACGGCGTCCTGTGGCATAACTGCTTCCGGTTCCTCGGTATCGAACCGCCGAAGTTATCCTCAATGCCGTGAGTAGTCTTCCGACATACCTCGCCGAACTAGAGGGCGAAGACGCTCCGCAGCCGTGGACCTCGCCAGGCCCGGTCGCGCAGCGGCCGCCCCGGCTCCTGCTCACGCTGCTCGGCGACTACTGGTGGCAGCGGACCGAGCCGCTGCCGTCGGCCGCCATCGTCGCGCTGCTCGCCGAGTTCGGCGTCAGCGACTCGGCTGCCCGCGCCGCGCTGTCCCGGCTGACCCGCAACGGGCTGCTGGTGACCTCGCGGAGCGGGCGGCGGACGTTCGTCCAGCTCAGCGCCCGCGCCGCCGACGTGCTCGACGACGGCGCGCGGCGCATCTTCTCCTTCGGCGCCAGCAGGGCGCCGTGGGACGGGATGTGGTCGCTGGTCGCGTTCTCCATTCCCGAAGATCACCGGGCGGTGCGCGACGAGCTGCGCAAGGCGCTGCGCTGGCTCGGCTTCGCGCCGCTCTACGACGGCCTGTGGGTGGCGCCCCGCGATCACGCCGGGGAGGTGATGGAGCGGCTGGCGCGGCTGGGCATCAGCACCGCCACGGCCTTCCGGGCGACGGCCGTCCCCGGCGGCGTGCCGTCGCAGATCCCCGGGCGCGCATGGGACCTGGCGGGGCTGCGCCGCCGGTATGAGGAGTTCATCGCCTACGCCCGGCTGCTGCGGGATCAGACCGCGGCCGGCGAGATCGCCCCGATGGACGCGCTCGTCGCCCGCACCCGGGTGATGAACGAGTGGCGCGCGTTCCCGGCCATGGACCCGGACCTGCCCGACGAGCTGCTGCCCGACGCCTGGCCGCGGGCCGAGGCCCGCGAGCTGTTCATCGCCTGCTACGACCTGCTCGGCCCGCTCGCCGTCCACCGGGTGCGGCAGATCATCAGCAGGTACAGCCCGGAGCTAGCCGACCGCGCCGCCTACCACAGCACGCAGCTGACCCTGTCCGCCGCCGGCTAGCTTTCTGCCCGGCGCCGGCTAGCCCTCCGCCCGGCGCCGGCGAGCTCTCCGCGCTCTTCTCCGCTTCCGGACCGAAGGTGGCGCCTCGCCTTCGTTCCCTGGCCGCCTCGGCGGGCTGCCTTCCGGCGGGCTGCCTTCCGGCGGGCTGCCTTCCGGCGGCTCAGCCCGGGAAGAGCGGCCCGTGCTCAAGGCGGGGCAGCACGTGCCGTGCGAACAGGTCGGCCTCGGCGGCATGCGGGTAGCCGGACAGGATGAAGGCTTCGATGCCGAGGCCGGCGTAGCCGCGGATCTTGGCGAGTACCTGGTCCGGGTCGCCGACGATGGCCGCTCCGGCGCCAGAACGGCCGCGGCCGATGCCGGTCCAGAGCCCCGGCTCCACGTAGCCGTCGGCGCCGGCCATCTCGCGCAGCTCACTCTGCCGCCGGGTGCCCGCGGACTCGGTGTCCAGGGAGCGGCGGCGGATCGCGTCCCCGGTCCGGTCGTCCAGCCGGGAGACAAGGCGCCGGGCGGCGGCCCGCGCCTCCGCCTCGGTGGCGCGGACGATGACGTGCGCCCGGTACCCGAAGCGGAGTTCGCGCCCGTAGCGGGCGGCGCGTGCCCGCATGTCCGTCAGGACGGCCTCCACCCCGGACATCGTGTCGGGCCACATCAGGTACACGTCCGCGGCCCGGGCGGCCACCTCGCGTGCCGCCTCGGAAAGCCCGCCGAAGTAAAAGGGCGGGCAGCCGCGGGCCGGGCGCAGGCGCGGCGGGTCCACGGTGAGGCTGATGAACTCGCCGCGGAAGTCGGCCGGCTTGCCACCGAGAAGCTCCCGCAGCACGTGCATGTACTCCAGGGTGCGGCGGTACCTGGGCTCGGACTCGAGCGTCTGCCCGGGCAGGTCGGAGGAGATGATGTTGACCGTGAGCCGCCCGCCGAGCATCTGATCGATGGTCGCGAGCTGGCGCGCGAGCTGAGGCGGCCACATCTCGCCCATCCGCACGGCGACCAGCAGCCGCATCCGCCGCAACAACGGGGCGATCCCGGCCGCGAACGCGACGGAGTCGATGCCCATCGCATATCCGGAGGGCAGCAGCAGGTTGTCGTATCCGGCCTGCTCGGCGCCCAGGGCGATGTTCCGGCAGTGCTCCCAGCTCGATAGCAGCCGGTCTTCCCGGACGCCGAGAAACTCGTAGTCGTCGTCGCACAGCGCGGCGAACCAGGAGACCTCGCAGCCCATGGCACCAGTATCGCGTCCGCCCCCCGGCCCGCCCCGGGCGCCGGGGGCCCATCCGGCCCGTCTCCCGCGCCCGGGGCCCGCCCCCGGGTACCTGGCGCCCTCTCGGCCTGCCACCCGCGCGCCCGCGCCCTCCGCCTCTGGCCTGACCGCGGGCGCCCTCCGCCACTCCCGTCGCGAGAGCCGCGTACGTCACGGCAGCCCCTGCTCCGCGGCCGACGACGGCAATGAGCAGTCCCATAAGTCGAAAAATATTTCTTCATGAATGATATATGCGGTATAGCAGTAAAAAACCTACATGATCATGGTCGGATCGCGTGTTAGCCGCAGGACTGGGCGGCCTGGGCCCTGAGCTGGGTGAAGTCCCAGGGATTGACGGGGGCGTTGCCGCCGTGCAGGGCGGCCGGGAGGCCGTCCGGCCAGTCGAACGACGCGCGCGTCCAGAGCAGCACGCCGCCATGGGCGCAGTCCCTGACCGGCTGACTGAACGTCACGGTCACCCGGACGGCGTACTGCCTGCCGGACGCGCAGTCGGGGTCGCAGCTCTCGATCCGCTCGGTTCCGGTGCCCACCGCCTCAGTGCCGTTCCACACGGGCCAGGTCATGTGCCACAGCACGATGGTGCCGTCGCCGGACACCGGGCAGCCTGCCCGGCACGCCGGCTTGCGGACGGTCGTCCCGCCCGGATCCTGGCTCTCGGCGAAGTAGACGTCGGCGCCGGCCGGCTGCGACGCCGGGGCAGCGGCCACGGCCGGCCTCGCCGCGGTCGCGGGCACCTGACCCGCCGCCCGGCTCACGGGCGCCGCCGCCGGGGCAGGGCCGGGGCCCGCGGCGGAGCATCCGGCGGCGAGCATGGTCAGCGGGACGATGACAGGGACGAGCGCGCGCGTCAGCGAATTCATGGTCTACCGTCCTTAGCGGGTCCGCCCCTATGACGCGCTGGACTTCCCGCCGGTTGCCGCCCTCATGCCCCGAGCCTGCTCCGATCGCGTGCCGCGACGCCGGACGGCCACAGCGTGATGGCCGCGGGGTCCAGGTCGACGCGGCACGTGCCGCCCGGGACGAGATCCCCCGGATCGGTGGTCCGCACGCGCAGTTCGGGGCCGCCGGGAAGCCGCACGGTGAGCGTGGTGATCGTGCCGATGTCCGCGACGTCGTCGACTATGGCAGGGTAGGCACCGCGCGGGGTGACAGCGACGTGGTCGGGGCGGATGGTCCAGAGCACCTCGCTGCCGCCGGGCAGGTCGCCGGTCTCGGCCGCGATCCGCAGCATCCCCACGGTGACCGCGCCCGGCTCGGCGACGACGCCGTGGCCGAGGTTCTGGATCCCCAGGAGCCTGGCGACCTGCGGCGAAGCGGGCCGGTTGTAGACCTCGGCACGCGGTCCGGCCTGGAGCAGCCGCCCGTCGGCGACGACGAGGATCTCGTCGGCCAGCAGGGCCGCCTCTTCCGGGTCGTGCGTGACGAGCACGGTGGACAGGCCGGTCTCGCGCTGGAGGCGCCGCAGCTCGCGCCTGAGCTCATCGCGCACCGGGGCGTCCAGGGCGCTGAACGGCTCGTCGAGCAGGACCAGCCGGGGACGGTGGCTGAGCGCGCGGGCCAGCGCGACGCGCTGCCGCTGCCCGCCGGACAGCTGGCCGGGAAGCCGGTCCTCCAGGCCGTCCAGATGCAGCGTGCGCAGCCACCACGCGGCGAGCGCGGGGTCGGCGCCGGTGGCGAACAGCACCTGCTCCCAGACCGTCCGCCCCGGGAACAGGGCAAGGCCCTGCGGAACGTAGCCGATGCCGCGCGCCTCCACCGGCACCCGGGAAACCGGCTGCCCGCCGAAGCACACCGTCCCGGCCTCCGGTCCGAGGAAGCCCGCGATCGCGCGCAGCGTCATCGACTTGCCCGCGCCGGACGGGCCGAGGATCGCGATCCGGTGGCTGGCCGCGCGGTGAGCCAGCCGGAGCCGGAAGGAGCCGATGGCGACGTCGAGGTCGATCCCCACGCTGATCGGGGTCGCGTGCGGCGGCGGCGCCGGCTCGGGCACGCTGGCCCGCCGGAGCCGGCGCGGCGGCCGGACCTCGCTGAGCAGCACAACCACGACCGCGACGCCGAGCGCGAGCGCGGTCGGGGCCTGCGTGGTGGGGATGCCGGTGCTCGAGAACTGCACGTAGGTGAACACCGGCAGCGTGTAGGGATGATAGGCCAGCAGCACGGTCGCGCCGTACTCGCCGATGGCCCGCAGCCATGTCATCAGCAGGCCGGCACGGATGCCGGGAGCCGCGATCCGCATGCTGACCAGCCAGAACCGGGCGGCCGGGCGGTGCCCGAGGCTGGCCGCGAGATCATCGAGCGCCGGGTCGACGGTGGCGAACGCAGAGCGGGCCGCGATGATCAAGAATGGGCCGGCGACGAAGGTCTGCGCGATGATCACGCCCGCGACCGAGTCCGTGAGCCGGCCGCCCGCCAGCTGCCCGAGAAACGTGTAGGGACCGACCAGGTATATCAGCACGATGCCGCTCATCACCGGCGGCAGCGCCACCGGGAGCAGGACGAGCGTGCCGACGGCCGTCGTGACGGGCCCGCGCGAGCGGGCCAGCCAGTAGGCCATCGGGATGCCGAAGAGCGCCACCAGCGCGGTGCTGATGGTCGCGCTCTCGACGGAGACCCACAGCGCCGACCACAGGCCGGGCGTGCCGAACCCGCGCTCGCCGGGGGCGGCGAGCCGGATGAGGAAGGCGGCGAGCGGGACGGCCAGGTAAAGCGCCAGCAGCCCGCCCAGCCACGTGAGCGGGCTGCGTGACGCTCGGTACCTCACTGCTGCCAGACTCTTATGCCTTCGCGGCCATGGCGGGCTATGACGACAGCACGCTTTGCAGGCCGGCCGGCACGCCCGATCCGGTGACCTTCGGCGGCGTGACCAGCGTGAACCCGTCCTGCCTGAGGATGGACTGGCCCGGCGAGCCGAGCAGGTAGGACACGAACGCCACCGCGGCGGCCTCGTGCGGCGCATTGTTCAAGATGGTCACCGTGTAGGTGGCCTTGAGGTCGACCCCGGTCAGCGGCACGGTCGCGATCTTAGCGGCGGTCGCCTCGCTCGTATAGAAGAACCCGGCGTCGAGCTGCCCGGATTGCAGCCGGCCGACGAGGGTCTCCTCGGGGAAGACATCGGCCTTGTCACCCGCAAGCGTCTTCAGCGCCGGCAGGTGCCTGCTCGCAGCGGTGTCGTCCAGCGCCTCGACGGTCAGCGCGCCTTTCGGATCGGTCGCAGGGTCGGTGAACCCCAGCCGGAACCCGGGCTCGGTGATCACCTGGTACCAGGGCCTGGTCTTCAGGTCACTGGCGAACTTGCTGGCCGGGTTGTACCCCAGGACCAGGCCTGAGGTGGCGTACGTGGCGTACCAGGAAACCCAGTTGCCGTTCGCCGCGCCTTCCAGCGTGGCGTTGACCTTGGGGCTCGCGCTGATGAACACGTCGCCCTGGTGCACCTTGCCCTTGATCTCGGACGCGAGCTCCTTCGAGCCGCCCGCGAAGCCGGTGACGCTGTAGCCGGCGGCCTTCTGGAAGGCCGGACCGAGCTGGTTCTGCATCAGGTCCACCAGCGAGCCGGCGTACAGGACGTTGACCGGGCCGGATCCCCTGGCCGAGGCGGTCGGCGACGCCGGATTCGATGAGCTGCCTGCCACGCTCGCGGACGACCCGCTGCTGCTGGACGAACTGCAGCCCGCGGCCGCCAGCCCCGCGCACACGATGCCGAGGATCGCGGCGAACCGCGCGCGGCCTGAAAACCAAGACCGGGAAGAAGTGAGCATTCTCCGACGATAGCCATCTCTGGTTGCGCAGCGCAACAATCATGGACAGGCCTACGACGTCGTGGTCAGCAACAGGCTGATGCGCCCTGCCGGGCGCCGTCGGCAGTGCCGGCCGCGGGCGTGCAGCAGGCCGAGTCGGCTGCCTTGCCGGGGGTGTCGGCGTCGGCCTTGACGACGTAGACCTCCCACCGCTCGCCGCCGGGGCCGGCGATCCAGACCTTGTCCTGAACGGCATAGCAGCAGACGGCGTCCTCCTCGATGACGGTTTCCAGTCCCCGCGCGGCCAGGCGTCCGGCCGCGGCGGCGACCTCTCCGGCGGTTTCGGCTTCGACGCCGAGGTGGTCTATCCGGGTGGGCTCGCCGGGGGCGCCTTCGAGCAGGACGAGCTTGAGCGGCGGCTCGGCGATCGCGAAGTTGGCGTAGCCGGGACGGCGCTTGGCGGGCCCGGTGCCGAACAGCCGGCTGTAGAAGGCGACAGAGCCTTCCAGGTCGGCGACGCGCAACGCGAGCTGGACACGGGACATGACGGTTGTTCCCTCCCCGGAGACGGGACGACGGCGCTGATTAAAGAAACCTCTAATCAGACACCGGCCAGTTTGCACCCTGCTTGAGGCGATGTCAAATTAGAGACATGTCTAAGGAGCTGCTGCCGGCGGTGAGCCCCGCCGACGAGGGCGCGTGCTGCGCGCCGCTGGCCCGCGAGCCGCTGTCCCCGGACGGGGCGGATGAGCTGGCGCCGCTGTTCAAGGCGGTGGCCGACCCGATGCGGCTGCGGCTGCTGTCGCTGATCGCCTGCCACGACGGTGGGGAATCGTGCGTGTGCGACCTGACCGCCGCGTTCGACGTGACGGCGCCGACGGTCAGCTACCACCTGAGGATCTTGCGGGAGGCCGGGCTGATCAGCGCCGAGCGCCGCGGCACCTGGGTGTACTACCGGGTTAACCCGCGGGTGATGGCGCGGATGTCGGCGGTGCTGCTGCCCGCGTCCGGCGCCCTGGCAGGCATGGCATGAAGCCCTTCGCCGGCGGCCGCCCTTCCCATGCCGATCCCATGCCGACGCGACCGGGCGCAGATCGTGCCGCTGCCGGCCCGGCGAGAGGAGGCGATGAGCGTGGAGGCGATGAGCGTGGAGGCGATCACCGCCGCGGCCGGCGCCCGCGAGATCCCGCGCGATCCCGCCCGTCAACGGCCGGGGCCGTTCAGGCGGCCTCCCGGCCGAGGCCGTCCGGGTCCCTCTCCCGGCCCGCACCGGCAGGTCCCTGCCCCGGCCGGGCAGTGGCCGCAGCCCAGGAGCCGGCCGGCAAGGCGGCGCGCGGTGACGCGCAGCCGTGACCGGGTGTCAAAACTGGCTGCATATGCCGGAAACGACACCCGGTCATGCCACCGCCGCCGCGGGCGCGGGCACGCCACGCGCCGCACCCGGCCGGCCGGCCGCGGCGTCCGCCACCTGGAGCGCACGAGCGACGGCAGCCCGGCCAGCGCCAGCTCATGCGCCCTGCTGTGCCAGTTCCACCACGACGCGCGCGCCCACCGGCGGGGCTGGCAATTCATCCTTCATCCGGACGGCACCACGCGGGCCCGCGGGCCCCGTGGCCAGGCCCTCACCCGCGGGCCCCGTGGCCAGGCCCTCAGCAGCCACGCACCGGCCACCGCCAGAGCCGGGTGAGCCGGTTCGCTGATGAGGTCAGGCCGACTCGCCGCCGGATGTCCCGGCGGCTGAGGCCGTGACCGCCGTCGCCCGGTGACGGCGCACGAGCCGCGCCAGCGCGACGACGCCGGTGCCGAGCAGGTAGAACAAGACGGTGTACTCCACGGCGTTCCGCGTG
>DATGLH010000027.1:0-18910 GCA_035294225.1 Trebonia sp.
GCCGTGCCGGGCGGCATGCAGACCACGTTCATGCAGAAGTGCATCCCGTACGTGAAGTACACATACGCGTGTCCCGGCGGCCCGAACATCACGGCGTTCCGCGCGGTCCGCCCCCGGTACGCGTGCGACGCGGGGTCCGCCAGGCCGGCGTAGGCCTCCACTTCCGTCAGCGCCACCGCGGCCAGCCCGTCGGGGGTCTCGTGCTCAAGCACGCAGCCGAGCAGCTCCGGTGCTACCTCCTGAGCGGGCCGGTCGAAGAAGTCCCTGGGCATGAGTCCCGCGGCGGCGCGGGAGCCGGCGGTCACCGCGGTCAGGCGCTGTCGGCCGCCGCCCACGCCGCGGCGTCGTTGACGGTGGCGCGCAGGGCCTCGAGCTGCTCGGCCACCCGGTCCGGCGCCGTGCCGCCGAACCCCTTGCGGGCCGCGAGCGCGCCGTCCACGGTGAGGACCGCCCGGACGTCCGGCGTGAGGTGCGGCGAGACCTTCGCGAGGTCGGCGTCGCTCACCTCGTCCAGGCCCACGTCGTTCACCTGGCACCACACCACCAGGTGTCCGACGATCTCGTGCGCGTCGCGGAACGGCACGCCGCGCCGGACCAGGTATTCGGCGAGGTCGGTGGCCAGCGTGTAGCCCGCGGGGGCGCCGCTGCGCAGCCGTTCGGCATTGATGCGCAAGGTCGCTATCAGACCGGCCATGGCCGGGAGCACGAGCAGCAGCGTGTCGACCGCGTCGAACACGGGCTCCTTGTCTTCTTGCAGGTCCCGGTTGTAGGTGAGGGGAAGCCCCTTGAGGGTGGTGAGCAGGCCGGTGAGCCCGCCGATGAGCCGGCCGGCCTTGCCTCGGGCAAGCTCGGCGACGTCGGGGTTCTTCTTCTGCGGCATGATCGACGACCCGGTGGCGTAGGCGTCGTCGATCTCGATCCAGCCGAACTCCTGCGACGACCAGAGCACGATCTCCTCCCCCAGCCGGGACAGGTGCACCCCGGTGAGCGCCGCGGCGAAGCAGAACTCGGCGGCGAAGTCACGGTCGGCGACGGCGTCCATGGAGTTGGGCGCGGCGCTGTCGAAGCCGAGCTCGGCCGCGAGCCGCTGCGGGTCGACCGGCAGCGACGATCCGGCGAGCGCGCCCGCGCCCAGCGGGCTCACGGCTGCGCGCCTGTCCCAGTCGCGCAGCCGGCTCACATCCCGCGCGAACGCCTGCACGTGGGCGAGTAGCTGGTGGGCGAACAGCACCGGCTGGGCGTGCTGAAGGTGCGTCATCCCGGGAGCCGGCACCTCACCGCAGGCTTCGGCCTGCGCGATCAGCGCGGTCTGCAACTCGGCCAGCCGGCTGACGATGAGCCGCACGTGGTCGCGCAGGTACAGCCGCAGGTCGGTGGCGACCTGGTCGTTGCGGCTGCGGCCGGCGCGCAGCTTGCCGCCGAGGGAGCCGAGGCGTTCGAGCAGCCCGCGCTCGAGTGCGGTGTGCACGTCCTCGTCGGCCACCGTCGGCCGGAACGAGCCGTCCTCCACCGCGGCGTCCAGGTCGTCGAGCGCCTTCAGCATCGAGTCGGCCTCGCTGTCGCTGAGCAGCCCGGCCCGGTGCAGCATCCGCGCGTGCGCGCGGGACGCGAGCAGGTCGTAGCGGGCGAGCCGCCAGTCGAACTGGACGCTCAGCGACAGCCGGGCCAGCGCGTCCGCGGGGCCGCCCTCGAACCGGCCGCCCCACAGCCGGGTCGCCCGCCCCTGTGCCCCGAGTCCGGCGCCCGGCTGCTCCGCCGCGGCGCCCGATTCCATCTGTCCCACCTGATCCCACTTCCATCGTTCCGGCCCCCGTTACCCAACCCTATTGGCCCAGACGGGGCCCACGCATACGGCTGCGCACAGCCACTACTGAGGCCGGCCGCACCCCCCGGAACACCCCGGAAGATGAAGGCGGGGCCGCAGCGCTCAGCCGGCTCCGGCGGCCGGGGGGCGGCGGCCGGGGGCCGGCGATCGCCCGGCACGGATCGCCTGTGGCGCATGCTACCGATGAGGCTGTCGTTGACCATGGCGCCTGGCGGCGGGCGTCAGCGGCGGCGTTCGGCCAGGCGGCGGAACTCGGCGGCGAGGGCCTCGCCGCCGAGCGGGTCCCTGGAGATGACGAGGACGGTGTCGTCGCCGGCCACCGTGCCGAGCACCGTCGGCCACGCGGCATGGTCGATGACCGAGGCGAGGAACTGCGCCGCGCCGGCCGGCGTGCGGAGCACGACGAGGTTGGCGCTCGCCTCCGCCGAGGTCAGCAGCTCCTTCAGGTACCGGGCCAGCCGCGCCGGGGCGCCGCCCGCCGCGCCGGCGGATACAGCCGATCCAGCCGCGCCGGCGGATCCGGCCGATCCAGCCGCGGGGGGCGGGACGGCCGGCTCGCCGCCCTGCGCGGCGGGAGCGTCGGCCGGCCGCGCGGACAGGCCGGTACCGGGGAGGGATCCCGGACCGCCCGGCTCCTCGGGCAGCGCGTACACCAGCGTGCCGTCCGGCGCGCGCAGCCGTACCACGCCGAGCTCGTCCAGGTCCCGCGACAGCGTGGCCTGCGCGACGTGCATGCCGGCGTACTTGGCGAGCAGCGCGGCGAGCTGCTCCTGGGAGTGGACCTGTTCCCTGGACAGGATCGCGGCGATCCGGGCCTGCCTGGCGGCCTTCGTCGCCGGGGCGGCCGGAGTCGCCTGGCCCGCCATCAGGACCCCTCAAGCAGCCAGGCGAGCAGCGCCTTCTGGGCGTGCAGCCGGTTCTCCGCCTGGTCCCAGACCACGCTGGCCGGGCCGTCGAGGACCTCGGCGGTGATCTCCTCGCCGCGGTGCGCGGGCAGGCAGTGCAGCACGATGGCCTCCGGTCCGGCAAGGCCCAGCAGCTCTCCGTTGACCTGGTACGGGGCGAGCGCGGCCCGGCGCGCGGGCGCGTCCTCCTGCCCCATCGATACCCACACGTCGGTGGCGAGCACATCGGCACCCTTGCTCGCGACCGCCGGGTCGTCGAGCACGGCCGCCGAGCCGCCGGTGCGCGCGGCGATCGCCTGCGCCGCGGCCAGCACCGCGGGGTCCGGCTGGTACCCGGCGGGGGCGGCCACCCGCACGTGCATCCCCGCGGTGGCGCAGCCGAGCAGGTAGGAGTGGGCCATGTTGTTCGCCCCGTCGCCGAGGAAGGTGAGCGTGCGGCCGGGGAGCGGGCCGAGGCGTTCGGTGATCGTCTGCAGGTCGGCCAGGACCTGGCAGGGGTGGAACTCGTCGGTCAGCGCGTTGATCACCGGCACCGTGGCGTGCTCCGCGAGTTCGGCGATCCGCTCCTGCCCAAAGGTCCGCCACACGATCGCCGCGGCCTGCCTGGTGAGCACGCGGGCGACGTCGGCGATCGTCTCGCCGCGCCCGATGTGCGTGGTCTGCGTGTCGATGACCAGGGGAAAGCCGCCGAGCTCGGCGATGCCGACGGTGAACGACACCCGGGTGCGCAGCGACGGCTTGTCGAAGAGCACGGCCACCGCCTTCGGGCCCGCGAGGGGACGGCGGGCGAACCGGCCGGCCTTCATCGCCGCGGCCAGCCGGAGCACCTCGGCCTGCTGTGCCGGGGCGAGGTCGTCGTCGCGGAGGAAGTGCCTGACCATCAGGCACCCGCCGCCGCGTGCGCCTCGGTCAGGATCGCGGGCAGCGCGTCCAGGAACTCCTGCGCCTCGGCCGCGGACAGGATCAGCGGCGGCGCGAGCCGTACCGCGTCCGGCTGCACGGCGTTGACCAGGAAGCCGTGTGCCTGGGCGGCGGTGGCGACCGCCGGGGCGGCCGCCTCGGTGAGCACCGCGGCGAGCCACAGGCCGCTGCCGCGCACGCCCTTCAGCAGGGGGTGCCCGATCGCGGCGATGCCGTCCGCGAGCTGCCTGCCGACGGTTTCGACGTTGGCGAGGATGTTGTCCGACTCGATGGTGTCGAGCACGGCGAGCGCGGCCGCGCAGGCCACCGGGTTGGCACCGAACGTCGAGCCGTGGTCGCCCTTGGCGAAGGCCGTGCCGCATTCCCCGAAGCCGACGCAGGCGCCGATCGGCAGCCCGCCGCCCAGGCCCTTGGCGAGCGTCAGCACGTCGGGCGCGACACCCTCCTTCTGGTGGGCGAACCAGGCACCTGTCCTGCCGATGCCGCTTTGGATCTCGTCGAGGACCAGCAGCGCGCCGGCCGCGTCGCAGGCCTGGCGGACGGCGCGGAGGTAGCCGCCGGGCGGCGGGACCACGCCGCCCTCGCCGAGCGCGGGCTCGAGGAAGACCGCCGCCACGCTGTCGTCCACCGCGCCGGCCAGCGCCGCCGCGTCACCGTAGGGGATCCACCGCACGTCCATCCCGAACGGCCCGAACGGCTCCCTGATCGACTCCTTGCCGGTGATCGCCAGCGAGCCCATCGTCCGGCCGTGGAAGCTGCCGATCGCGGCGACGACCCGCCTGCCCGTGCCCGCCCGGCGGCGGACCAGCTTGATCGCGGCCTCGTTCGCCTCGGCCCCCGAATTGCAGAAGAAGACCCGGCCGTCGGCCTTGAGCAGGCCGAGCAGCCGCTCGGCGAGCGCCACGCCGGGCTCGTGCACGAACAGGTTCGAGGTGTGCGCGATCGTGGCCACCTGGCTGCTCACGGCGTTCACGATAGCCGGATGGGCGTGGCCGAGGGCGCTCACCGCGATACCCGCGATCAGGTCCAGGTACCGGTTGCCGTCGGCGTCCCACACCCGGCAGCCCTCGCCGCGGGCGATCGCCAGCGGCGGGGTGCCGTAGGTGGGCATCATCGCCGCCTCGAACCGCTTGCGCAGCGCGTCGCTCGCGCTCATCGGGTACCTCCAAGGGAATGGGGAGCTGATTGCGCAATCGACGCCGCCGGGGGGTACTTGATCGCGCGATCGGGGTCGTTGGAGCGGGGAGCGTGGTGCCGCGGCGCGTCGGGGGTGACCATCGTGCCGATGCCGGAGTCGGTGAAGATCTCGAGCAGGATGGCGTGGCTGAGCCGCCCGTCGAGCACGTGGGCCTGCGGCACGCCGCCGCGCACCGCGGTCAGGCAAGCCTCCATCTTGGGGATCATCCCGGCGGACAGCGACGGCAGCAGCCGCTCCAGCTCGGCGGCGCGAAGCTGGCTGATGACCTCGGCCGAGGCCGGCCAGTCCCGGTACAGCCCCTCCACGTCGGTGAGCACGACGAGCTTGGCCGCGTCAAGCGCCACCGCCAGGGCGGCGGCCGCGGTGTCGGCATTCACGTTGTAGACCTCGCCGTCGGCGCCGCGGGCCAGGCTGGACACGACCGGGATCCGGCCGTCGGCGATCAGCGCGCGGACCGCGCCCGGATCGGTCACCACGATGTCGCCGACCAGGCCGATGTCCACCGCCTCGCCGTCCACGATCGCGACCTTGCGCTCCGCGGTGAACAGGTTCGCGTCCTCGCCGGATATGCCGACCGCGAACGGCCCGTAGCGGTTGATCAGCCCCACGATGTCCTTGTTCACCTTGCCGCCGAGGACCATCCGGACCACGTCGATCATCTCGGCCGTGGTCACCCGCAGCCCCGCGGTGAACGTCGACTCGATGCCGAGCCTGTCCAGGTGCTCGGTGACCTGCGGGCCGCCTCCGTGCACCACGACCGGGCGCAGCCCGGCGTAGCGGAGGAACACCAGGTCCTGGGCGAACCCGGCGCGCAGGTCCTCGTCGGTCATCGCGTGGCCGCCGTACTTGATCACGACGGTCTCGCCGTGGAAGCGGTCCAGCCAGGGCAGCGCCTCGATGAGCGCGGCGGCCTTGGCGGTCGCGGCCGACCGGCGCGCCGCGTCCTTGTCTTCGCTCTTTCCTTCGCTTGCCAGGGTCGTCATGTCGAATACGCGGAGTTCTCGTGGACGTAGGCTTCGGTCAGGTCCGTGGTGAGGATCACCGCGGCGTTCGGCCCGGCGGACAGGTCCACGGTGATCGTCACGTCCCGTCCCCGCAGGTCGGCCTTGGACCGCTCGTCCCCGGCCGCGCCGCCGCGGCACACCCATACGCCGTTGATCGCGACGTTCAGCCGGTCCGGGTCGAAGACCGCGTCGGTGGTGCCGACCGCGGCAAGGACCCGGCCCCAGTTGGGATCCTCGCCGGCGATCGCGCACTTGAGCAGGTTGCTCCTTGCCACCGCCCGGCCGACGGTCACCGCGTCCGCCTCGCTGGCCGCGCCGATGACCTCGACCGTGATCATCTTCGACGCGCCCTCGGCGTCCAGCTGGAGCTGGCGCGCCAGGTCCGCGCAGACCTCGGTCAGCGCGCGGGCGAAGTCCTTGCGGTCCGGCCTGACCCCCGCCGCGCCGCTGGCCAGCAGCAGCACGGTGTCGTTGGTGGACATGCAGCCGTCGGTGTCCAGCCGGTCGAAGGTGACCGCGGTGGCCGAGCGGAGCGCGGAGTCCAGTTCGGCGGCCGGCAGGTCCGCGTCGGTGGTGAGCACGCAGAGCATGGTCGCCAGGGCCGGGGCGAGCATGCCCGCGCCCTTGGCCATGCCGCCGATCGAGTACCCGTCTTCGCGGCGGAAGGCGATCTTCACCACGGTGTCGGTGGTGCGGATCGCGTCGGCGGCGTGCACTCCCCCGCTCCGGTCCGCCTCGGCGACGGCGGCGTCCACCGCGGGCAGCAGCTTGTCCATCGGCAGCCGCTCGCCGATCAGGCCGGTGGAGCAGACCGCGATCTCCCCTGCCGAGTCCCCGATGGCGGCGGCGAGCCGTTCGGCGGTGGCGTGCGTGTCCTGGAAACCCAGCGGGCCGGTGCACGCGTTGGCGCCGCCCGAGTTCAGCACGGCGGCGCGCACCCGCCCCCCGCTGACCACCTGACGCGTCCACCTGACCGGCGCGGCCTGCACCCGGTTGGCGGTGAAGACCGCAGCCGCGGCGCGGGACGGGCCGTCATTGATCACGACCGCGACGTCCCGCTCGCCGGACTTCTTAAGCCCGGCCGCGACGCCCGCGGCGCGGAAACCCAGCGGTGCTGTCACGCTCATGGGGCCACTCCGTGTGAGGTCAGGCCCGCCGTCTCCGGCAGGCCGAGCATGAGGTTGGCGATCTGCACGGCCTGGCCGGCCGCGCCCTTGCCGAGGTTGTCGATGGCGGACACCGCGACCGCGCGGCCGGCGTGGGCGTCGGCGGTCACCTGGAGGTGGGCGCCGTTGGACCCGGACAGGGATCCCGAGGACGGCCACTGGCCGGCGGGCAGCAGGTGCACGAACGGGCCGCCCGCATAGGCGTCGGCGAGGGCGCCGCGCAGCACGTCGTCGACGTCCGGAAGGTCCGCGACGCCCGATGCCAGCCGGGCCGTGCAGGTGGCGAGGATGCCGCGCGGCATGGGCGCGAGAACGGGGGTGAAGGAGACGGTGACGTCCTGGGGAGTCACCCCGGTCCGTTCGGAATAAATATCCCGGGCTTCCTTCAGAGCCTGCTCGATCTCCGGAGTATGCCGGTGCGTCCCGCCGACCTTGTACGCGGACACGCTGCCCATGACCTCGCTGGCGAGCAGGTCGGGCCGGGGCGAGCGGCCCGCGCCGGAGGTGCCGGAGGCGGCGACGATCACGATGTCCGCGGGGTCCGCCAGCCCCGCCGTGAGCAGCGGGGCGAGCGCGAGGATCGACGCGGTGGCGTAGCAGCCGGGGGCGGCCACGGTCCGCGCGGCCTTGATCGCGTCCCTGGCGCCGGGAAGCTCGGGCAGGCCGTAGGCCCAGCGGCCGGCGTAGGGGACGCCGTAGAAGCGCTGCCACGCGCTCTCGTCGGCGAGCCGGAAGTCGGCCGACAGGTCCACGATGCGCGCGCCGGGGAGCTGCCGGGCGAGCGCGGCCGACTCCCCGTGCGGGAGCGCCATGAAGATGAGTTCGGCGTCGCGCAGCGTGCTCGCGTCGGTGGCCTGGAAGTTCCGGCCGTCGAACGCCGGGTGACCGGTAAGGTTCGGGTGTGCCGACGTGACCGGCTTGCCCGCGCTGGACGCGCCGGTGACCGCGCCGATCTCCAGGTCCGGGTGCCCCGCGAGCAGCCGCAGGAGTTCCCCGCCCGCGTACCCGCTGGCCCCGGCCACCGCGACCCGTATGCCCATGCCACCGCCTCCTTCCCTCTTGCAGAAGTATGCATTCTAATGAATGAATATGCAAGAGGGTGCGGCGCGGCGCTCCCCGGCGGGGCCGCGGGGCTGCGGGGCGGAGTCCGCCAGGGGCCGCCGGGCTCGGGGCCGCCGGGCGGAGTCCGCCAGGGGCCCGCTCCGCCAGGGGCCGCTAGGGTATGGAGGCGGCTGCGCACGGAGATGGGACGGCGTCGGGGACAATGCGGCAGTTGAAGGCGTACCGGGTGGCGGCGGCCATCGCCGGCCTCGCGGCGGTGGGCCTGGTCGCGTGTGCGTCGTCCCGCTCGTCCGCGGGCTCGGCCGGCTCATCCTGCGGCACCACGCGCACCGGCGCCAACGTGCCTGTCGTGATCAAGGTGGTCAGGGGAAACGTGGACTGCGGCACCGTGATGCGCGTCGAGGACAGCTACGCCACGATGATCAAGGACGGCAAGGTGCCCGGCAACGGCGGCGGGGCTCCGGTCAGCGTGAACGGCTGGGTCTGCGAGGGGTACCCGACACCGGAGGTGCTGCGGACCGGGGACGCCTCGCAGTGTCACACCACGAGCGCCGAGGTGGTCGCCGTGCTCGCGTTGCCGTCGCCGGGCAGCTGAGGACCGCCGGGCAGGCCGCCGGCGGCGATCGCGTCGCCGTCCGCGAGCCGCCCGCCGCCCCACAGCAGCATGCCCTCCGCGGACAGCTCGCCGCCGGCCGGCGGGCGGACCGCGCTCAGTCCCCGGCTCGTGCTGATCATCTGCACCTGGTCCCTGCCCGACGCCTTCGCCCGGTACAGCGCGGCGTCGGCGGCGGCGAGCAGCTCGGTGAGCTCGCGGTGCGATCCGGCGTCCAGGGCGGCCACGCCGATCGACACGGTGACCGGGACCCGCTCGGACCCGGCCGCGCCGCTGGCGTAGATGGGAAGCTGCGCGATGTGCGCGCGGACTCGTTCGGCGATACGGAAGGCGTCCACGGCGCGGGTCTGCGGGAGCAGCATCACGAACTCCTCCCCGCCGAACCGGCCGGCCAGGTCGTAGTCGCGCAGCACCCGGATCATCGTTCCGGCGATCTGCCGCAGCACCTCATCGCCGAGCAGGTGGCCGTAGCTGTCGTTGATCTGCTTGAACCGGTCCAGGTCGAGCAGCGCCACGGCGAGCGGCGTGCGGGTGCGGACGGCGCGGGCGACTTCCGCCGCCGCCGCCCGTTCCCAGGCCGCGGCGTTGAGCAGGCCGGTCTTGGCGTCGGCGCGGGCCTCGTTGAGCAGCAGGGTGTGCCGGAACGACCGCTGTAGCAAGGTCCCCAGCGGCAGCGCGACGATCAGCGTCAGATAGCTGACCGTCATGCCCAGGGCGACCAGCACGGCGACGCACAGCTCGGCCGCGTCGTTGTGCAGCGATTCCCTGCCGAGCAGCGCGTTCTTGATCCCGGTCGCCGGTTCTGCCAGCTTGATCCCGGTCAGTATCAGGCCCTGGTTGACCGCCCACTGGGTGAGGCCGCACGCCCCCGCCGCGAGCAGCCACACCCTGGAGTCGCTCCACAGGTAGGCGCGCGGGGGCTCCTCGCCCGGGATGACCCCGTGGAACACCAGCGACGCGCAGCCGTAGGCGAGGCCGATCACCGCGGCGGAGAAGGCGCGCCGGTGCAGCGGCGCCCGCCTCACCCGCCACTGCGTGAGCGCGATCCTGATCGCCGGGATCACCAGCGCGTACAGCGGCGGCAGGAGGATCACCACGGGGAGTTCCCATACCGCGTACACGTCTTTCACGACGCCGGCGGGCTCGCTGGCGCGCCTGGTGAGCTCCACCGTGGCCGCGTCGCAGAGCAGCAGCGAGGCGAACAGGCCGAGCTCGTCGGCATTCAGCCGGAACGCCGCCGACAATGCCCCGATCCAGGCAAGGTAGCCGCAGATCACAAGGAGGATGAACACGCGCGACGAGCCGGCCAGCGACCAGAAGGGCCAGTCACGGACGCGGGGCGAGCCGCGGCGGAACACGGTGCCGCGCCCCTGACCCATCGGACCTCCTCTGCTTCCGCGGCTTCCGCGGCTTCCGCGGCTTCGCGAAGCGTGGCGCGCCGCGAAGCGTGGCGCGCCACGGATCTGGCTGAGCATGCCGGATAGCGCACCGTGTAATGCCCACCCCACATTGTCACAGATTTCACGTGCACACTGTCAAAACACGGCTACCGACTGACAGGGGGGCCCGTCCGGCGGCACCGCCCGGCGGGCGCCGGGAACAGCGGGAAGCCCTACGCTGCAAGCGTTTGCAGCGTTGGCGGCGGGCGTCCGGCGCGGGGAGCCGTTATTCAATCGTTACTTAACGGCGTTTCGCCGTTCGCTGCGCGGGGATGCTGCGGTATTCAAGCATCGAGAAGACGACCCGGCAAGGCGCAGGATCGCCGGCCGGCGCCCGCACGGCGAACACGGCGAACACGGCGAACCGAAGACGGCGAACCGAAGACGGCGAACCGAAGAGGCGAACACAGCGAACATACGGCGAGCACGGCGAACCGGCTTACATCCGGCGAGGGGAGAACGACATGCGGACGACTGGCTGGGCTTGAGACGGCGGTCTGAGACCGCACGCACGGTAGACGCGCCCGGGCGGGCGTGGTGGCCCAGCCCGGGCGCCACGGCACGGGCGCGCCCGGTAGGCGCGCCCCGGCGGGCCTGACCAGGCCGCGGTCAGGCGCGGAGCCGTGACCGGGCCGCGGTCAGGCGCGGAGTACCGCGCCTACCCGCCGTGCGGCCTCGGCCACCGCGGCGTCCCGCGCCGCGGTGGTCTCCGCCGCGGTGAGCGTCCGGTCGGGGGCGCGGAAGCGCAGCGTATAGGCGAGCGACTTGCGGTCCGCGCCGAGCTGGGCCCCGGTATAGACGTCGAACAGCCGCACGTCCTCTAGCAGGTCGCCCGCGCCCGCGGCCAGCGCCGCGGCCACGTCCGCCGCGGGCACGGACTCGGGGACGACGAGCGCCACGTCCTGGGTGGCCAGCGGGTACGTCGGCAGCGACGGCCCGCGCACCGGGCCGGCCGCCTCCGCGGCGGCCGCCAGCACCGCGAAGTCCAGCTCGAACGCGCAGGCCCGCGGCGGCAGGCCGTACGCGGCGACGACCCGCGGGTGCAGTTCGCCCGCGTGCCCGGCCAGCCACTCGCGCTCCCGGCCGGACTCCGTGCCCGGCTCCTGGCCGTGCCCGGGCTCCCGGCCGTGCCCGGGCTCCCGGCCGCCGGTGACGGCCCGCACGTACAGGGCCGCGCACCGGCCGGGGTGCCACGGCGGCTCCTGCGCCGCCCGCACGTCGAACCGCAGATGGCACACCGAAGCCACCGCACGCGCCGCCTCGATCGCGTCCGCCCAGCTCGCGGGGCGTCCCGGCCCCCACCACCCCGGCAGTTCCCGGTGGCCGGCCAGCACCGCGCCGATCCGAAGCGGCTGCTCGGGCAGCGCCGCCTCCAGGGAGGCCAGCTCTTCGGCGGTGGGTCCCCGGTCGGTGGCCAGGATCGGCGCCACCCCGGGCGAGCCCGGGCGCGGCCGGAACACCAGGCCCGTCTCGAAGAGGGCGGTGTCGGGGAAACCGCGCCCGATGTTGCGCGCCAGGGTGCGGAAGAGGCCCGGCAGCAGGGTCGCCCGCAGGTGCGGCTGGTCCTCGCTCAGCGGGTTCGCGACCCGCACGGCGGGGCGGCGCGGGTCATCCGGCGGGAGCATGAGGCTGCCGGCATCGCCGCGCGGGGCGAACGGATCGGTGTGCACCTCCACGAACCCGGCGTCGGCGAGCGTGCGGCCGATGGCGCGCACCAGCCGCTGCCTGGCGGTGAGGCCGCGGCCGGCCAGCGCGCGCGGCAGCCGTACCGGGACGTTGACGTAGCCCTCGAGCCGGATGACCTCCTCGGCCAGGTCGGCGGGGTCGGTGAGGTCGCTGCGCCAGGACGGGGGCGTGACCTCCAGGACCGTGACCTCCGGGCCCTGGTGCGGCCCGCCGGGCATGCCGTGGCGGCCGGCCGCGGCGCCGTCCCCGGCCGCGGCGCCGTCCCCGGCCCGCCATGGCGCGATCGTGGGCGGCGCAGGGGCGCGCGTGGCGCGCACCTCGCAGCCGACCTCGGTCAGCCGCCGCACCACGGTGTCCAGCCCGTAGCCGACCCCGGCCACCCGGTCCGGGTAATCGGCGGCCATGGCGATCGTCACCGGCGTGACCGGGACCTGCGCGTGCGTGCAGCCGGGTATCACGGTGGCGTTGCCGAGCGAGGCCAGCAGCGCGGCCGCGCGGGCGGTGGCCCGCAGCGGCAGTTCCCTGTCCACCCCCCGCTCGAACCGGTAGGACGCCTCGGTGTGCAGCTTGTGCCTGCGGCTCATCTTGGCGGTGCCGACGTCGGAGAAGTGCGCGCCCTCGATGACGATGTCGGTGGAGCCCTCGTCGATCTCGGTGGCCAGGCCGCCCATCGTGCCGGCCATCGAGATCGGGCCGCTGTCGTCCGCGATCAGGATGTCGTCAGGGTGCAGGGCACGGGTGACGTGGTCCAGCGTCTGGAGGGTCTCGCCGGGTCTGGCGCGGCGCACGACGATCGGGCCGTTCAGCTTGGCCCGGTCGAATGCGTGCAGCGGCTGGCCGAGTTCCAGCATCAGGTAGTTCGTCACGTCCACCGCGAGCGACACGCTGCGCATCCCGGAACGCGCCAGCCGCACCCGCATCCACAGCGGGGTTCCCGCCCGCGGGTCGAAACCGCGGACCTCGCGCAGCACGAACCGGTCGCAGGCGGCGGGGTCGGCGATGCTGGCCGGCCACACCTGCGGGTTGACGGCGTCCGCGCCGGCGCCGGCGGCGTCCTCGCCCGGGATGAAGGTCTGCGCCGGGTCGGTGAACGGCACGCCGTACGCGCCGGCCAGCTCGCGCGCCACGCCGCGGACGCTGACCGCGTAGCCGCGGTCCGGGGTTACGGAGATCTCCAGGATGTCGTCCCTGAGCTGCGCGTACTCCACGAAGTCGGCCCCGAGCGGCGCGTCGGGCGGCAGCACCAGGATCCCCGTGTGGTCATCGCCGATCGCCAGTTCCCTCGCGGAGCAGATCATGCCCTCGGAGAGGCGGCCGTAGGTGCTGCGCGCGCCGATCTCGATCCCTCCGGGCAGCACCGCGCCGGGCCGGGCCAGGGCGATCCGGTCGCCGGCCGCGAAGTTGGTGGCGCCGCAGATGACGCCGGGGGCTTTCTCCGGGTCGTCCGCCAGCTGCTCCTCCGACGTGGCCACCCGGCAGTACCGGATCGGCTTCTTGAACCCGGTGAGCTCTTCGACGGTGAGCACCTGGCCGACCACCACGCCGCGGATGTCGTGGCCGGCCTGCTCGACCGCCTCGACCTCCAGGCCGGCGGCGGTGAGCCGCCGCGCCACGTCCGCCGCGTCCGTCTCGGCCGGGATCGGCGCGTAGCCGCGCAGCCAGGAAAGTGGTACCCGCATCGCTACTGGTCTCCTCGGTCTGTTGCCTAAGCCTCGGCTACAGCTCGGTGCCGAAGGCCCGGCTGAACCGCACGTCGCCGTCCACGGTGTCCCTGATGTCGGACACGCCGTGCGCGAGCATCAGCGCCCGCTCGATGCCGAGCCCGAACGCGAAACCGCTGTACCGGTCCGGGTCGATGCCGCAGGCCACGAGCACGCGCGGGTTGACCATCCCGCAGCCGGCGATCTCGATCCAGCCCTGGGACCGGCAGACCCGGCAGGGGTCGGCGCCGGGCTTGACCGACTCGCCCCGGCACACGTGGCACTCCATGGACACGTCGCCGGACGGCTCGGTGAACGGGAAGTAATCCGGCCGCAGCCGCGTCCGCAGCCCCGCGCCGAACAGCGCGTCCACGAACGCCTGGATCGCACCGCGCATGTCGGCCATGGTCAGCCCCTCGTCCACGGCCAGCCCTTCGATCTGGTAGAAGACCGGCAGGTGGGTGGCGTCCAGCGCCTCGTTGCGGTACGCCTTCCCCGGGCTGACCACGTACACCGGCAGCGGGCGCGTGAGCAGGCTCCGGATCTGCACCGGCGAGGTGTGGGTGCGCAGCACCATGCCGCTGCGCGAGTTTTCCGGCGCGCCCGGGGGCGGTGCGATGAACAGCGTGTCCTGCATCTCCCGCGCCGGGTGATCCGGCGGGATGTTGAGGGCGTCGAAGTTGTACCACTCCGCCTCGACCTCGGGGCCGTCGGCGACCTCGTAGCCCATGGCGACGAACACGTCGGCGAGCCGTTCGGCGGTCAGCGTGACCGGGTGCCTGGCGCCGGCCGGGGTGCGGTCGAACGGGAGCGTCACGTCGACCCTCTCGGTGACGAGCACGCGCTCGTCGCGTTCCCTCTCAAGCTGCGCCTGGCGCCGCGCCAGCGCCTCGGCGATCCGCGCCTTGGCGGCGCCGGTGCGCCGGCCCGCGTCGGCCCGCGCCTCCGGCGGCAGCGCGCCGATCTCGGCGCTGGCCAGGGTCAGCGGAGCCCTGTCCCCGGTGTGCGCGATCCGCGCCGCCTTGAGCTCATCGAGCGTTTTCGCCGCGGCGATGGCGGTGAGGGCCGCGTCGAGCGCGCGCTCCACCTCTGCTGGGGACAAGGCCGTCACCTCGACGGGATCGTAGCTTTTGTTGGGTGCGGACATCTTTCGCTTCCTCGGGTAGCGGCAGTCATGCGGCTGGCAGGCCCGCGGCGGGCGCAGGCTGGAGGTCCTTATCCCGAACGGACGGGGCCGCCTCCCATCCGGCACACCGGAACCCTACCGGGAAGGCCGCCGCCGCGGCGTGGCTAGGTCTGCGATCGCCCGCCGGCGCGCCGCGCGTCGCGGCTTGCGCCTATGCGACGGGCGCTCCTGCGGGCAGGATAAATCGGAACTCGGCGCCGCCGCCGGGCGCGCGGCCCACGGTGATGTCACCGCCGAGCGCCTCCACGAGGCCCTTCACGATATACAGGCCCAGGCCGGTGCCGCCGCGCCGCTTGCCCCTCCAGAACTGGCGGAACACCCGGGGCACCATCTCCGGGGGAATTCCCTCGCCCTGGTCGCGCACGGACACGGCGATCGCCGGGTCGCCGCCGATACGCGCACGCTCTACCACGACCGTCACGATACCAGCCCCGTGCCTGACAGCGTTTTCCACGAGGTTGCCGAGGATCTGGTCGATCTTGTCGGCGTCCAGCCACGTCTCCGGGAGGTCGGGCGCGGCCTCCAGGCGGAACCGGTCTTCCGGCTCGCCGGCCGCGACCCGGCCGGCGATGATCTTCCTGGCCCGGTCCGGGACGTCGACGAGCTGCCGGTGCACCTCCATCCGGCCGGACTCGATGCGGGACACGTCGAGCAGCTCGGTGATCAGCCGGGTGACCCGGTCCGCGTCGGCGTTGACGGTCTCGAGCATGATCCGCTTCTGGTCGTCGGTGAACCGGTGCCACTTGGCCAGCAGCGTGGCGGTGAAGCCCTTGACGGAGGTCAGCGGGGAGCGCAGTTCGTGCGCGACGGTGGAGACGAGCTCGGCGCGGCTGCGCTCGATCCTCGCCCGCTGCTGGGCGCCCCGCAGGGAGATCACCAGGCGGCGGACCGGGCCGCCGCGGCCGCCGCGGACGTAGCCGACGGAGACGAGAAGCTCCGTGCCGTCGGTCAGGTACAGGCTCCGCTCCGGATGCCGGGTCCGGGTGGCGAGGCCGTGGTAGGGATCGACGAACACCCACCAGTCCCGGCCGTCGTCGTCGCGGAACGGCAGGACGTCGGAGACGAACTTGCCGATGGCCTCCTCGGCCGCGATGTTCGTGAGCCGGGCGGCCGCGCGGTTGAAGACGATCACGCGGCCCGCGTCGTCCGCCACGACGAGTCCGTCGGGAAGTTCGTCCGCCATCAGGGCCTGGGCGGCTGTCAGGGACTGTGCCAGCCGGGCCGCCGGGACAGCGGGGATGCCACCGGTATGGCCGGGCTCACCGGGGTTGCCCCGGCTCGCTGTGTTGTCCTCCACGACTGCGACGCCTCCGTCCGGCAGGGGGCCGCATCAGACGGCCGGCGCTCGGCTCGTTCCGGGACGCGGGTGACGGAATGTGATCAGACTCTAGCGCGCGAGACCGCCCCGACGACAGCCCCGCACGCGGGATTTCTCTATGCCGTATCGCAAATACCCAGTGCCACGGTAATTCTTACTCGCCATCAACGCACGCAACGCAATGTAATCATAATCCTTCGCGAGGTGTCCCTGGTGTATTCATACCACCGGCGTCACCGCTGTCGCCGCTCACCGGCATCGCCGCTCACCGGCATCGCCGCTGTCGCCGCGCAGCGCGGGCGCGCCGCCGCGCAGCGCGGACGCGGAGGCGTACATGCACACCGCCGCCGCGGCGGCGAGGTTCAGGCTCTCCGCCCGGCCGTAGATCGGCACCGCGACCGCCTGGTCGGCGAGGGCGCGCAGGTCGGGCGGCAGCCCCCATGCCTCGTTGCCGAACAGCCACGCGGTCGGGGCGGCGAGCGCCTCGCGGGTCCCGGGATCGTCCAGGGTCACGTCCGCCCGGCCGTCGGCGGCGACAACCCGCAGGCCGGCCTCCCTGAGCGCGGCCACCGCCTCGGTCAGGCGCGTCCCTGCCACCACGGGAAGGTGGAACAGGCTGCCCGCGCTCGCCCGCACGCACTTGCCGTTGTACGGGTCGACCGAGGCGTCGGCGAAGACGACCGCGTCCGCGCCCGCCGCGTCGGCGGTGCGCAGCACGGTGCCGGCGTTGCCCGGGTCGCGGACGTTGGCCAGCAGCGCCACGAGCCGTGGCCGGGCCGCGATGACCCGGTCGATCGGGACATCGACGAATTCGCAGATCGCGAGCATGCCCTGCGGGGTGACGGTCTGCGCGAGCTCGCTCATCACCTCGCCGCTGACCATCTGGACGTCGATGCCCGCGTCCGCCGCCGCGGCGACGAGCGCGGCATGGCGCCCCTGCGCGGGCGCGGTGACGAACAGGCCCATGACCCGGGCCCCGGTGGCGAGCGCTTCGGAAACAGCTTGCGGGCCTTCCGCGAGGAAGGCCCGCTCCCGCTGCCTGAGCGCCCGCTTGGTCAGCCGGCGGGCCGCCTTGAGCCGCGCCGAGCTCGCGCTGCGGTAGTCGCTTATCGTCAGGGACTTTCCCTCTGGTCGGCTGCCGGACGGGGGCGGGGCCGGGTCAGGCCGCGGCGCCAGCGCCCTCGGGGAGCGCCGCGCGTGCCACCTGGACCAGGGCGGCGAAGGCCGCCTCGTCGCTCACCGCGAGGTCGGCGAGGATACGCCGGTCCACCTCGACGCCGGCGGCCTTCAGGCCCTGCACGAAACGGTTGTAGGTCATGCCGTTCGCCCGCGCCGCGGCGTTGATGCGCTGAATCCACAGCCGGCGGAAGTTGCCCTTGCGGTCCTTGCGGTCGCGGTAGGCGTAGGCCATCGAGTGGAGGACCTGCTCCTTGGCCTTGCGGTAGAGCCGTGACCGCTGGCCCCGGTAGCCGCTCGCCCGCTCAAGGACAACCCTGCGCTTCTTCTTGGCGTTAAGCGAGCGCTTCACGCGTGCCATCGTTCTGTCTCCTCGTTGTCCTGGGCCTACTTGCCGAGCAGCTTCTTGATCTCCCGGACGTCGGCGGGCGCGACCTCCACCGCTCCGTACAGCCGGCGCGTGACCCGGGAGGATTTGTGCTCGAAAAGGTGGCTGCGGTTGGCGCGCAGCCGCATCACCTTGCCGCTGCCGGTAAGCCTGAACCGCTTGGCGGCGCCGCTGTGCGTCTTCATCTTCGGCATGGTCGCCGTCGTCTCCGTGTCTGTCGCTCTTCGTCTGTCGCTCTTCGCCGCCCGAGGGCAGCCTTACCGCCGCCCGAGGGCAGCCTTACCCGGCCATGCGGCGCTGGGCCGGCCGCATGGCCGTCTCCCGCGGTGCGGGTCAAAACCTCCCGGCCGGGCCGGGCTACGCGTCGGTCGGCGCCGGGGCCGCCTCGCTGCGCGGGCTCGGGACCTGACGCGCCTGCGCGGCCGCCTGTGCGTTGCGATCGGCCCTGCTCTCGGTCTTCTTCCGGTGCGGGCCGATCACCATTATCATGTTCCGCCCGTCCTGCTTCGGCTGCGACTCGACGAAGCCAAGCTCGTGGACGTCGTCGGCCAGCTTCTGGAGCAGGCGGAAACCGAGTTCCGGCCGGGACTGCTCGCGTCCGCGGAACATGATCGTCACCTTGACCTTGTCGCCGGCCTTCAGGAACCGCTCGACGTGGCCTTTCTTGGTGCCGTAGTCGTGCGGGTCGATCTTCGGGCGCAGCTTGATCTCCTTGACGATCGTCTGCGTCTGGTTCTTGCGCGACTCCCTGGCCTTGACCGCGGACTCGTACTTGAACTTCCCGTAGTCCATGAGCTTACAGACCGGGGGCCGCGCGGTCGGGGCAACCTCGACCAGATCGAGGTCGGCCTCCTGAGCGAGCCGGAGCGCCTCGCTGATGGAGACGATCCCGATCTGCTCGCCCTTCGGGCCGACGAGCCGGACCTCCGGAGCGCGGATGCGCTCATTGACACGCGTTTCGGCGCTGATGTGGCCTCCAGAGCTTCATCTGTAGCCGCCGGCCTTTCCGGCGGCGTCCTGCCGCGACCATGCCAGACGGAAAAGCCCCGCTAGGCGCGCGCGCCGCGGGGCAACCACAACAACGGAACCGCCGGCCGGGCCGGCGACCGCTCCGCGCCGCAGGCCCGTCACCGCGTCCGCGCTGCGCGCGGCTGTGCGGCCGGCTGCGGCCAGACCCGCCAGCCAGCAGGCCGGCCAGGTGGGAGGTGGTCCTCCGCTTGCACGCCTGGTGCCCGGGCACCAGACTGGTCAGCGACCAAGACTAACAGCACTTGGCGCGGAAGTGGTATTCCCGCCGGGGGACGGGATCACCGCCGCGGCCCG
>DATGLH010000028.1:0-11390 GCA_035294225.1 Trebonia sp.
CAGCGAGGCGGACGCGATCCGGCTGCCCGACCCCGCGGCGTCCGACGGCTTCCTGCACGTCGCCAACGAGTACAGCGTGAGCCGCCTCGGCGACGTCTACGTGCTTATCACGCAGGACACCGCGCAGCCGCTCAGCCCGGAGATCGACGCGTACTTCGCCTGCTCGCCGGCCGGGCCGTTCGTGGACAAGACGGCGGTGTACGTCGAGCCAGAGACGGGGCACGGCGGCCGAGGCGGCAACGACCCGAACGTCTACGGCTACAACGCCAAGGCCCACCCCGAAGTTAGCACCGGGAACACGCTCCTGATCTCGTACAACGTGAACAGCTTCGTCAACACCGACCTGTACTCGGACGCGAGCATCTACGAGCCTCGGTTCATCGACGTGACCTTCGCCGGAACCGGGCTCGCCAGCACGGGGTCCTGAGCGCGAATGGCCGCCCTGCCCAGCCGCCCGGCGCGTAACTGGGGCGCCCGGGTGCACGAGGTCACGATGGCTTGTGTCCGTGCCGTGGTACTGGAAAACGAACTGCTCCGGGTCACCGTGCTGGCCGGTCTCGGCTCGGACGTGATCGAGTTCTGCTACAAGCCGAGGGACCTGGACGCGACCTGGCTGTCGCCTGGCGGCCTGCGCGATCCCCGCCAGGCCGCGGGTGCGGCCGCCGACGATGTGTCCGCGTTCCTCGACCGTTACCGGGGCGGCTGGCAGGAGGTGCTGCCGAACGGCGGCGCGCCGTCCCGTCACCGCGGTGCCGCGCTCGCCCAGCACGGCGAGGTCTCCGGGCTGCCCTGGGACGCCGAGGTAACCGCGGACGACGCCGCGGCGGTCGAGGTGACGTTCAGCGTGCGGACGAAGCGGATGCCATTGCGGGTGAGCAAGACGATGCGGCTGGCAGCCGGCGCGGCGCAGCTGACGATCAGCGAGTCCGTGACCAACGAGGCGGCGGTTCCCGTGGCCGCGATGTGGGGGCAGCATCTGGCTTACGGGCCGCCGCTGCTGGTCCCGGGCTGCCGCATCAAGGTACCGAACGGGCTCGCGGTGACTCCGCATCCCGATCCCATTAACCCGCCGCGGCGGCTAGTCGCGGCGGGCGGTCCGTGGGAATGGCCGGTCGTCCCCGCCGCGGACGGCGGCGAGGCGGACCTGAGCGTGGTGCCGCCGTGGGGTGCGCCGAGCGACATCGTCTACCTGTCCGGGTTCACCGAGGGCTGGTACGAGCTGCTCGACCCGGCCGGTACCGTGGGCGTCCGGGTCGAGTGGGACGCGGCGGTGCTTCCCTACCTCTGGCTGTGGACCGAGCTCGGCGCGTCCCGCGATTACCCGTGGTGGGGACAAGGACGGGTGCTCGGGCTCGAGCCGTTTTCCAGCTACCCGACCAGCGGACTGGCCGAGGCGGTGGCGAACGGCACGGCGCTCGACCTGCCTCCCGGTGGCCGGCGGGAGCTGAGGTGGCGGATTGGCATAGTCGACACGGAGGTGCGAACTACGTGCGGATGAGCGAATTCGACGGAAAAGCCGCGCTGGTCACCGGGGGGTCGGCGGGCATCGGGCTGGCTGTCGTCGACCGGCTGGCCGCCGCCGGGGCGTGCGTCGCGTTCTGCGGGATCGACGCCGGCGAGGTGCGGCGGGCCGAGGCCGGGCTGCGGGAGCACGCGCCGCGGGTCTTCGGCACCGTCGCCGACGTGACGGACGCCGACGAGGTGCGGGAGTTCGTCGCGCGAGCGGTCGCCGCCTTCGGCGGGCTGGACGTGGTGGTGACCAGCGCGGGGATCCAGCGGTACGGGACCGTCGAGGAGACGCCAGAGAAGCTGTGGGACGAGGTGCTCGACGTCAATCTCAAGGGCGTCTACCTGACCTGTCAGGCGGCGATGCCCGAATTGCGGCGCCGCGGCGGCGCGATCGTCACGATCTCGTCGGTGCAGGCGTTCGCCGCGCAGGAACGGGTGGCGGCCTACGCCGCGAGCAAGGCGGGCATCGTCGGCCTGTCCCGGGCGATGGCCATGGACGGCGCGGCCGACGGAATCCGGGTCAACACGGTCTGCCCGGGCTCGGTCGATACGCCCATGCTGCGCTGGGCGGCCGATAAGTTCCGCGGCGGGCGAAGCCAGGACGAGCAGGTGGCCGAGTGGGGCCGGGCGCACCCGCTGGGACGGGTGGCGCGGCCGGAGGAGGTAGCGGAACTGGTTGCCTTCCTGGCCAGCCCGCGCGCCTCGTTCATCACCGGCGCGGAGTACAGGATCGACGGCGGCCTGCTCGGGCGGAACCCGGCCGCGCTCCCGGCGTCGTGAGCGAGGCGGTGCGCGGTATAGCGCGGCCGCGGATGTTCTTCGACGGGATCTTCAGCACCCCGCGGCTGGACCATCCGGAGTGCGTCGCAGTGCATCCGGACGGCAGCGTGTGGTGCGGCGGCGAAGCCGGGCAGATCTTCCGGGTGGCCGCCGACGGAAGCGGGATCGAGCTGATCGCCACAACAGGCGGCTTCATCCTCGGTATCGCGTTCAGCCCCGGGCACGAGAGCCTGTACGCATGCGACATAGCCGCTCGCGCGGTGTTCCGCGTCCCGGTGCCGGGCGGGCAGCCGGAGCTGTTCGCCGACGGCGCCGACGGCCACCGGTTCGTCAACCCGAACTACATCGTGTTCGACGGCGACGGCCGGCTGCTGGTCTCGGACAGCCGCCAGCCCGGCCAGCCGGGCCCGTCGCTTTACGCGTTCGATGCCAGCGGGAAGGGGGCGGTCTGGTATGACGGCCCGCTGAGCTTCGCGAACGGCCTAGCCTACGACGGCAGCGCGCTCTACGTCGCCGAGTCGTTCCTGCCGGGAATCAGCAAGATCGATATCGGGCCAGACGGCTCCGCCGGGCAGCGCAGCGTGCTCGCCATGCTGCCCGGAACGGTGCCGGACGGGCTGGCATTCGGACCGGACGGGCGGCTGTATGTGGGATGCTACGAGCCGAGCCGGGTGCTACGGATCGAGCCGGACGGCACGGTGACGGTGATAGCGGACGACCCGAC
Source organism: Trebonia sp. (assembly GCA_035294225.1). Lineage (GTDB taxonomy): Bacteria > Actinomycetota > Actinomycetes > Streptosporangiales > Streptosporangiaceae > Trebonia. The sequence continues at coordinate 3,014 of DATGLH010000028.1, forward strand.
GGCGCACTTGCTGTGCCATCCGACCAACCTGGCGTTCCGCGGGTCCACGCTGCTGACCGCGAACCTGGGACGCTGGCACCTCACCGCGATCGACATGGACCCTGCGTCCTAGCACCGGGTGCGCCATCGCCCGCCGGCCCTGCGGGTCGTCTCGGTCTGCGCGGGAATAACGCGCATGGCGGTCAGGGCGCTCACCCGCCGAGGACAGCCGGCTGGCAGGGAGGCGCGATGCCGATCGACAACGACATCTACGACCGGCTGGGCGGATCCTGGTGGGACGAGGCCAGCCCGCTCAACCTCTTGCACGGCGTCACCCCCGGCAGGTTCGCCTACTTCCTCGACGTGCTCACGCGGCACCGGAAAACCCCGGTCAGCGGTCTGCGGGCTCTGGACATCGGCTGCGGTGGCGGGTTCCTCGCTGAGAGGTTCGCCGCCCTTGGCTGCCAGGTGACCGGAATCGACCCTTCGCCGGTGTCGGTCGGGGCGGCCCGCGCCCACGCGACGGCCCGCGGCCTGCACATCGACTACCAGGTGGGATCGGGCGAGCACCTGCCTGTCCCGGACTCGGCCTTCGACCTCGCGTACTGCTGCGACGTGCTGGAGCATGTGTCCGGCCTGGACCGCGTGATCAGCGAGACCGCCCGGGCACTCAAGCCGGGCGGCCTGTACCTGTTCGACACCATCAACCGCACCGTGAAGAGCAGGCTGATCGCGATCAAGGTGATGCAGCAATGGCCGCTGACGCGCGTCACCGATGCGGCGATCCACGACTGGGACATGTTCATCAGGCCCGGCGAACTGGCCAGCGCCCTGGGACGGCACGGGCTGAAAGCCGGCGAGATGGTCGGCCTCGGCCCGCGTGCCGGCCTTCCCGTCGTTCTCGCCAGCCTGATCGCCGTGCGCCGTGGCCGCATCAGCTACGGCGAATTCAGCCGCCGGCTGAACATCGGGCGGGTGAACAGCATGGGCGTCTCCTACATGGGGTTCGCCACCAAGGACGCTGGCTTAGCCTGCCCGGATACGGCCGCTGGAATCTACTGGAATCTAGACGCCGAGAATGTACCGGGCAGCCGGAGTGAGGCGGGCCAGCGTCTGCGGCCGGACGTACTTTCGCTGGTCGAGCTGCTGCGCATTGCCACGGCGGGTGAAGTAGGAGTGCATCGCCCTGCGTGGCCGCGATGACCGGTTCAAGGTGCCGCCGTGCCACAGGTGACTGTTGAAGACGACGACGGTCCCGGCGGGAGCCAGCAGCAGCACCTCATCGGGGTGCGCGGCGCGGGTGTCGGCCATCACGTCGCCCGGTGATCTCCCCGAGCGGTGCGACCCGGGCACCACACGGGTCGCGCCGTTGTCCGCCGTGAAGTCGTCCAGCAGCCAGATCGAATTGCACACCTGGTACTGGGCGGGGTCGGTGACAGGACCGCCCTCGGCGTGCAATGACTGCAATCCCTGGCCCGGGAGCGCGGCCCGGAAGTTAAGCGAGGACAGCTTGAAGTCGCCGAGCACATGAGCCACGCACGCCAGCAGCCGGGGGTCGGTGAAGCACACATCGAACGCCGGATCCTTGTTGACCAGGTCGGCCAGCCGGTCGGTCCCCGCCTCCTGGTGGACCTCCAGCCCGGCTCTGTCCCCCTCGACCGCCAGCAGCCCGGCCAGCCGCGAGCGGATGACCGCGAGCTGCCGCTGCGACAGGATCCCGGGAAGCGGCGCGTAGCCGTCCCGGTCAAGCCGCTCCCTCGTCGAGTCGCCGACGGAGTCCGCGGTGACGCCAAGGTCGGCGAGCGCGGTGGCCATGTCCATGGGTCCCACACTAGGCACCAGCCGGACCCGGCCTCTCCCTGGGGCGGCCCGCGGCGGAACGGCGGAACGGCGGAACGGCGGAACGGCGGAGGCGGCGGAGCTTGCCGGTCATGTCGGCGGTGAACGGCCCGGCCTTGGAGCACGCGAGGTCCGCGGCCCACCGGCCTCGCCTTCCGCGTCGGGTCGCCCGGGGGTGAAATTCCCCGGGCGACCCGACGAGATCGTTCGGGGTCTGTGGCCCACAACCCCAGATCTAGTGGGGCGATGGGCCACAGACCCACTTCAGCCCGTCCGGGGCACCGGGTGCGGGCCGGGGCCGGTGTTCCCGGGAGTGCCGGCGGGGGGCGCGGGGCCGCGGAGCGCGGCTGGACCGCGGGGCCGCGGAGCGCGGCTGGACCGCGGGGGCCGCGGAGCGCGGCTGGACCGCGGGGGGCGCGTCAGCGCGGCTGGGCGCCGGTGAGGCCGGCGCGGGGGATGCGTATCGCGGTGATCGCGGTGAGGATGATGAGCAGGGCGATCCCGGCGGCGACCAGGAAGGCCCGGTCGAACCCGCTGGCCAGCGCGTGCTGGTAGGCTGCCGCGAGCGCGGCCTCTCCCCGGTCGCCGGCGCGGGCGGCGGCAGCGGCCTGGGCACGGGCGCTGTTGGCGACCACCGTCCACGCCACCGTGCCCAGCACCGCCAGGCCGATGGAACCGCCTAGCTGCCGGCCGACGTTGAGCAGGCTGGAGGCCACCCCGGAATCCGTGTCCGCGACGCGGGCCAGGGCGACCAGCGGCAGCGGGACGAACAGCAGGCCAAGCCCCGCGCCGACGACAATGCCCGGGCCGAGCAGCCCGTTCGCGTAGGTGCTGTGCTCGGTTATCCGCGACAGCCAGTACAGGCCGCCGGCGCTCGCGGCGGCTCCGGTTAGCAGCAGCGGGCGGGCGCCGATCCGGGACACCAGCGGTGCGGCGGCGCCGGAGGCGGCTAGCACCGCGACGGTCAGCGGCAGGAAGGCGACACCGGTCTTCAGCGCGGAATATCCCCAGACGTCCTGGACGAACAGGGTGACGAAGAAGAAGACGCCGAAGACGGCGGTGCCCACGCCGAGCATGATCAGGTTCGCGCCGAGGCGGTCGCGGTCGCCCAGCAGCCGGAACGGAAGCAGCGCATGCCGGCTGCGGGCCTCCGCGACCGCGAACGCGGCGAGCAGCAGCCCGCCCGCCGTCAGCGCGGCAACGACCTTGGCGTCTCCCCAGTGGGATACCCCGTCCGGGCTCGCGGCGGCGTTGGACAGGCCGTAGACCAGAGCGGCGACTCCGCCCGTGCCGGCGACGGCGCCGGGGATGTCGAGCCGGCCTGCCAGGCGGGGGGTTTCGGCCAGCACCACCAGCGCGGCGAGGGCCACCGCGATGCCGATGGGCACGTTGACGAACAGCACCCACCGCCAGGACGCGTAAGTGACCAGCAATCCCCCGGCCAGCAGCCCGGCCGCACCGCCGACCCCGCTCATCGCGGCGTATACGCCCATCGCCCGGCTGCGCGGCGGCCCTTCGGGGAAGGTGGTGGCGATCAGCGACAGCGCGGCCGGCGCGACGATCGCCCCGCCGGCCCCTTGCACCGCGCGGGCCGCCAGCAGCCATCCCTGGGAGGACGCGAGACCGCCGGCCAGGGAGGCAGCGGAGAACAGCAGCAGGCCGGCGACGAACATCCGGCGGCGGCCGAGCAGGTCACCGGCCCTGCCGCCGAGCAGCAGCAGCCCGCCGAACGCCAGGGCGTAGGCGTTGACCACCCACTCCAGGCCGGTCCCGGAAAACCCGAGGGCCCGCTGCATATGCGGCAGGGCGACGTTGACGATGGTCGCGTCCAGCACGACCATCAGCTGTGCGGTGGCGATGACCAGCAGGGCGGCGCCCAGGCGGCGCCGACCGCCATCCCGGGCGCCGCTGCATGCCGTGCTGGCCTGGCTGGTTACTGACTGTGTTCCTGACATGGCAGTCCCTTTCGGGCGTGCGCTGGCCCTTTCGGGCGTGCGCTGGACGGATGTTGTGATTGCGGCGGAAGACATTGCCGGGGTCGTATCGGCGCTTGACCGCTGCGAGACGCCGGTAGGCGGCCGCCGCCTAAGCCGCCGTCACGTCGGCGTCTGCCGCCGATCCCAGGACGTTGACATAGGCGCCCGGGCTCCTGGCCGCGGGCGGGGACCACCGGGACGGCGCCTGGGCGGCCGGTAGCCCATCGCCAGGCCCAGCCCGAGCACCAAGAACGTGGCGACGATGCACCGGACCATGTCCCCGAGCAGGCCGCCGACGATCACCGCGGGCCGCCGGACCGGCATGGACCGGAACCGGTCCAGGGCGCCAGGTCACGGCTTCGCTGGCGTCCGCGGCGTGCGGGTCCGCGCTGACCCGGGCAGACAGCGCCGACGGGTCCGGTTCCCGCGCGACGGGGACGCCGGGAACACGGCTCAGGACCTCCCGGGCGCCCGCCAGCCGGAGACGGGCGTCCGCCAGCCGGTCACGGGCGTCCGCCAGCCGGTCACGGGCGCCCGCCAGCCGGTCACGGGCGCCCGCCAGCCGGAGGCGGATAACCCCTGCGGCCGCCGCGGACTTGAGTTCGGCCGGGGTGCCCTCGGCGACGATCCTGCCGTGGTCGATGACGGCTATCCGGCCGGAAAGCTGGTCCGCTTCCTCTCCGGCCGCCTTGCCGGCTCCGTTCGGCCCGGGCAAGGCGAAAACGCCGCCGTGCGGCACCGACAGGCCCACGCCGTCCACCGCCCGCGTGGTCCGGTACGCCTTGACCAGCCCGCAGGCCTCGATGGCGAGAGCGGATGAGTTCGTCACGGGACACGATGCTGCCGGTCCGCCGGCGCGCTGTCGTCGTGCGCCGGACGCGTTTTCTGCCTGGTCAGCGGGGCGGCGGCAGGCCGCCCGGGTACTGCGGGCGAAGTAGCCGCGAATGGGTCCGGCGAGCGGATGCGCCCGGCGGGCCAGGCCGTAAGCTCGGAGAATGCGCACCGATCGCGGCTGGCGGAGGTTCTACGCGGCCGGCTGGCTCATCTCGGCCGGCGTCATGGCTGTGACGTTCCGCATGTGGCAACTGCACGTTCGCGAGGTCGAGCAGCGCGCCGAGGAGGCGGAACGGACCCGGGATGAGGCCGCCCGGCGCAAGGCCGTGGAAGAGCGGCTGCGCATCGCGCGCGAGCTGCACGATTCCCTGACCCACAGCATCTCGGTGATCCAGGTCCAGGCGGGCGTGGCGGTTCACCTGGCACGTAAGCGCGGCGAGGAAGTACCGCCCGCGCTGCTGGCCATCCAGGAGGCGGGCACGGACGCCGCCCGGGAGCTGCGCGCCACGCTCAGCGTGCTCCGCAGCGAGGACGACCGCGATGGCAGTGGCCTCGGCCAGCTGCACAGCCTGGTGGCGCGGGCGCGATCGGCCGGACTGCCGGTCACGGTGACCGTGACCGGGACCGAGCGGCGGCTCCCGCCCGACGTCGACCAGGCGGCCTACCGCATCGTGCAGGAGGCGCTGACCAACGTCGCCCGGCACGCCGGCGGGGCAACCGCCGCCGTCCACCTGCACTACGAGCCGTGCATGCTGACGGTGCGGGTCGCCGACGACGGCAGGGGTGCCCCGGGCCGCCCGGCCGGCCAGGGGCTGGGGCTCGTCGGCATGCGGGAACGGGTCTCCGCCCTCGGCGGCCGCCTGGACGCCGGGCCGCGGGCGACCGGGGGCTTCCAGGTGCGGGCCGAGCTCCCGGTGCGGACGCCGTCATGATCAGGGTTCTGCTGGCCGACGACCAGGCGCTGATCCGCAGCGGCATCCGGTCGCTGCTCGACGCGGAAGACGACATCGCGGTGGTCGCCGAGGCCGCCGACGGGCAGCAGGCGATCGCGCTGGCTGAGGAGCACCGCCCGGACATCGCCCTGGTCGACATCCAGATGCCGGTGCTGGACGGCATCGAGGCCACCCGGCAGATCGCGGCGGACCGGCGGCTCGCCGGCGTCCACGTGGTCATCCTCACCAACTACGGCCTGGACGAGTACGTCTTCCGGGCGCTCCGGGTCGGCGCGAGCGGCTTCCTGCTGAAAGACACCCAGCCGGCCGAGCTGCTCCAGGCGCTGCGCGTGGTCATGCGCGGGGACGCGCTGCTGTCCCCCGCGATCACCCGGCGCCTGATCAGCGAATTCGTCGCCCGGCCACCGGACGCCCTCGCCGCGGCCGGGATGGAATCCCTCACCAACCGCGAACGAGAGGTCGTCGCCCTGGCGGCACACGGGCTGAGCAACGACGAGATCGCCGCCGCGATGGTGCTCAGCCCGGCCACCGTCAAGACCCACGTCAGCCGGGCGATGATCAAGCTCGGCGCCCGCGACCGCGCCCAGCTCGTGGTGTTCGCTTACCAGACGGGGCTGGTCAGCCCCCGCGGCTCCCGCGGCGGCGGGGGCGCATAGCGAAGGAGGTGCCCGTGCGGGCGGCGGATGCGGTTATCCGCCCGGTGACAGCGGACGACCTTGGCGATGTCGCCGCGATCTTCGGTCACTATGTCACCAGCAGCGTGGTCACGTTCGAGCTCACGCCGCCGGGGGTGGAGCACTGGCGCCGCCTCCGTGACGACCTCGCGGCGCGGGGGCTGCCGTTCCTGGTGTGCGAACGCGGCGGCCGGGTGGCCGGCTACGCGTACGCGGCGCCGTGGCGGCCCAAGCCGGCCTACCGGCACACCGTGGAAAGCACCATCTACCTGGCTCCGGACCACACCGGCCAGGGACTTGGCCGCGAACTGCTCGGCGCGCTGCTGCGGCATTGCGCGCAGGCCGGCGTGGAACAGGTGATCGCGGTCATAGCGGACAGCGGCATCCCCGCGTCGGCCGCACTGCACCGTGCCTGCGGCTTCACCGAAGCCGGGCGGCTGCTGGGCGTCGGCCGTAAGCACGGCCGACGCATCGACACGCTGCTGATGCAGCGTGACCTGACCGCGCCGGGCGGCGGCACGTGACAACCGGCCCCGGCGGTTACCTCGCGGTCCAGCCGCCGTCGAGGACGAACGAGGAGCCGTTCGCGAACGACATCTGCGGCCCGCACAGGAACACGGCCAGGTCCGCCACCTCGGCGGGCTCGACGAGCCGCTTGACCGCCGGCTCGGTCAGCATGACCTTCTCGACGACCTCGGCTTCCGGGATGCCGTGGACGCGGGCCTGGTCGGCGATCTGCTTCTCCACCAGCGGCGTGCGCACGTAGGCCGGGCAGATCGTGTTGGACGTGACGCCGCGGCCGCCGCCCTCCAGCGCGATCGTCTTGGACAGGCCCTCCAGGCCGTGCTTGGCGGCGACGTACGCGCTCTTGTACGCCGAGGCGCGCAGGCCGTGCACGGACGAGATGTTCACGATCCTGCCCCACTGCTGGGCGTACATGTGCGGCAGCGCCGCCCGCACCAGGCGGAACGGTGCCTCGAGCATCAGCGCGAGGATCTGCCGGAACTTCTCCTCGGGGAACTCCTCCACCGGCGAGACGTGCTGGATGCCAGCGTTGTTCACGACGATGTCCATGCCGCCCGCGAGCGCTCGCGCGTCGAACGACGGGTCGGCGAGGTCGACGCCGACGGCGACGGCGCCGAGCGGCCCGGCTACCTTCCTGGCGCCCTGCTCGTCCAGGTCGGCCACGGTGACCAAGGCGCCCGCGGCGGCGAACTTCTCCGCGCACGCCGCGCCGATCCCGCTCGCCCCGCCCGTGACGAGCACCCGGCGTCCGCTCAGGTCAACCGGCATCTCCACCTCCGTGTGCCAGGTCCGCGGGCACGGACCCCAGCGTAACCCTGTCGAGCTTCCCGCTGGTCAGCTTCGGCAGCCCGGGGACCGCCCGGAAATGCGCGGGCACCTTGTACGCGGCCAGCCGGGCACCCCGGCCACCGCCGCCGCGGTGAGGCCGTATCCCCCCGCAAGACGGTGCCGCCGCGGGCCAGCCACGTGCCGAGGAGGGCCGCGGCACCGGTGCGCCGCCGCCGATCACCTGGCGGAGGCGGGACAGGCCCGCCGCTGCGAAATCCGGATGCGCGGCTCCCCGGCCCGTCAGCAACGGAACCTCGCATCCTGCCGCAGCCGCGCGATCAGGCAGCCAGCGGGCAGGTGGGACGCGATGCCCGCGATGCCGGCCGCCGGATCAGCCGCGGTCTTCCCCGGGATGGTCCGGGACGCCCAGGGCCCTCGCGACGATGGCCATGGCCTCGCAGAAGACATCGGGCCGCACCTGTTTGACGCCGCCCACAGGATCCAGCGCATCCCGATCATCTCTCCCACGGCCATCAGCGCCCATGCCGTCCCCACCGGGTCCCCGATCGCGATCTCTTCCCGGTCGCCGGCCCCGCGCAGCCCCGCGACATAGCCTTCGGCCAGCCGCTCGTAGTGCAGCCGGAGCGCCTTCGGCGGCACGAGCTCGGCCTGGCGGATCACCCGGTATAACGCCGGGTGTCCGGCGGTGAGGCGGAAGAACGCTCCGAAGCCGAGCCGCTCCAACTCCACCCGGGGGCCGCCCTTGGCCGGGGCCTCCGGCATCGCGTGGCACAGCCGGGTGAGGAGGTCCTCGACGAGCACGCCGAAG
>DATGLH010000029.1:0-22212 GCA_035294225.1 Trebonia sp.
GGCTGGCAAGGGAATCTCCAAGACCTTCCATCGTGACCTGCACCGGACCCGGGATGCGTGCCGGGTGGACGAGGAACCGCCGCGAAGCGCGGACGACGTCGAGCTCTGCATCATCGAGGCACGGTCCAGGCGCCGCCGCTACGAGCTGATCCGGCGCTGGAATGATGCCATCGGGCGGGTCGGCGGCCCCATGCTGGACTCCGCGGCCGCTTACCCGGAGTACGAACTCACCGAGCACGTGACGGGACTCGACGGCGCCTTCGCCTGGGAGGAGGGCGAGTGGCACTCCCTGCGGAACAGGCTCCACGCCGCCGGCGTTCGCGCCCCGCAGATACCCGGTTCGGCCGACCTCGCATCCCTGTCCGCCACGCTGCGAACGGCCGCACTGCATATCAGGGAAAAAGAACTTAGCGCGGGGCTGGATGCCCTGCGCAAGTACCTGGCGGACGGCGCGGCGCAGCCGCAGGCAAGCTACCTATGGCGCGCGCTGCTCGAGGCTCTCACCGCTTCCGCTTGGGAGCGTTGGGGGCAGGTCGTCGATGAGGTGCGCCGCATCAGTGGGCTCACAGGAAAGGTAGCTCTCTTCGACAGCCTTGCCGGGCGCCTCGCCACAGTCGCGCCGCTGTGGGCCAGCCGGATCACGGAGTCCACCGGCGACCAGACCGCTACCGGCCCTACAGGTACCGCACTGCGCGCGTGGGAGTGGCGGCAGGCCGACACGTGGCTCCGCGCGATCACCTCGGCCGACGACCCGGCCGTGCTGCAACTCCAGCTCGAGGCGAAGCTGCGGTCGGCGGGGCGGGTCACGGCCGAGCTCGCCGCGGAATCAGCCTGGCTCGAAGTAGCGGATCGCCTGACAGATTCCGAGCGGCGCGCACTGGCTGCCTGGGTGCATGCCCTTCGCAAAGTCGGGAAAGGCGCCGGCAAGTACGCCGCGCACTGGCGGACGCAGGCCCAGCGAGCCATGAAGGACGCCCAGAAGGCGGTGCCCGTGTGGATCATGCCGGCCCACCGGGTCGTCGAGTCCTTCGACGCGACGGCGAAGTTCGACGTGGTCATCGTAGATGAAAGCTCGCAATGCGATATTTTCGGGCTGGCGGCCCTCGGCATCGCCGACAAGGCCGTCGTCGTCGGCGATGACAAGCAGATCAGCCCACAGGCCATAGGCACCGACGAATCAGCGGTGCACGAGTTGATCACCCAGCACATTCCGGACCTGCCGCAGGCGGGGCTGCTCGACATCAAAAGCAGCCTGTACGACCTGGCGAAGATGCGGTTCCCGGGCGTCATCATGCTCCGCGAGCACTTCCGCTGCCTGCCAGAGATCATCGAGTTCTCCAACCAACTGGCCTACAACGGCGCCATCCTTCCGCTCCGGGAGCAGCCCGCGGACCCGTCCTGGCAGAGCGTCATCGACGTACATATTCCCCATGGATTCAGAGAGCCTGGTACAGACACCAACCAGGCGGAGGCCGACTTCATCGTCGGCAAGATCGCTGAGATGTGCGCCGATGCCCGCTATGACGGCAAGACGTTCGGCGTCATCTCGCTCCTCGGCGACGCCCAGGCCGCTCTCATCGAGGGGAAGCTCATCGATGCCCTCGGCGAGGCGGAACTGGAACGGCGCCGGATACGCTGCGGCAACGCGTACCACTTCCAGGGCGACGAACGGGATGTCATATTCATATCCCTGGTCGTCGCGGCCGGGGAAGGCCGTCGTATCGGGGCGATGACCAAGGAGGCGGACCGGCAGCGTATCAACGTAGCGGCCAGCCGTGCGCGGGACCAGATGTGGTGCGTCCGGTCCATCCCCCTGGACGAATTCCACCCGGATGACGTCCGCAGCCGGCTCATCCGCTACTGCCAGAACCCCGCAGGTGTCGACCAGGCGACCGCCGAAGCCGAAGCCAGCTTCGACTCCGACTTCGAGCGCGATGTGTACCGCCACATTGTGGCCCGCGGCTACCGCGTCAAGACTCAGTTCCGGGTAGGCCGCTACCGCATTGACTTGGTCATCGAAGGGCAGCGCGGCCGTCTGGCGGTCGAACTCGACGGCGATGCCTACCACGGCGCCGACCGCTGGGAGGATGACCGGAACCGGCAGGCCATCCTGGAACGGCTCGGCTGGACCTTCCACCGCATCCGAGGCAGCGCCTACTACCGGGATCCCGACGCGGCACTGAGCAGCCTCTGGGAGCGCCTTGAGTCGTTGGGCATCCGCCCGGTCAGCGAGGACTCTTGGCTCCCGCCATCAGTGACGTGACGTCGTAGACGACGGTCGCGGCAGCGAGCGAGGTGATCTCGGCGTGGTCGTAAGCGGGGCTGATCTCGGCGACGTCCGCCGCGACCAGCGAACGGCATGGTCCCGCCGATCGCGATGAGCCGGTGCCGGCACGGCGACGGTGCCGTCACCTGACCGCCGGCCGGGGGAACGACCGGGGTGCCAGGCTCAGGGACCGGACATGGCGGGCGACGTCCCCGGCCGGCGCGATCCACAGTCCGGGCAGGGACTTCATCACCTCGATGAGCTGTTCGAGGACGCGCAGCCGGGCCGGGCGGCCCGACAGGAAGGGGTGGTTGGTCAGCGAGAAGCATCCGCCCTCGTCATGGATGGCCCGAAGCTCCAGCGACCACATCTCGAAGACCTTGGCCGGGCTCTCGATGAGCCCGGACCCGAACACCTCGGGCACGTAGGCGTACTGCTCCCAGTCGTCCAGCGCCCAGTGCACCGGGATCTCGACCAGGGACCGCGCGCCCGGCCGGCCGTGCTCGGCCAGGACATACGGGACATCGGAGTCCATCAGGCTGCTGTCGTACTCGAATCCGCGGTCCAGCAGCAGCCCGGGTGTGGCGTATGTCGTCTCCCACATGGGCGCCCGGTAGCCTGCCGGCCTTATCCCGGCCACCCGCTTCAGCGCGGCCAGGCCGCGGTCGATCATCGCCGCCTCCTCAGCCGGCGACATGCCGCGCACGGCCTCGTGCAGGTAACCGTGGTGCGCGATCTCGTGCCCCTCGTCCGCGATCTTGGCGATCACCTCCGGGTACCGCTCCGCGGTATGGCCAGGGACGTAGAACGTCGCGCGGAGCTCATGCCGCCGCAGCAGCCGCAGGATCCGGGGCACCCCGGTCAGCGGCCCGTACGCCTGGTGCGACATCACCGACAGCCGCGTCGCGTTGGCCGGGTCGGCGGCCAGCACGACCGACTCGGCGTCAACGTCGAAGCTGAGGATCGCCGCGCTGGCCGCCCCGCCGGGCCAGCGGACAGGGTCCGCCGGGCGGGGCGCGTCCGGCCGCATGCTGCTCCAGCCGGGGTCGGCGCGTTCCTCCGTGCGCGCGCCAGCGCCGCGATCCGCCGGCCCGGCGCCAGCGCCGCGATCCGCCGGCCCGGCGCCAGGGGCGGCGGACCGGAGCACGGCCGCCTCCCGGTCGGCGTCGCGGACGAAATCCACCGTGCGCGGCTCTTCGCCCGGCCAGTGCAGCACGGGGGCGGCCTGCGGGGATTCGGCGACCACCTGGCCGCGCGCGACGACGTAACGGGGCCGCACCTGGCGGCGCAGGACATCGGCACCGTCCGCGGCGTGCAGCACGAGGAACGAGGCGGGCCGGCCCTCGGCGATGCCGTACTCGCCGTCCAGGCCCAGCACCGCGGCGGCCCGCTCGGTGATCATGCGGTGGCATTCGGCGATCTCGCTCGGCGCGGTCAGCTGAGTGGCGAGCGCGCCCACGAGCGCGACCTGCACCGGGTTGGCGGTGCCCAGCGGGAACCAGGGGTCCATGATGTCGTCGTGACCGAACGCCACGTTGACGCCGGCCGCTAGCATCTCCTTGACCTGGGTGAGGCCACGGCGCTTGGGGTAGCCGTCGAACCGGCCCTGCAAGTGCAGGTTCACCATCGGGTTGCAGACGAGGTTGACGCCAGAGCGCAGCAGTATGCGCTGAAGCTTGTAGGAGTAGGCGGGGTTGTAGGACCCCATGGCGGTGGTGTGGCTCGCCGTGACACGTTCCCGCAGGCCGGTGCGGAGCGCCTGGGTCGCCAGTACCTCGATGAACCGCGACTGCTCGTCGTCGATCTCGTCGCAGTGCGCGTCGACGCGCAGGCCGTGTTCGGCGGCGAGCCCGACCGCGATCTCCAGCGAGCGCACGCCGTCCTCGCGCGTGTCCTCGTAATGCGGGATGGCGCCTACCACGTCAACGCCAAGGCGCACCGCCTCGGCCAGCAGCCGCTCGCCGTCGGGAAAGGAACAGATCCCCTCTTGCGGGAAGGCCACGATCTGCAAGTTCACCACGTCGCGGACCCGTTCCCGCACCTGGAGCATGGCGCGCAGCGCGACCAGCGACGGGTCGGTGACGTCGACGTGGCTGCGGATGTGCAGCACGCCGTTCGCGACGTACCACCGCAGCACTTGCAGCACCCGGGCGGTCACGTCGTCGTGGCTGAGCAGCGGCTTGCGCTCGCTCCAGCGCGCGATGCCCTCCCAGAGCGTGCCGCTCTCGTTCCACCGCGGCTCGCCGGCGGTCAGCACGGTGTCGAGGTGGACGTGCGGCTCGACGTACGGCGGGGTGAGCAGCCCGCCCTCGGCGTCCAGCACGCTGCCCGGGCCGCCCGCGGACACGGAACCCGCCGGGCCGATCGCCGCGATCCGGCCGTCACGGACGAGGACGTCGACCCTGCCGGGCTGCCCGGGCAGCCGGCCATCGCGTATGAGTAGCTCCGTCAATTCGTTCTCCTGCTCCCGGGTGCCGGGCGGCCGCCGTGCCGTGTGCCGCGCCGGGGATGGTTCGTCAGACGGTCTCTATCACGTTCTGCCCAGCGCGGCACCGGTCGCCGGCCGTGCCCTGCGACATCGGCGGTCCGGCTGCCGCGCGGCGGCCCCGATGGCGGCGTTCATGATCGTGTAAGTTTTTTACACTTATACCGCATGAATCATTCTTGATGAACGATTTTTCGGTTTGTGTGGCGGCCGCTCAGCGCGTATCGCCGGCGGCCTGCACCCGGATGCATCCGCCCGGGCACGACCGACTGGCCTCCTGGACCCGGGCCTCGCATTCGGCTGGCACCTCCGCCGCGCCGCCCGGCCCGGGTGGCAGGACGCGATCTTCCTGCCGGACGCGGGCGAGCCCGTCATCTCCGATGACGAACACGCGCGGTTCGATCAGTTCGCACAGGCCGGAGCCGGTGCACTCGTCCTGGTCGATCCATACCCTCACGGTTGCCTCTTCCTCACGCGGTCCGATCCCTCACGCGATCCGGTCCCTCACGCGACCTCACGCGACCTCACGCGACCTCACGCGATCTCACGCGGTCCGGTCCCTCACGCGGCCGAACGGGGCACGGCGCTGAACAACGGGGCACCGCGCTGGACGAGGCCGCGCAGCGGGCGGCGTCAGCGGGCAGACCGTGCGGCAGGCTCCCGGATGCCCCGGTGGGCGGGGACGAGATCCTGCCACGCCGCGCCGGCGTCGATGACCTGAGAGGCCGCCCCGATCCGCGCGAAGTCGCAGCCTTCGCCGAGGCCGACGGGATCCTGCCCCGCCTCGACCAGCCGGATCGAGTCGGCAAGCAGCCGCCGCAGCCGGATGATGGCCAGGTCGGCGGGCACCAGGTGTTCCTTCGCACGGTCGTAGAGCTTGCCGGAGGACATCTGGACCGCGGCGTCCTGTACCCGGTTTCCGCCGCGGAAACCGGCGAAGCTCTTTCCCGCGGCCATCGCCTCGCGGTCCTGCCGCGGCAGCCGGAGGCGGCGGTTGCCCGGCTCGGGTCCCCAGACCGCGGGGTCGATCCCCCGGCGCGCCCGCTGCGCCGCGGCAGCCCCGCCGGCGCCCTTGGGCACCGTGAACACGCCGATGGACGAGCAGGTGTAGTCATCGCGCGGCACGACGATCACCGCGCCGCTCGACCCGCCGATGAAGGCCGTGTACGGCATGACGAAGGCGGTGACCCGCACGAACTTCTTCCCCGGGTCGCCGGTCACGTCCCTGATCGCGGCGTAGTGGAAGCCGAACGGGGTGTTCTCCACCTCGATCCGCGGCGCGTTGTCGTCGCTCGGCCAGCCGCTGCCCCCGCTGGGCACCTGCATGTCCAGGTCCCAGGGTTCCCCCGCGAACTCGAACGAGCCCACGCTGCGCGGGCCCGATCCCATGGTGGCGAGCGTGTCCAGGTGCAGGATCGCCACATGGGAGGAGTCGATCGAGCCTTCGAGCACCTGCATCCAGTTGCAGTCCATGATCATCTCGCTCACGGCGAGTTCGTCAGGGGCGGCGCCGGCCCACGCGAAGGCGGGGAACGGCGGCTCGGCGCCGGGCGGCCCCAGGTAGACCCAGCCAAGGCCGCCGGCCTCACGCACGGGATACGCTCCGTGCTTGACCCGCTCCCTGAAGGTGGACGTGGCCAGGTTGGGCGTTTCCAGGATGGTCCCGTCGACGGCGTACTTCCACCCGTGGTAGAGGCACCGGATGCCGCAGTCCTCGACCCGGCCAAGGGTGAGCGAAGCGCCGCGGTGGCAGCACAGCTCGTCGAGGAAGCCCAGCCTGCCACGCGAGTCCCGGAAGGCGACGAAGCTCTCGCCCAGGACGGTGACGCGGATGGGCGGGCAGTCGGGCTCTGGGAGGTCGCTGAGCTGGAACGCGGGCGTCCAGTACCTGCGCAGGACCTTGCCCATCGGCGTCCCCGGCCCGACCCGGCACAGCGCCTCGTTCTCTTCCGCGGTCAGCATTTCCGCTCCTTCCGGGAGACGATCTCAGCAGGCGATCTCAGCAGACGACGGGATCGTAGGTGCCCACCCCGTGATCGGCGACGAGCGGCAGGCCGAGCAGCATCAGCGGGCAGTCGCGGGCGACCTCCCCGGGGCGGGCGGCCGCCACGGCGTCGTAGACAGCCGGGCTGACCCGCAGCGACGCGACCGGTTTCCCGCTGTCCCGCGCATCCCAGATCTGGGTGCACGCCTTGTCGACGACGATGGAAAGCCAGAGCACGGCTCACCCCTTCCCGGTCCATGCCTCATTGCCGTCCGTCCCTGCCCGGCGTCATTGCCGCGTATTCGGGGTCGAGGCCGCGGTTAGCGAAGGATCGGGTCGCCGTCGCCGCCGACCCGGTCACCGCCTTCCGGGCCCGCCGCGACCGCGGTGTCAACAATGTTGCGAGCAAGACGATCCATCATTTGGCCGCGCGTGTCAACGCTTCCGGGCAACGGTTATCCCGAACGGGCCCGTGGTGGCTCCCAGGCCAGCCGCTTGGCGAGCACAGCGCCACCGTCCGTTCGGGAAAATCATCCTTCAAGCCAGCGGAACGGGGCCATTGCTCATCCCGCAGGCGTAGGCACGGGCCCGCGCCGCTCTTCAGGCGTACCGCAGAACCGGTTTTCCGGGCGACGCGGCGCGGCGGGGTGCTCCCCTAGCGTTCGGGGCGGACGGTGATTTGCCGCCGGATATACGCCACGGACCATAGGAGAAGCCAGCCATGCAGCCTCCCGTGCTCGCCCCCGCGCGTGCCGTGCTGGAAGCGACCGACCTGGTGAAGACGTACGGAGCCGGCGACACCGCCGTGCGCGCCCTGGACGGGGTGACGGCGGCCTTCGCGCCCGGCGAGTTCACCGCGATCATGGGCCCGTCGGGGTCCGGCAAGTCCACGCTGCTGCACTGCCTCGCCGGGCTGGACACCCCGGCCTCCGGATCGGTGCGGATCGGGGACACCGAGATCTCCCGCCTGGGCGACCGGGCGCTCACCATGCTGCGACGGCACCGGGTCGGGTTCATTTTCCAGTCCTTCAACCTGCTGCCGGCCCTGACCGCCGAGCAGAACATCCGGCTGCCGCTGGACCTGGCCGGGCGCAAGCCGGACCCCGGATGGTGGGACACGGTCATCACGTCGCTGGGCCTGGCGGACCGGCTGCGGCACCTGCCCAGCCAGCTGTCCGGCGGCCAGCAGCAGCGGGTGGCGTGCGCCCGCGCGCTGATCACCAAGCCGGACGTGATCTTCGCGGACGAGCCGACGGGCAACCTGGACTCCCGGAACGGCGCGGAGGTCCTCGGCTTCCTGCGGGCATCGGTCCGCGAACTCGGTCAGACGGTCGTAATGGTGACGCACGACCCGGTGGCGGCCAGCTACGCCGGCCGGGTGCTGTTCCTCGCGGACGGCCGGGTCTCGGGCGAGCTGCGCGCCCCGACTCCGCAGTCCGTGCTCGACTACCTCAAGCGGAACGGGGAGTGATACCCATGATGCGCAGCGCCCTGGCCAGCCTGCGGTACCGCAAGGCGCGGCTGGCCGCGAGCTCGCTCGCCGTCGCGGCGGGCGTCGCCTTCGTCACCGGCACCCTGGTCATGGGCGCCTCGATGAACGCGGCCTATTTCAGCGGCTTCGCCGCCGGGGCGAAGAACGTGGCCGCCGCCGTGACCCCGCGGTCCTCCGGCAATTACCGTCCAGGCAGCGAGGACGCCCCATGGGTGCCCGCGTCCGTCCTGACCCGGATCGGCTCGGTGCCCGGGGTCACGGCCGCCGCCGGGCGCCTGGTGGGCCAGGCGCCGCTGCTCAGCGACAGCGGGAAGGTCATCAGGAACGGTGAGGTGCCCGGCATCGGCATCAACCTCGCGGCGGATCCCGCGCTGCGCGGCTTCACCGTCGCATCCGGCCACGTTCCCGCCTCCGCCGGCCAGGTCGCCGTGGACATGGCCACCGCCGCCGACGAGCATTTCCGGCTCGGCCAGAGGGTGCGGGTCGTCGACCACGGCGGCCGGGTACGCGCGTTCCTCCTCGTCGGCACGATCGACCTGGGCGCGAACCACGAGTTCGGCAACTCCACGGTGACCGTCTTCCAGACCGCCACCGCGTTCAGCGTCACGGGCAGGCCCGGCTACGACCAGGTCGTCGCGCGTGCCGCCCCTGGGGTCTCGCAGGCCGCGCTGACCGCCCGGATCCGCGCGCTGCCCGGGATGTCCGCCTACCAGGTGCAGACCGGCGCCCAGCTAGCCACCGCCGAGGCCGACTCGGCGGCGCACTTCACCCAGCAGTTCACCACCGCGATCCTGATCTTCGCGGTCATCGCGCTCGCCGTCGCCTGCATCGTCATCTACAACACGTTCACGATCCTGGTCACCCAGCGCGGGCGGGAACTGGCGCTCCAGCGCTGCGTGGGGGCGACGCGCCGCCAGGTGTTCGGGGAAATGCTGCTGGAGTCGCTGGCCGTGGGGGTGATCGCCTCGGCGGCGGGCGTCGTGGCGGGGCTCGGCCTGGGCTGGGGGTTGCAGCGGCTGTTCGCCGGGTTCGGCGCCTCGGTTCCGTCCGGGCCGGTCGTGCTGAGCCCGTCCACCGTGGTGATCGCCATGGTCACCGGGACCCTTGTCACGGTCATGGCGGCCCTGCCGCCCGCGCGGTCGGCCACCCGCGTGGCGCCGGTCGCGGCCCTCGGTAGCCAGCACGAGCAGCCGGAGAGCGCGCGGATCGGCTGGCTGCGCGCGGCGGTCGCCGTGGTGTTCACCGGCGCCGGCGTGCTGGTCACCGATAACGGGATGCAGAACGTAGGCGGCCGCTCCGGATTCGTCGAGATCGCCGCCGGGGGCTGCCTGTGCTTTGTGGCGGTGCTCGCGCTCGGGCCGGTGATCGTCCCGCCGGTGATCACGTTCCTCGGCTGGCTGCCCGGAAAGCTGGCGGGCGCCACGGTACGGCTGGCCGCCGCCAACGCGCGGCGCAACCCGCACCGGGTAGCGGCCGCCACGGCGGCGCTGACCATCGGCCTCACGCTGATGACCGTGTTCACCGTCGTGATCTCCTCGGCGCAGGCATCCAGCGACCAGCAGATCACCGAGCACTACCCGTTCGACTACATAGTCCAGGCCGGGCACGGCGGCCAGCTCGTGCCCCCGCGGGTGATCAGCGCGCTGGCGGCCTCGCCTGCGCTCGGCGCCGTGGCGCCCCTCTACGATCAGCAGGCCACCGTGAACGGGGCAGGCCGGACCGACGTCGGCGCGATCGGGCGGCGCGCGTTCGGGATGAGCATTCAGCCGGCGATGGTCGCGGGATCGCTCGCCGCGGTCGGCCCGGGTGTGGCCGCGGTCGACTCCAGCCAGCTCACCAGGCTGCACACGGGCCTGGGCGGGACGGTCGTGGTCAGCACGCCGGGCGGTGCCGAGAGGCTGCGGGTCGGTGCCGTATACGACGGCGGCTCGCACTCGGTCATGCCCGGCGTCCTGCTGTCGGTGCCCGACTTCACCCGCGGGTTCCGGCCGGCCGGCGCCCAGGAGGTGTTCGTCAACCGGGCGCCCGGCGCGAGCACCCCGGCGTCCCGCGCCGCGGTCGACGCGGCGGTCGCCAGCGACCCGCTGCTGACGGTGAGCACGGTCGCCGACTACAAGGCCGCGCTGTCGAACACGGTCAACCGGGTGCTGGCGCTGTTCGGCGCGCTGCTGGGACTGGCCCTGCTGATCGCCCTGTTCGGCATCGCCAACACGCTCACCCTCTCGGTGATCGAGCGGACCCGGGAGTCCGCGCTGATGCGGGCGCTCGGCCTGACCCGGGGCCAGCTCCGCCGGATGCTGCTGGCCGAAGCGCTCTTCATGGCGCTGCTCGCGGTCTTGCTGGGGGTCGGCCTCGGCGCGGCGTTCGGGTGGGCCATGGTGGACGCGTTCATCAAGTCGGCCGGCGGCGGCGTGATATCGATCCCGTTCGCCGAGATCGGGCTGTTCGCGGCGATCGGCACGGCCGCGGCGCTGCTCGCCTCCGTGCTTCCCGCCCGGCGGGCCGCCCGGGTGCCGGTTGTCAGTGCCATGGCCGACGTGGGATAGGCAGGCGGGCCGGGGCCGGGGCCGGGGGAGGATGACATCCCAGAGGGCGGCGTCGCACTCCTCGAGCGCGGCGATCAGCGAAGCGAGTTCCTCTCGCCGGCCTGGCGTCCCGTGGTCAGCGCACCCCCACGGGCAGCCAGGCCGGCCCGCCAGCTCCAGCGCCCGGCGGACCGGCACGTCCACCGGTACTCGCGACACGTGCCATGGTCCAGCGCGGCGCGCGGATCCACGCAGCCGGGACGCATCCGCTCCGGGCGCGCTTCCCAGACGCCGTCTCCTTTTGAACATCACCCGAACGCGCGCGGCCGGCTCCCCGCCGCATCCGCCTCCGCCAGCAGGTGGCAGGCGATCGCCGCGGCCGCCACCACGTTGAGCGAGTCGACCCCGGCGCGCATGGGGATGCGGACCGTGGCGTCGGCCGCGCGCAGCCAGCGCGACGACAGCCCGTCGCCCTCGGTGCCCAGCAGCAGGGCCACGCGGCGCCCGCTCCTGGCGAGTGCCTCCCCGATCGGGGCCGCCCGCTCGTCCGGGGTGAGCGCGAGAACCGTGAAGCCGCTGCCCTTGAGCTCGGCGAGGCCGTCGTGCCATTCGGTCATCCGGGCGTAGGGTACGGCGAACACGGCGCCCATCGAGACCTTGACCGACCGCCGGTACAGCGGATCGGCGCACCGCGGCGAGAGCACGACGGCGTCCACGCCGAGCGCCGCGGCGCAGCGGAAGATCGCGCCCACGTTGCCGTGGTCCACGAGGTCTTCGAGGACCACGATCCGGTTCGCGTCCCTGATCACGTCGCTGACGGCCGGCAGCGGCTTGCGGTTGAGCGAAGCGAGCGCGCCGCGGTGCACGCGATAGCCGGTGAGCCGTTCGGCTACGTCGTCGGGGACGACGTAGACAGGCACCGAACCCGCGCCCGTGCTCGTGTCCGCTCCCGCTCCGCCCCCCGCCCCGGCTCCGGCTCCGCTCCCCGCCCCTACCTTGCTGTTATCAAGACCGAGCGCCGGCAGGTCGGCCAGGCGGCTCTCCGCCAGCAGCACCGAACGCACCGTGTACCCCGCCGCGATGGCACGCGTGATGACCTTCGTGCCCTCGGCCATGAACAGGCCATGCTCGGCCTCCAGATGCCTGCGCAGGCCGACGTCGGTCAGCCGCGTGTAGTCCGCCAGCCGCGGGTCGTCGGGGCTGGCGACCGAAATGGTGTGCGGCACGTTCCTAAGTCTGGCCTACCGCTGGCCAGCGTGTGCCTGCCGCCGGCGGAGCCGGTGGCTGGCCACGTTGACCTGGTTGGCGCACCGGACGCTGCAGAAGTGGCGGCGTCCGTTGCGCGAGGTGTCGAGGAAGACGATGCCGCAGCCGGGCCGGCCGCAGGCCCGCAGCCGGGAACCGCCGCCGCCGTCGATCACGTGCGCCACGCCGGCGGCGGTCAGCGCCTTGACCCGCGCGGGCAGGCCCGTGCGGACAGGCGCGTAGTGGAAGTGGAACGGCAGGCCAGCGCCATGGCTGACCAGCCTCGGGCGGCAATCGGCGGCGACGAGCAGCGCGTCGGCACGTTCGGCCTTCTCCGCCACGGTGCCGGCTTCGAAGACCCCGCGCAGCCGCCCGGCCCAGGGTGTCAGCGACCGCGCGTCGCCCGCGGCCGGCGCCGGCTGGTGCACGTCGTAGCGCGCCAGCGCCGCGGCGAGCGACGGTGCGTCGGGGGAGGGATGGTTGACCAGCCAGACCGCGATGTGTGCGCCCGCCACCGTGTAAGTGTTGAACTGCACAAGACCATTACAGCACACTGGCCGCAGCCAGCCGTGTCAGCAGGAGGAGGGCCGCCGGTGGCTAGAGGAGGGCCGCCGATGGCGGGAGGGCTGGTGGCCGTGGGCCTGTGGGGACTGGCGCCGGTCGCCACCCGTGCCGTCGTCGCGCACCTGGCCCCGCTGCCGCTGCTGGCGCTCAGGCTGACGCTGGCGTCCCTGGTGCTGCTGCCCTGGGCCGTGCCGGTCTTCGGCCGGCTCCGGCCGCGGTCGGCGGGCAGGCTCCTGGCTGCCGGGACCCTGGGCCTGGTGGGCTACAACCTGCCGGTGACCGCCGGGCTGCAATGGCTTCCCGCGTCCACGGCCGGCCTGCTGCTCGCCACCGAACCGGTCTGGGTCATGGTGCTCGGCCGCGTTTTCCTCGCCGAACGCGGCGGTGTCAGGGCCTGGCTGGGCAGCGCCCTCGCCCTGGGTGGCGTCGCCATGCTGGCCGGTCCGGGCGCCGTGGCCGGCGCACACGGTTACCGGGCACTCGCCGGAGCCGGGCTGGTGCTGGCCGGCACGCTCGCGTTCGGCGCCTACACCATCGTGCTGCGCCCGCTCAGCCGGGCCTACGGGGCCGTCCCCGCCACCGCGGCCTCCACGGTCATCGGCACCCTGCCCTACCTGCCCTTCGCCGGAACGCTGTCCGGATCTCATCTGGCATGCCTCGGCCCGGCGGCGTGGGGCGAGCTCGGCTTCCTCGCGTTCGGCAGCACGGTGGCCGGCATGCTGCTGTGGAACCTGGCCGTCCTGTCCGGGGGAGCCGCCCGCGTCAGCCTGCTGCTCTACCTGGAGCCGGTGGTCAGCGTGCTCGGCGCGGTGGCCTTCCTCGGCGAGCGCCTGGGCCTGGTCACCATTGCCGGCGGGCTGCTAGTGCTGGCCGGCGTGGCCGCCGCGGGCACCGCGCGGCCCGGCACCGCCGGGTAACCCTTGGGTAACCCTTGCCGGATTGGGGTTAACGCGGCCCGCCAGGACTCCCTACATTTGGCATCGACCACGCCCTATGCGAACTTATCCGGGAATAAAGGCACATGCACGGATCTGCGGGCGGCGGCGGGCCGGTCACTCACGTACGAGAAGCGGGAGACGCCTTCGTTGAAGATCCGAGTGCTGACTGCCGGTGCCGTTATCACGACAGCGGCCGTCGCCGCGGCGAGCGTGGCCGGCGCCGTACCAGGCATCGGGGCTGTGACGTACGCGGCGTCAGCGGCCGGCATGCCCGCGGCGCCGGCGGCGGCGAACATGGCCGCGGCGCCCTCGGTCCGCGTGCCCGGCATGCGGATCCGCGTCGTCAACCTGCGCCGGCAGTTCGCGCAGGCCCTCGCGCGAAAGCGTGTCGCGGCCGGGCTCAGGGCCGGTGTCGTCCCGACGATGACCGGGCGCGGAACGGCCTCGGCCAGGGCCGTCGCCAAAGCCGCGGCCGCCCCGGCCGCCCCGGCCGCCGCGTCCGCGAAGTCCTGCACGGAGCCCAACTGCGACGTGTCCAGGCACGGCGGCGCGGTGCAGCACGCGCCGCACGTCTACCTGGTGCTGTGGGGGCCCGAATGGTCCAGCGGCCTCGGCCAGTCGGTCGCCGCCTACCTGGCGGGTTTCTATGAAGGTCTGGGCCAGACCTCGCACGACTCCTGGTCGCAGGTCATCTCCCAGTATGCCGACGCCACCGGCAAGGGGGCGGCCTTCGGCGCGCCAGTGCTCGATTCCGGCGATCGGATCGTCAACGACACGTCCACGCCGCCGGACCCGGTCACGCCCGGCGACCTCGCCGCCGAGGCTCTGGCGATGGCGGCCAAGTTCGGCATCACGGACACGGCCGACGCACAGGTGGTCATCGCCTCACAGTCGGGCACCTGCTTCAGCGACGGGTTCGCCGGCAACGGCGGCAATTGCGCCCCCGCACCGCAGGGAAGCGGCTACTGCGGCTGGCATTCGGTCGCCAAGACCAGCCAGGGCAACAGCGCCTACCTGCCCTACATCAACCTGCCGTGGCAGCTAGACGCCGGATACGCCTGCGGCGCCAACTTCGTCAACGCCGGCAGCGCCGGCCTTTTCGATGGCTGGAGCCTCGTGGGCGGTCACGAGTACGCGGAGACGGTCTCCGATCCCAACCCTGACACCGGATACATCGATCTCGGCGACCTGAACGGCAGCGGCGGCGAGATCGGCGACAAGTGCGTATGGGGCGGGGTGCCGTTCGGCGTCAGCGACCCGTACGGGGACGTCACCTTGTCCACGGGGACGTTCGCGATGCAGTCGCTGTGGAGCAACGCGGCCGGCCGCTGCGTCATGACGACGAGCCCGAAGCTGTACGTCCCGGCCCCGGCCACCCAGAAAAGCGTCCTGGGCAGGCCGGTCAGCCTGCAACTGCGCGCCGTGACGAACACCGGCGCGCAGTCCTACGAGGCAACCGGGCTGCCCCCGGGGCTATCGGTCAACGCCAGCACCGGCAAGGTCACCGGCAAGCCGTCGGTCACCGCCGGGACGTTCAGGCCGAGGATCAGGGTCTCGGACTACGCCAAAACGGTGACCGTCGTGTTCACCTGGTTCGTGAGCTCGGCCGCCGGCGCGGTCAAGGGATACGGCGCCAAGTGCGTCGACGACTCCGGCGGGCGCACCGGCAACGGCAACAAGATCGACATCTGGTCCTGCACCGGCAAGGCGCCGCAGCGGATCACGTTCATGGCCAACCGCGAGCTCCAGGTGGCCGGCAAGTGCATCACGGGCGGCATGACCGCGTTCCTCGAGCCCTGCCGGGACGCGCCGGACCAGGCGTGGACGCGGCGCGCCAACGGGGAGTACGTCCTGGCGGCGAGCGGGAAGTGCCTCACCGACCCGTCGAACTCCACGGTCAACGGAACCCGGCTCACCCTGACAACCTGCGAGAACACCGCCAGCCAGCACTGGTCTTTGCCGTAGGGACGCCGGCCGGCGCCCCCCTATTTGGGGCGGCGGGCCACAGCCCCCGATAGACCGGGGCAAGGGGAACGCCCGCAAGGTGAACCGGGTGCTGCTTGACTTCCCGCCGGACTGGGCAGGCTAAGTCGTATCGTGAGCGGGGGCGACACACGGGAGGGCGCGGCGCCGGCGCCGGCGGGGCCGGCCGGCCGGCCGCGTGCCGCGAAGGCGCCGCCGGACCTGCTGACCGCGTGCCTCGCCTGGGTCTCGGCGTTCGGCATCGCCGCGGCGGTCGTCGTGTTCATCGTGGTCTCGGCGGCGGGCCCGAGCGCGGCCGTCGTCACCATGCCCCGGCCGGGGTCCGGGCCGCCCTGGTGGTCCGCGGCGCACCCGGCGGCCGTACAGCTGACGTTCCTGCTGTGGGGAGCCGCCGCCGCGGGCGGGGCCGGCGTCATCGCCGGGCTCGCCGCGGTCGCGCGCGGCGCCCGGCCGCCCGTGCGGGCGATCCTCGTCTTCTCGTTCCTGGCCGCCGCGGTCCTCACCGTACTGCCCCCCGCGGGATCCACCGACACCCTGGACTACGCCGCGAGCGGCCGGATCGCCGCCCTCGGCCACAGCCCTTACGTCGAGACGCCATTGCAGCTGAAGGACTCGGGCGACCCCGTCGGCCGCTGGATCCCGTATATGTGGGAGACGGACGTGTCGGTGTACGGGCCCGTCGCGACGGCGGCCGAATGGACGGCCGCCGAGCTAGGCGGCACCTCGGTGGCCCGGATCACGTTCTGGCTGAAGCTCATGGACACGCTGGCGTTCGGCGCCGTGGCGCTGCTGCTGGACCGGGCGCTGCGCTCGGACCCGGCCCGGCGCCTGCGCGGCCACCTGCTGTGGACCGCCAACCCGCTGGTGCTCTGGGAGATCGTGGCCAGCGGGCACCTGGACGTCCTGAGCGCGGCGTTCGGGCTGCTCGGCATCCTCCTGCTGCGCCGCGCGGGCCCGGGGGAACGGCCGGGCCCGCGCCGCTTCGCACTGGCCGGGCTGGCGATCGGGGCGGCGGCGGCGATTAAGGTCCCGTATGCGCTGTTCGGCGTGGGACTGGTCCGGGCCGGCCGCCGGCCGGTTTCCGCGCTGGCCGCGGGCATCGCCGGTTTCCTGGTCGCTTTCGCGCCCGGGTACCTCATCGCCGGGCGCCCCGCCGTCACCGCGCTGCTCAACCGCGGCCCGACCGCGACGTGGGACACCATGTACCAGTACTTCTACCACCGGCTCAGCTACACCGCCGTCGGCGCCGTCACCCTGCCGCACCTGGCGGCGATCGGCGCCGTCACGTGCGCCGCCGTGGCGCTGCTCGCCGTCGCGCGGCTGCCGGACCGCGCCCCCCAGTTTCCCGCGCTGACCCCGGCCCTCGCGGTCAGCCTGGCCTGGCTCCTGTTCTCCCCGTACCAGTGCCCCTGGTACGACGTCATGGCCATCTGCCTGCTGGCGGTCTATCCCGCGTCCCGGCTCGACTGGCTCGTCATCGCCCGCCTCACCCTGACCGCTCCCGTCTACATGCCGGGCATACCGACCCTCGTCCCCGCCTGGCTCGTCCCCGTCATCAACGTGGAGGGAACTGTCGTCTCCGCCGCGGCCCGGATCGTCGCGGCCCTGGCGTTCGTCTGGCTGTGCGCGTTCGGGTTCTGGGGCTGGCGTGAGCGCGGGGCCGGCGTCGCCGGCGAGAGCGGGACCGCGCGCCTCGCCTCCTGAGGACCGCCCGGCGTTCGCCCACACCCGGCTCTCACCGCGCCGTTGCGCGGTGAGAGCCGGCCGACGGCGGGCTCAGCGCTGCCTGTTGCCTCGCAGCCGGTAAGCGATGCTGCCCGAACCGACCAGCACGGCCGCCCCGCCGATCCCGAACAGCACAGCATCCTGCAAGCCCGCGGTTCCGCCGCCGCCGGTGACGGGCGGCGCGGTGGGGATCGTTGTCGCCGGGGCGGTCGCCGGCGCCGTGGCGGGGGCGGTCGCGGGCGCCGTGGCCGGGGCGGTCGCCGGCGCCGTAGCCGGGGCGGTCGCGGTCCCGGTGGCCTGGACCAGCGCGGTTGTGCTCGCCGCCGCGCCGCCGCTGAGCATCACCCCCCACGTGGCGAAGCCTACGGCTGTCAAGCCGAGGCTGAGCCCCGCCCCCGCGATCATCGTGCTCGGTTTCATGAAGCCTCCCCTGTGCTTCGATGATGGTTACCGGCAGGCTTCCCGGGATCACTCAGCGTAAAAGAGCATAGATCTAAAGATCTGGTAAGGATGGCTGGCTGACTGGCATGTTTACGGTCAGTCGCGGAAGATTTCAAACAGACGGCATCGTCCCGGCGGAGGTGGGATGAGGAAGATCCGGCATATCGGCATGCGGCACCGGATCGCTGGAGTGGCCGGCGCGCTCCTCGTCATCGGCGGCGGGTCCGCGCTCGGCGTGGCCGTCAGCGCACAGCAGCACGCCCCGCAGCCGTCCGCCTCGGCGGCTGGAAGCATCGGCCCCAGGGGCGCCAGCCGCGTTCCGGCCATCGGCCCCACCCTGCCGCGGTCGGAACCGGTCTCGATCGACATCCCGGCCATCGGCGTCCGGTCCAGCCTGCTGCACCTGGGGCTGAACCCCAACGGCACCCTCCAGGTCCCCCCGCTCTTCGCCGAGCCGAGCGAAGCGGCCTGGTACAAGTACTCCCCCACGCCGGGGCAGGCCGGCTCGTCGATCATCGAGGGCCACGTCGACACCTACAAGGGCCCGTCGGTGTTCTTCCGGCTCGGCGCGCTCGTGCCCGGCGACACGGTGGACGTCACGCTCGCGGACGGGACCGTGGCCGTCTTCCGCGTCACCGGCGTCCGCATGTACCCCAAGACGGACTGGCCATGGCGGACCGTATTCGCCCAGACGCGCTATGCCGCGCTGCACCTCATCACGTGCGGCGGCGATTTCGACTACAGCACGGGGCACTACCTGAGCAACGTCGTCGTGTTCGCGTCCCTGGTCGGCGCCAGGCGGGCGCCGCCACCGGGGAAAACGGCTTCCCAGGGCTCTTCGGGGAAGCTCACCGAGGCCGCGGCGGTCTGAGCGCCGACGGCCGGCGGCGACTTCCCCGGGCGGGAGTTCCCCGGGCGGGAGCCGTCGGCCAGTTCCCTGACCGCCGAGACTGAGGCCCGCACAGCCGGTGCCGCAGCGACAGCCAGATGTCGTGCGCCGGTAGCCGTTCGGCTATCGTTGGCTCCGTGGCCAGGGATGATCCTCGCGACTGGCGGCTGGACACCTCCCAAGATCGGATCGATCTTTACCTGGAACTCAGCGAGCAGCCTCGCGCCCTAACCGCCGAGGAGGCCGGGATGCTGGTCGATCTGGTCGACGCCTGGCGCGCGCTTGAGCACCGTAAACACATCGCGCTCATGAGGCTGTGGCACCAGGCGCCATACGACCCCTAAGCGGCTTCGGCCCAGAGCCGCCATGCGGCCGCTGACCCCGGCGTTCCGGCCGTCAGCGGGGGTCATGACAGTCACCCGGCCCGCTCCGGGACGCGGATAACCGCGAGACCGGGGAGCGGCCGCCGGTGTCCGGCGGACTACCACGGCGGGCCAGCAAGGCCCGTGGCCAGCCGCGGTGCGCCTCCCTCCCCCGTTCCTGTTCTCCTCTCCCGGGACAGGGCGGGCACCGGCCAAGGCGGCAGTCCCGCGTGCGCAAGGGCGGGCACCGGCCAAGGCGGCAGTCCCGCGTGCGCAGCGGAATGGACGGATAGTGGATGAACTGTGGAGGGGAGAGACGACACTGTCCCCGGTGGCCATGGGTCCTCCAAGGCACCCACCACGGCCGGCCGCGCCAGTCTCCTCGCCGGCGCCGGGCTGGGGGCTGGGAAGACCGCTGAGATTTTGGTTGGTCCATGGCCGTAGCTCCGGTCACCGGCATCGTCATCCAGGCGCCTCGGCCTGCCGGCAGCGGGGAGGTGGGATCATGCCCAGGCACAGGCGGACGTACCGAGAGGTGGACGGGGTGCGTGTCGAAGGCGCCTGGCGCCCGGTGTTCGTCCGCGACGGCGGCTTCTATGAGCTGACCAGGCTGCTGATCCACGCCGGCGGGAAGACCGACTGCCGGGGCCTGCCCGGGTCTGACGAGTTCCGCGCGGAGGTCAGCAGCGGACGGATCGCGACGGCGATCGAGCCCGGGGCCCAGGCGCCGGCTCATCAGATGGCGTCATGGCGGATGGCCGGCCCGGTGAGCTGGGTCACCGCCGATCAGCTCATCGCCGAGGTCCGCGACGAGATCGCGCGGCTGCGCGGCGATCCGGCGTCAGAGGACCGCTGGATCGAGGCGCTGGCGGCTACCCGGCCAGTCCGGCCCGGGACGGAGGCCGGCGCATGAGCGCACCGGCGGCGCCCGGCGCGGGCTACCGGCAGATCCGGGCCGCGTACACCGGCCGGACGATCACCGTGTACCAGGCATTCTCGCCTGCCATCGCCGACGCGGCGCTGGCCGCGGGGACCTTCGTTCCCCCGTTCCGCCGCCACCGCGCGACCTGGATCAAGCCATCGTTCCTGTGGATGGCCTACCGCTGTGGCTGGGCGGCCAAGCCGGGCCAGGAACGCGTCCTTGCGGTCGAGATCACCCGTGACGGCTTCCACTGGGCCCTGGAACACTCCTGCCTGACGCACTACGAGCCCGGGACATACCCCGACCCGCGGGCGTGGCACGACCGGATGAAAGCCACCTGCGTCCGGATTCAGTGGGACCCCGAGCGTGGCCTGCACGGTGAGGCCCTCGGCTGCCGCTCCATCCAGGTCGGCCTGTCCGGCGATGCCGTCGGCCGCTACGTCGGCCACTGGATCGTCTCGCTGTCCGACGTGACCGGGCGGATGCGGCAGATCCACGCCCTAGTCTGCGCCGGACGGGACGATGCGGCCCGCGACCTGCTTCCCGCCGAGGAACCCTACCCGCTTGCGCCGGATCTGGCGGCCCGCATCGGCGCGACCGGGTGAGGCGAGCGAAGGAAGGTGACCGTATGACGGCTCATGGCGGCATCTACTGCCCGAAATGCGGCAGTCCCCTGACCGAGCGCGACGGCGAGCTGCTGTGCGAGGCGGGCGGCATGTACCTGTCGCTCAGGCTGCGTTCCATCCTGACCGGAATGGTGGGCAACGGCCCCGTGGACGTGCCTCCCGCGTCGTTCGGCTGGGGCGGCTCACCGTACTTCTGCCCTGCCGACGGCACCCGGATGGCGGAGTCCGAGGGGCGGATGCGCTGCCCGGCCTGCGGCAGATGCATGCCCAGCACCATCCCTTACCAGCTCACCGAGTTCCATCCGCACGCGGCCGTGCGGCGGCCGGAGGATGCGGGGGCCGATCACGGTGACAGCAGCGCGTAGCTGCGGCACTCCGCGCGGTCGGCCGGCAGGTTCCAGGCGCGCAGTACATCGGTGAAGTTCACTAGCTGCCACGGCTCGCCCAGTGCGGCAAGCGTGCGGACGACGCGCTGCTGCCCCTGGCTGAGCTCGTCGAAGCCCGGCAGCGGCCGCACGGGCCGGGCGCCGACGGTTAGCCGCAGGGCGGCCTCGGTGACGGCGATCGCGTCCCAGCCGGAGCATGCGGCCAAGCCGTCGAGCACCGCGGTGACCGCCTGCGCCGACGCCTCGTCGCCGAGGCTGGCCAGGCTGATCGCGGCATAGCCGCGCAAGTCCCCCTCGAAGAACCTGATGCCCGGCTTGCCGACCGCGGGCGGGTTCACCAGGCAGGCGGCCAGTTCGCCGGTCACCTGGGGACCGCCATCACCAAGGCGGGTCAGCGCCACGGCCGCCGCCCAGCGCAAGACCCTCTGGCTGTCGCGCAGGAAGCCGCGGATCCGGCCGACCAGCGCACGGTCTCCGAGTAGCCCGGCAGCCATGAGCGCGTTCGCGGCGACGTCCGGCACGGGTTCTGCCCGCAGCAGGTTCAGCAGCCGGGGCAGGATCCGCGGCGACTCCTCGGGGAACCAACTCAGTGCGTATACCGCCGCGGAGCGCGCTCGCGGGCTGGGATCGGCCAGCAGCCCGAGCAGGACCGGCACCCCGGCGCGCACGGCATCATAGGCGGCCAGCTCGGTATCGGAGCGGGCGGGATCGGCGCGGCTCAGCCGCGCGGCACCGGACCTCCAGGCCCGTACGTCCACTCCGCCGGGCAGATGCTCGTTGTCGAACCCGACCGCCAGCGCGGCGAGCAGCATGACGAGTTCGTCCCGCTGCGCGGTATCGGGGTCGGCGGTCAGGGCCAGCAGGAACGGGATCGCGTACGCGGTTGCCTCGAAACGGCTGCCCTGGTGGAAGATGCTGCCGTACAGGTGGTGCAGTGCCCGGTCCCGCCGCCCAGGGGCGGACGAGCGCAGGCCGGCGAGCTGACCGGGAACGTCGCCAGCCGGGCCGTACGCGTGCGTCAGTCCAGCCCAGTCCACCTCGTGCAGGCCCCGCAGCGGATCTACCTGGCTCACGGGAAACGATTATCCGGCACCGCGGGCCCGCGCCGGCCCGGCATGCCCTGACATTGCCGATGCGTCACTTCCCGTCATCGCTGGTGAAGGCTGCCGTCGCCGGGGATGGCTGGGAGGCTGGCGCGCAGGGACCCGGCCTGCTGAGGCCGGCTTGTCAGCAGGCTGGCCGGTGGCGGGTATAGCCCCGCTCTTCCCGTGGGCGGCAGAAACCGCAGTCCTGGCTGCGGTCGGGGTTCTTGAAGCCCCCGCGCAGCTCGCCGGGTATGCGATCGGACCGCCAGCCGGGGATCTGCCTGCTGCCGCGGC
>DATGLH010000030.1:0-5768 GCA_035294225.1 Trebonia sp.
AGGTGGCGTTCGGCGGGGCCGTCGTAGGCGGCCAGGGGGCGGATGAGGCTGCCCTCGGCGAGCTGCTCGGCGATGTGCGCGGTCCAGCCGGGCAGGCGGGCGGCGACGAAGATGGGCGTGAAGGCCGGGGTGTCGAAGCCGATCAGGTGGTAGGCCGGTCCCGCCGGGTAGTCCAGGTTCGGGTGCAGCCCCTTGGCCTCGTACACGGCCCTGGCGAGGGCCTCGTAGATGTCGACCAGATTCTGGCCGCCGCGCAGCGCGGCGATCCCGCCGAGGGCGGCGCGCATGGTGGGGACCCGGGAGTCGCCGTTCTTGTAGACGCGGTGGCCGAAGCCCATGATCTTGCGCTTGTCCGCCAGGGCTCGTTCCAGCCATTCCCCGACGCGGTCGGCGGTGCCGATCTCCTCCATCATGTGCATCACCGCTTCGTTGGCGCCGCCGTGCAGCGGCCCCTTGAGCGCGCCGATCGCCGCGGTGACCGCGCTGTATGTGTCCGACAGCGTCGAGGTGACGACCCGGGCGGTGAACGTGGAGGCGTTGAAGCCGTGCTCGGCGTACAAGATCAGCGAGGTCTCGAACGCGGCGACGATCCGCGGTTCGGGCACCTTGCCGAACGTCATGTACAAGAAGTTGGCGGCGAAGCCCAGGTCGTCGCGGGGCGGCACCGGATCAAGGCCGCGGCGGCGCCGGTGGTCCATGGCGACCACGGCGGGCAGCACGGCGAACAGCCGCAGGGCCTTGGCCCGGCAGGCCGCCGGGGAGTTGTCGTTCTCGGTGGGGTCGGCGGCGCCCAGCAGGCTGACCGCGGTGCGGAGGATGTCCATCGGGTGCGCGGTGACCGGGAGATCCCCGATGCTGGCGGCGATGAGCGGGTCCAGGGCGCGCTGGGCGCGTTCGGCCCGGTTCTGCGCGGCGAGCTGGTCCGGGGTGGGCAGCTCGCCGTGCCACAGCAGGTAGGCGACCTGTTCGAAGCTGCACCGGCGGCACAGTTCCTGCACCGGGTAGCCGCGGTAGGTCAGGGAGTTGGTCTCCGGGTTGACCATGGAGACCGCGGTGGTGTCAGCGTAGACGCCGGCCAGCCCCTTGCGGACCTCTGGGGCGGTGACGGACCCGGTGACGGACATGGCGCATCCCCCTAAGACGCGGAAGTTGAAAATGGACGTGTCGAAGGCGTTGTAGGCTTGGTAGTCGAGCAGCTCATACAGGTCCCGGCGGTGCTGCATCGCCTCCAGCAGCCCCTCCTGGGTGCCGGCCGCGGCGATCGCGGCCAGCCCGGCGTCGGCGGCGCGCATGGCCAGGCGCAGCAGGGTGACCGGGTAGATGACGACGTTGACGCCGAGGTTTTCCAGCGTCGCGGCGTCCAGCAGCCTGGTCTTGCCGAACTCGGTCATGTTGGCCAGGATCGGGGTGTCGACGGCGGCGCGGAACCGCTCGAAGTCGGCCTCGCCGGCCATGGCCTCGGGGAAGATCAGGTCGGCGCCGGCGTCGGCGTAGGCCTTCGCCCGGTCGATCGCGTCGGCTATCCCGTTGACGGCGGCGGCGTCGGTGCGGGCGGCGATGACGAAGGCCGGGTCCCGGCGGGCGGCGACCGCGGCCTTGATCCGCTGGACCGCGGTATCACGGTCCACCACGTCCTTGCCGTCCAGGTGCCCGCAGCGCTTGGGGTTGACCTGGTCCTCGATGTGCAGCCCGGCCACCCCGGCGTCCTCCAGGACCTGCACGGTGCGGGCGGCGTTCATCGGCTCGCCGAACCCGGTGTCGGCGTCCACCAGGGCGGGCAGGGCCGTGACCCGGGCGATCTGCTGCGCCCGGCCGGCCACCTCGGTCAGCGTGGTCAGCCCGATGTCGGGCAGGCCGAGGTCGGCGGAGACCACCGCCCCGGACACGTAGACCCCCTCGAAGCCGTGCCGGGCGATGAGCAGCGCCGACAGCGGGCTGAACGCGCCGGGGAAGCGGAGCAGCCTGCCCGAGGCCAGCCCGGCGCGGAACGCGGCCCGCTTGTCCGCGGCGGGGACGGCGGAGTGCAGCATCTAGAAGATCCCCCGGGTTTCCGGCCGCTCGCGCGCCTGGCCGATGCCCGGCAGGGCGAGGCCGGCCACCTCGGCCGCGGACAGGTCCGGCAGCCGGGTGACCGCGTCCAGGAACCGGTCCTGGGCGCCGGGGTCGATGACCCCCTCGGCCAGCGTGCGGAACTTGGCGATGTACTGCTCGCGGGCGAACGGCCGCGCGCCCGCGGGGTGGGCGTCGGCGACCGCGATCTCGTCACAGATCATGCTCCCGCCGGCCAGGGTGATCTCCACCCGGCCGCCGAACGCCCGCTTGTCCGGGTCCGGGTCGTGGTAGCGGCGGGTCCACTCCGGGTCCTCGGCCGTGGAGATCTTGCGCCACAGCGCCACGGTGTCCGGCCGGGCCGCGCGCTCGGGCGCATAGGAACGGACGTGGTGCCAGGTGCCGTCTTGCAGCGCGACCGCGAAGATGTAGGGCAGCGAATGGTCCAGGGTCTCCCGGGAGGCGGCCGGGTCGTACTTCTGCGGGTCCCCGGACCCCGACCCGATCACGTAGTGGGTGTGGTGGCTGGTGCGGATGACGACCTTCTCGATCCGGGCGGTGTCGCCGACCGAGGGATGCAGCCGCCGGGCCAGGTCGATCAGCGCCTGGGCCTGGTACTCGGCCGAATGCTCCTTGGTGTAGGTCTGGAGGATCGCCCGCTTCGGCTCGCCCGGAGCCGGCAGCGGCACCGTGTAGGCGGCCTCCGGGCCGGACAGCAGCCAGGCGATCACCCCGTCCTCCCCCTCGTAGACCGGGGCGGGCGCGCCCTGGCCGCGCATCGCCCGGTCGACGGCCTCGATGGCCGTCTTGCCGGCGAACGCCGGGGCATAGGCCTTCCAGGAGGAGATCTCGCCCTTGCGGGACTGCCGGGTCTGGGTGGTGCAGTGCAGCGCCTGCCCGATCGC
Organism: Trebonia sp.; assembly: GCA_035294225.1. GTDB lineage: Bacteria > Actinomycetota > Actinomycetes > Streptosporangiales > Streptosporangiaceae > Trebonia. The sequence goes on from DATGLH010000030.1 coordinate 2,955, forward strand.
CTGGTAGACGGTCTCGGTGTCCAGCCCGAGCAGCGCCCCGATCCCGGCCGCCGCCGACGGGCCCAGGTGCGCGATGTGGTCGATCTTGTGCTCGTGCAGGCAGATCCCCCGGGTCAGGTCCACCTGCACCTCGTAGGCGGCCGCGATCCCGCGCACCAGGTCCGCCCCGGCCCGGCCGGCGTGCTGCGCGACCGCCAGCACCGGCGGGATGTTGTCGCCCGGGTGGGAGTAATCGGCCGCCAGGAACGTGTCGTGGAAGTCCAGCTCCCGCACTGCCACGCCGTTCGCCCACGCCGCCCACTCCGGCGACACCCGCACCTGCGGCGCGGCGCCCCACACCGCGGCCCCGGGAGAGGCCGGGTGCCGCAGCGCCTGCTCCCGCGCCGCCCGCACCGGCCCCCTGGCCAGCGACGCCGCGGCCACCGCCGCGTCGTCGATGACCCGGTTGATCACCATCTCGGCCACCTCGGGCAGCACCGGCACCGGGTCCGTGGCCACCGCCGCCAGCTTCCACGCCAGCTGCTCCTCCCGCGGCAGCCGCGCCGACGACGGATGGGTGCGTACCTGGTGCTCGATCATCTGGCCATCAGCCCTTCCGCCACAGTCTCCTCCCGCCGGGCGCCCGCCGGGCCGCCGGCGCGCCGCGCCGGCGGCCCGGGCCCGTCACGGATGATGATTTCCCGGCCACCAACGGAACTTGATACCATAAATATGGTATGCAGTACCGCAGCCGGGCGCAAGTGGCGCCGGCTCACCGGATCAGGTGGAATTAACGGTCATGAGCAAGCCATCGCCGCGGGACCGGCTCGCGGAGGCCGCGTTCGCGCTGTTCGACGAGCGGGGCTACGAGCAGACCACCGTCGATGAGATCACCGAGCGGGCCGGGCTAGGGCGCACGACGTTCTTCCGTTACTACCGCTCCAAGGAAGACGTCATCTTCCCCGACCATGACCGGCTGCTCGCCCTGGTCAGGGACCGCCTGCTGACCTCGGGACGGCACACCGCGCTGGCCGCCGTCTGCGACGCGGTCCGCCTTGTCCTGCTCCACTACCTGGAGGAAGCCGGCGTCGCGCGCCGCCGGTACGCGCTCACCAGCACGGTGCCCGCCCTCCGCGACAGGGAGATCGCCAGCGTGGCCCGCTACCAGCGGCTGTTCCGCGAGTTCATCGCCGAACGGATGGGCGAGCGGGGCGAGCCGGCGTCCCTGCGCGCCGAGCTCATGGCGGCCGCCGTCGTCGCGGCGCACAACCATGTGCTCCGCCGCTGGCTGCGCGGCCAGTCCCCCGACCCGCTGCGCGAGTTCGAGGACGCGATGCGCCAGGTGGCGGCCCTGTTCGCGGCGCACGCCGCCCCCGGCGCCGGCGACGGCACCACGATCGTCGCCTTCCGCACCGGCCAGGACCTGGACGCGCTGGTCCCCGCGCTCCGGCGGGTCATCGAGGCCCCGGAGTAACGTCGAGGCCCCGGAGTAGCGTCGCCCCGGAGTAGCGTCGGGGCCCCGGAGTAACGTTGAGGTCATGACAGGCGTCCGCGAACTTGGCCTGCCGCTGCCGGTTCCCGCCCCCGGGGCGCTGCCGGAACGGGTCACGATCTGGGAAGTGGGCCCGCGGGACGGGCTACAGAACGAGAAGACGGTCGTCAGCCTGGACACCAAGCTCGAGTTCCTCGGCCGGCTCGCCGACGCGGGCCTGCGCGTGATCGAGACCACCAGCTTCGTGCACCCCAGGTGGGTGCCGCAGCTCGCCGACGCCGGGGACCTGATGGCCAGGCTCGACCGGCGGCCGGGCGTAACGTACCCGGTGCTCGTCCCCAACGAGCGCGGGCTCGACCGGGCCCTCGCCGCGGGCGCGGACTCGGTCGCGGTCTTCGCCAGCGCGACGCACGAGTTCGCCAGGCGGAACCTGAACACCGGCTTCGACGGCCAGTTCGCGATGTTCGAGCCGGTGGTGCGCCGCGCCAGGGAGGCGGGGCTGGCGGTGCGCGGGTACCTGTCGATGTGCTTCGGCGACCCGTGGGAAGGCCGCGTGCCCATGGGCCAGGTGGTCACCGCGTGCCGGCGGCTGCGCGACATGGGCTGCACGCAGCTATCGCTCGGCGACACGATCGGCGTGGCGACGCCGGGCCACGTGACGGCGCTGCTCGCCGGCCTGACCGGGGCGGGAATCGGCGCCGAGGCGGTCGCCGTGCACTTCCACGACACCTACGGGCAGGCGCTCGCCAACACGCTGGCCGCGTTGCAGGCCGGCGTCTCCACCGTGGACTCGTCGGCCGGCGGCCTGGGCGGCTGCCCGTACGCCGGGTCGGCCACGGGCAACCTGGCCACCGAGGACCTGGTCTGGATGCTGGACGGGCTCGGCATCCAGACGGGCGTCGACCTCGGCGCCCTCGCCGCGACCAGCGTCTGGCTGGCCGCCCGCCTCGGCCGCCCGAGCCCCGCCAAGACGGTCGCCGCCCTGGCGGAGTAGGCCCGCCAGGGCGGGGCAGGGCCGCCAGGGCGGGGCAGGGCCGCCCGCCGCCGTCGGCGGGCGGCGCCGCGGCCGTTAGCCGCCGATGGCCGCGGCGATGATCGCCTGCGCCTGTTCCTGGATGGCGGCGAGGTGGCCGGGACCCCGGAAGGATTCGGCGTAGAGCTTGTAGACGTCCTCGGTGCCGGACGGGCGGGCGGCGAACCATCCGGACTCGGTGACCACCTTGAGGCCGCCGATGGGGGCGCCGTTGCCGGGGGCCGTGGTCAGCGCCGCGACGATCGGCTCGCCCGCGAGCTCGCCCGCCGGCACCTGCTCAGGCGAGAGCCTGGCGAGCGCCGCCTTCTGC
>DATGLH010000031.1:0-51904 GCA_035294225.1 Trebonia sp.
GCCCGCGACGGTGCCGCTCCCCGCCATGGCGCGCAGGGCCGCCGCCTGGGCGCTGATCCGTGCGGCGCGGTCACGTGCGAACTCGGCGAGGAACGCGTCGAAGTCGGCGAAGTGCCGGTGCAGCACTCCCTTGGCTACCCCTGCTTCGGCGGTGACGGCGCGGCTGGTCAGGCCGCCGGGGCCGTCCCGGAGCAGGACGCACTCGGCGGCGTCGAAGAGCTGCCCGCGCGGGTCGCGAATGGCAACCCCTGTCGGCACTGGTCGTCCGTCCTTCCTTCACCGTCCGCGAACGCATCAGTAAATGGGCGTGTGCCCATTTATAGTGGGCGCATGACCACTCTACCGTCAGGATCCGGGGGAACCGCTAAGGCAGGCGCCGGGGGCTACGACCAGGCGCAGACATCGCACCTCCAGCGGCAGGTCGCCGAGGGGTTCGGTGCCGTCGCCGCCCGCTACGACCGGGCCAGGCCGGCCTATCCCGCCGACCTGGTGGACCGCATCATCGCCGCCAGCCCGGGACGAGACGTCCTCGACGTCGGGTGCGGCACCGGCATCGCCGCCCGGCTGTTCCAGGCGGCCGGATGCCGCGTGCTCGGCGTGGATCCAGACCCGCGGATGGCCGAGCTGGCCAGGCAGGGCAGGACCGAGACGGAGGTGGCGACGTTCGAGGACTGGGACCCGGGTGGCCGCACGTTCGACGCGGTCATCGCCGCGCAGGCCTGGCACTGGGTGGACCCGGTCGCGGGCGCGGCGAAGGCCGCCGCGCTGCTGCGGCCGGGCGGCCGGCTGGCCGTGTTCTGGAACGCCTTCGACCCGCCTGAGGACCTGCGCAAGGCGTTCGCCGCGGTCTTCCGCCAGGTGCTCCCGGATTCGCCGTCCGGCAGTTTCTGGGACAGGCCCGCTGTCCAGGCCTACCGGGCCGGGTGCGCGCGGGCGGCCGGCGGGATACGGCAGGCGGGAGCGTTCGGCGAGCCGGAGGAATGGCTGTCTTGCTGGGAACGCCCCTACACGCGGGACGAGTGGCTGGACCTGGTGGTGACCACCGGAGGCTTCACCCGGTACCCCGAGGCCATCCAGCACGACCTCCTCGACGGCCTCGGCGCCGCCGTCGGCGCGGCGGGCGGCGCCTTCACCATGTCCTACACGACGATCGCCCTCACCGCCGCCCGGGCGGCCGCCTAGCGGCCATCGCCGCCCGGCCGGCCGCTAGGCGGCCCGGGACGGGGCGCTGCCCAGGCGAGGCGCCCGGAACGGCGATCGGATCCGGCGAGCAGGCCCGGCGATCGGACCCGGCGATCGGACCCGGCGAGCAGGCCCGGCGGTGGGTCAGCGCGGCAGCGGCTTGCGGTCCAGCCAGTTGCGGTAGCAGCGGCCGCACAGCTTCGTCACGTCATCGATCCTCGTGTACGAACCGCAGTCGAAACAGTAGCTCTCGTGCATCCCCGGCCTCACCCCCGTCCTGCTTCTTTATTCAGCGCAGCAGCGTGTCAGCTATTCCGGGGTGCCGGAAGCGGCCGGCGACGGCCGCCGCGCGTCCAGCGCCGGCCGGCCACGGCCGCGGCGACCAGCGCGGGAACGGCGAGCGCCCAGCCGCAGCAGGCGAGCACGGCCGCCACCGCGGCGGCGGCCGGGACGGCGGCCCGGCGCGCCGGGCCGCGCAGCACCCGGACGGCCGCGGCCATGCTGGCCAGGTATACCGCGAGGAAAAGCGCCGTCGGGATCGCGACGAGCGACGCCGGGCTCACCACGCCCACGCCGTAGAGCGTGATCAGCAGCAGGCCGGACCCGGCGATCGCCGCGAGGAACCGGGGCGCGGGCCGCCGGGGCTCGCCGCCCGTGCGGTCAGCCGGGCCCGTGCCGGACAGTTGCCGTGCCATGATGGCGGCGCCGTTGATGTAGGCGTTCGTGGTGCCGAGCGTCAGCACGACGGCCGCGACGGCCGCGACGGCCGTCCCGGCGGGACCGACCGCGCGCTGAAGCAGCTCGGCGAGCGGCACCATGGTGGCTGCGTGGGAGCCGAGCACCCCGATCGTGACGACCGCAAGGCCGAGGTAGAGCGCGCTGGTGACCGCGAGGGCGATCGCCGCCACCCGGGCGAGCTGCCGGGACGGGTCGGTGAACTGGGTGGTCAGCGGCGCGACCGCCTCCCAGCCGGCGAACGACAGCATCAGCGTCGCGGCCGCGTGCCCGATGGCCAGCCAGCCGTGCGGGGCGAATGGCGTCCAGTTGGCCGCGCGCGCCGCCCCGGCCGCCCCGGCGACCGCCGTGACGACCACCGCGATCAGGAGCCCCACAAGGAGCAGCTGGGCGGTGGCGCTGGTCCGCAGCCCGCCGGCGGCCAGGACGAGCACGGCGAGCAGCAGCAGCGCGGCGATCGCGGCCCGGGCGGGCTGGCCGCCGCCGGCCAGCCTGGTGACGTAGCTGGCGCCGATCAGGCACACGACCGGGGCGCCCGTGACCACCCCGGCCAGGAAGGACCAGCCCGCCGCCAGCCCGGCGGGCGCCCCCAGCCCGGCGGTCACGTACCCGATCACGCCGCCGGCCGACGGGAAGCCGCGGCCCAGGGCGGCGAAGACCACCGCGAACAGGGCGGACAAGGCGAGCAGCGCGATCCAGGCGAGCAGGGACGCCGGGCCCGCCGCGGCGGCGGCAAGGCCGGGCAGGAGCAGCAGGCCGGGGCCGAGCAGCGCGCCGATGTAGAGCGCGGCGCCCCGGGCGGTCGTCAGGCGCGGTGGAACGGGGGTGCCGGCGCGACGTGCCGGCGAGGCTGTTTGTGTCACGCTTCAGGCTCGCCGAAACCGGTTCGCATGCGATGGCGAATATCACCTCGCTATCCCGCTGTGACGGCGATAAATTGCGTCAAACCATCGAGAGGATGAATTCCATGTCAGATCGTCTCCCAGACAAGGTGGATCGTGCCATCGTGACGCGCTTGCAGCGAGACGGCCGGATCGCGAACGTCGACCTGGCGGACGCGATCGGCCTGTCGCCTTCCGCGTGCCTGCGGCGGGTCCGGGCCCTCGAGGCCAGCGGGATCATCGCCGGATACCACGCGGAGGTCAGCCGTGCCCGCGCCGGGCTCGGCCTGACCGTCTTCGTGGGGCTCAAGGTCGAGGGGCATTCACGGGAGACCTCCTCGCGGGTCGAGCAGGCGCTGCTGGCCATCCCCGCGATCGTCGCCTGCTACGTGGTCTCCGGAGCCGACGACTTCCTCATCGAGGCCGCCGTGCCGGACCTCGCGAGCTACGAGCGGCTGCTGCTTGACCAGATCCTGGCGATCCCTTCGGTCACCGAGGCGACGTCCACGTTCGCCATCAGGACGGTGCTAAGCCGCGGACCGCTCCCGCTCGGCCATTGGCGATGAGCACCGGGGCACCTCGATGCCGGGGTCCACCGCGGCGACCCGGAACCTGGTCCTGGTGCCCGGGGGCGGGCTGACCGGGTACGGACGGGGGTGGTCACGATCCTCGCCAGGCCCGGCGCCGGCCATCCCGGGGCTGGCCAGGCGTCAGCGCGGCGCGGCGGGGAGCGGGCCGGGCAGGGCCGCGCCGCCGGGATCCGCGGGCACGGTGTCGTCGCTGCGGATGGCGCGGATATCGCGCGGGATCAGGCAGAGCGCCGAGACCGCGACGATAAGCGCCGCAGCGGCGAACTGCGTCGCCGGGACGCCGACGGCGGCCGCGATCGGGCCGGCGATCAGCGCCCCGAGCGGCGTCGCCGCCATCGACCCGAGCGCGTCGTAGGAGGAGACCCGGGCCAGCTTGTCCGGCGGGACGCGGGTGGCCAGCGCCACCGTCCACTGCACCATCATGACCTCCATGGCCGCGCCGAGGCAGAAGGCCGTGAGGCAGATCGCGGCCAGCGGCAGCGTCAAGGCCAGGGCCAGCGGGGAAGCCGCCATCGCGCCGCCGGTGAGCACCACGAACAGCATGGGCCTGCGCGGGGTGTAGCGCAGCGACACCAGGCCGCCGGCGATCAGGCCGGACGCGTCGGCCGCGGTGATCGCCCCCCATGCGGCCGGACCGCCGAGGTGCAGCCTTGCCACGACCGGCCCGAGCACCTGGAACGCCGCGTACCAGGCCATCACCACCACGCAGAACTGCGCGACGACCGCCCACAGCCAGGTGTGCGAGCAGAACTCCGCCCAGCCCTCGCGCAGCTCGGCCAGCATCCCCGGGCCTTTCGGGCCGCGTGCGGCCGCGCGGTTGCCCCGGATGGCCAGCAGCAGCGGCACCGTGCCCGTCATGCCCGCGGCGCACAGGACCAGCGCCCAGCCCGGCCCGGCCGCCGCGGCCAGCAGGCCGCCTGCCGCGGCGCCGGCCATCTGCCCGGAGTTCATCGCCAGCCTGCTGATCGAGCTCGCTTCCTGGAGCAGCGTGCCCGGCACTAGCTGGGGGAGCAGCGCCTGCGAGGCCGGGTAGAACATGGCCAGGCCCGTGCCGGTGAGGGCCTCGAGAACGATCATCGCCCACAGCGGCGGCCTGCCGGCGAGCACGAGCAGCCCGAAGACGCCGTCGCCCGCCGCGATGGCCAGGTTCGCCGCGATGATAACGCGCTGCGGCGGGAAGCGGTCCGCGGCCACGCCGCCGGCCAGCGCGAACACAAGCGTCGGCGCGATCTGCGCGGCGAGGACATAAGAGAGGTCGGCGGCGGAGCCAGTGCTGTTCAGCACCGCGAACGAGACTCCGACCAGCGAGAAGCCCGCGGCCGCCGGCGCGAGCAGCCGGTCGGCGAGCAGCAGCCGGAAGTCACGGACGGCGAGCACGCGGAACCGGCGGGCAGGTGCGCGCCACAGCATGACGATGTCCGTTCTCAGGGCAGCCAGGGCGATCCACAGTACGTGCCGCCCTTGCGGCCAGGCAATTCATTTTCCGGGCCGGTCCTCATCCCCGGCGATCTCGTCGCGCTCGACGGCGGTCACGGCCGCATACCGCGCCGGCGCGCCCGGGAGAGCCATGGGAATCCGCGGAGGATGGCGCATACGTTCGGGATGATCTCGATTCACGCCGCATGGCGGGGGACTATCCGGGACGGAGGGGATCGCGCACCGCGGAAACTGGCAGACTGGAAGGATGTCCGTTACCGATCCCGTCACGGTAGCCGGTATGGCGCGGCAGGGCGCCGGCGAGCCGTGCGTGCTGCTCAAACTAGGCGAAATCGTACTCAAGGGCCGCAACAGGCAGCAGTTCGAGCGGCTGCTGCACGCCAATATCCGGGCGGCGGTGCGGGACACCGGACTACCCGTCGAGCTCCTGCCGCGCGAGGGGGTCGTGGTGCTCCGCGTGCCGCGGCGGCAGCGCACCGAGGCGGAGCACGCGGCCGCCGTGGACCGCGTGGCCGAGCGGGTCAGCGACGTGCCGGGGATCGTCCGGGTCTGCCGGGCGCTGCGGGTGCCGAAGACGCCCGAAGCGGCGGTCGCGGCGGCGATCGAGCTGACGAGCAGCGCCAGCGGCGCGTTCGCGGTCCGGGCACGGCGGCGGGACAAGCGGTTCCCGGTCACCTCCGCCGAGCTCGCGGTGGTCATCGGCCGTGAAGTGCAGGCCGCGCACGGGCTGCCGGTCAACCTCTCCCGCCCGGACACCGAGATCTTCGTCGAAGTCGACCAGCACGAGGTGTTCGTGTTCACCGGCGGGCTGCCGGGGCAGGGCGGCCTTCCGGTGGGGATGAGCGGCCGGGCGGTCGTGCTGATGTCCGGCGGCATCGACTCGCCGGTCGCCGCCTACCGGATGATGCGGCGCGGGCTGCGCTGCTCGTTCCTGCATTTCTCCGGCATGCCGCTCACCGGCCCCGAGTCCATATACAAGGCGTACGCCCTCGTCCGCGGGCTCGACAGGTTCCAGGGCGGCTCGCGGCTGTTCGTCGTGCCGTTCGGGAAGGCGCAGCAGGCGCTCGCCACCTCGGGCGCCGACCGGCTCCAGGTGGTGGCGCAGCGGCGGCTGATGCTGAAGACCGCGGAGGCGCTGGCGAAACGGCTGGACAGCGCGGCGCTGGTGACCGGCGACTCCCTCGGCCAGGTCTCCAGCCAGACGCTGCCGAACATCGCCGCCCTCGACGACGCGGTATCCCTGCCGATCCTGCGGCCGCTGCTTGGCTGGGACAAGACCGAGATCATGGCCGAGGCGCGGCGGATCCGCACGCTCGCCATCTCCGAACTGCCCGACCAGGACTGCTGCACGCTGCTCACGCCGCGCCGGGTGGAGACCAGGGCGCGGATCGACGACCTGCGCCGCATCGAGGGGCGCCTGGACGCCGGCGAACTGGCGGAGCAGCTCGCCGCCTCGGCTCAGGAGTACCGGCCGGAGTTATCCGGCCGGCCGGGGTCGTCCGGTTCGCGTGCCCGGTGCGGTCGTCAGGCCGGGGATGCGGCCGGGGTCGTCCGGTTCGCGTGCCCGGTATGGCCGTCAGGCTGGGCATGCGGCCGGGGGGTACGGGGGGGCGTCCCCCCGGAGATATACAGCGTCCGCCCGGCCAGCGGCGACAGGTGCAGCGCGACGCTGGCCAGCTCCCGCAGGTCGGATTCGATAAGCGCCTGAGGGCCGTCGCACAGCGCGGTCTCCGGGTGCGGATGCACGTCGACGATGATGCCGTCGGCGCCGACGGCGATCGCGGCCCGGGACAGCGGGAGCACCAGGTCCCGGCGCCCGCCCGAGTGCGAGGGGTCGACGATGACCGGCAGGTGGGACAGGCGCTGCGCGACCGGCACCGCGCTGATGTCCAGGGTGTTCCGCGTCGCCTTCTCGAACGTGCGGATGCCGCGCTCGCACAGCACGATGTCCAGGTTGCCGCGCTGGGCGATGTACTCCGCGGCCATCAGCCACTCCTCGATGGTGGCGCTCATGCCGCGCTTGAGCATGACCGGCTTGCCGGCGCCGCCGACGGCTTGCAGCAGCGGGAAGTTCTGCATGTTGCGGGTGCCGACTTGCAGCATGTCCGCGTATGAGGCGACCAGTTCCACGTCGGCGGGGTCGACGACTTCGGTGACGACCGGCAGGCCGGTCTCTTCCCTGACGTCGGCGAGGATCCGCAGGCCGGCCTCGCCGAGCCCCTGGAACGCGTACGGCGAGCTGCGCGGCTTGTAGGCGCCGCCGCGCAGCAGCGAGGCGCCGGCCGCCTTCGCCATCTTCGCGGCCGCGAGCGTCTGCTCGGGAGTCTCCACCGCGCACGGCCCGGCGATCACGGTCAGCGTGTCCGGCCCGATCGGCACTCCCGCCACCCAGATCACCGAACGCTCCCGGCGATGCTCCCGGCTCACCAGCTTGTACGGGACGGAGATCCGCACCACGTCGGACACGCCCGGCTGCGCGGCCAGGTTCAGCGTCGCGGCCACGTTGTCGATGTCGCCGCTCAGCCCGATGATCGTCCTGGACGCGCTGCGGCTGACGAACGCGTCGCCGCCCGCCTCGCGCACCAGGCTGACCACGTTGTCAGCGTCTTCCTCGGTCGCGTCCGCGGCCATCACCACAACCACCTGGCACTCCCCACTTCCTGTTGGCGCACACCGGCCGTCCCGGCCACGCGAAAAGCCCCGGGCCGCATCCGGCCCGGGGCTTTCGCTAGGTCGCTTCCGTCAGCGCGCGGTCTGGCAGGCGACCGGCCTCCCGGGCCGGTTACCAAACCAAAACCAGAACCGCACGCGCATGTACCGCATCATACCGAACCTAAGAGTGGCGCCTCTCGCGGCCTGCCGTCCCGGCCGCCCGCCGGCCTGCCGTCCCGGCCGCGCGCCGGGGACGGCCGCATGCGGCCCGGCGGGCGCCACGGGGGATGCTCAGAACCCGCCGTAGTACACGGTGATCGTGCTTCCGGCCGGCGCCGACCCGGACGGGCTGACGAGCAGGACCCTGTCCCCCGGGCCGAACCGGTGGCCGCTCACCTGGAAGCCGAGTTGCTGCAACTCCTGCTGCGCCTGCTCGAACGGCTGGCCGCGCAGGTCAGGGATCTGCACCTGCGGCGGGCCGCTCGATACGTAGACGGTGACCGACTGACCAGGCGCGACCGGGCTGCCGGGGGCGGGGGACTGCCGGACGATGATGCCCTGCGGCTGGTTGCTCTGTACCTGCACCTGGTTGAGCTGGATCTGGTTGCCTGCCGCCCATCCCTGGATTGCCCCGAAATCCTGCCCGCGCAGGTCGGGCAGTGCCATGCCGGCGACCTCGTCCACGTAGACGACGCGGTTCTGCGGCCAGGAGGTGCCCGCGGGCGGCGTCGTGCCCGCCACGCTCCCGATGGGGGCGCCGTCGACGCCGACCTGCTTCGGCGTGTCGCTCACCGTGAGCCCCGCGGCGCGCAGCACCGCGATCGCGTTGCGGAGCGGCTTCCCGGCCACCGGCGGCACCACGATCATGCGCGGCCCGGCGGAGACGGTGAGGATGATCGTCGCGCCCGGCAGCGCCCGCCCGGACGGCGACGTGCTGACCACCTCGCCTTTCGGCACGGCGTTGTCGATGATCCGCGTGCCTACCCGCACGCCGAACCCGGCCTGGCGCAGCGCCGCCACGGCGGCCGCCTGCGACATCCCGCTCACCGGGGGCACCGCCATGTACCGTCCCGACGTCAGCCACCACCCGCCGAAGCAGACGGCGACCACGGCCACCGCCGCGGCCGCGAGGTACGCCAGCCGCCTGCTGAACAGCCAGCGCTGCAGGAACGGCTCGCGCCCGTAGTAGGCCGCCTCGCCGCCGTGGCCGGAACCGGGGTCATAGCGGCCCGTGTCATAGCGGCCGGCGTCATGGCGCATGCCGTCGTAGCCGCCGTGCCCGGCCACGATCATCGTGTGCGAGCCGCCCGGCCCCGCGCCGAACCCGGCCGGCGCGCCCTCGCCGGGAGAGGTGACGGCACCCCCCGCGGTGACGGCACCCCCCGCGGCGGTGACGGGGGCGCCGCCGCGCAGCGCCCGGACCGCGTGCAGGAACACGCCCGCGTCGGCTGGCCGCCGCTGCGGATCGCGGCTCGTCGCCGCGCGGACCAGCTGGTCGACGGCCGGCGGGATGTCCGCCACGAGCTCGCCGACGGGGGGAACGTCGGAGTTGACGTGCTTGTACGCGACCGCCAGCGGGGATTCGCCGGTGTGCGGCTGCCTGCCGGTGAGCATCTCGAACAGCATCACGCCGGCCGCGTACACGTCGGTGCGGACGTCGGTGACGCCTCCGGTGACCTGTTCCGGCGCGATGTAAGCGACCGTCCCGATGATCAGGCCCGCCCGGGTCTGCCCGGGCGCCGCCTGCGCCCTGGCCAGCCCGAAGTCCACGACCTTGACCCGCCCGTCCGCCGTGATCAGCACGTTCTCGGGCTTGACGTCCCGGTGTACGATCCCTGCCCGGTGCGCGGCCGCGAGCCCGGACAGGATCGGGTCCATGACATCGAACGCCTCGCCCCAGCTGAGCCAGCCCCGCTCCCGGAGCAGGCTGCGCAGCGTGCGCCCGGGGACGTACTCCATCGCCAGGTAGAGGTACTGGCCGTCTGATCCCTGGTCGAAGACCGCGACGACGTTGGGGTGAGACAGCCGGGCGACCGACTTGGCCTCGCCGATGAACCTGCCCACGAAGTCGGCGTCCCGCGCCAGTTCCGCGTGCATCACCTTCAGTGCCACTTGCCGGTCAAGCCGGGTGTCCGTGGCGAGGTACACGGTGGCCATGCCGCCGTGCGCGATGCGGGAACGGACGTGGTACCGGCCGTCGAGCATCCGGCCGATGAGCGCGTCCGTGAGGACAGATTCCATCGCGGACGATTCTACGGCGCGCCGCACAGGAGTTCGTGCCCTTAATGATTTTGTCAGCACTCCGCTGCTCCGGGCCCCGCCCCCCGCGTGCCCTGGGGTCCTGGCCGTACCCTTTGAATTCATGGGTCATCCCGAACGGACGGTGGTTGCTGGCGCGGGCCTAGCCGGTTTCCGCACGGTGCAAGAGCTGCGGGCGCGCGGTTATGGCGGGCGGATCACGCTCGTCGGCGCGGAGGACCGCCCGCCCTACGACCGGCCCCCGCTGTCGAAGAAGGTGCTCACCGAGGGGGCCGACCCGTCGCTGCACGCGGACTTCACGGCGCTGGACACTGATTTCCGCCCCGGCGAAACGGCGCTGGGCCTCGACCTGTCGCCATCCGGTCCCGCCCTGGTGACGGACCGCGGCAGGCACCCGTTCGACCGTCTGGTGGTGGCGACCGGCGCCACCCCCGTGGCGCTGCCCGGCCCGGGCCGGCAGCGCTTCCTGCGGACCTACGACGACGCGCTCGCGCTGCGCGCCCTGCTCCGGCCCGGCCTCCGGCTGGCGATCATCGGCGCCGGCTGGATCGGCGCCGAACTGGCGACCGCCGCCGCGGCGGCCGGCTGCCAGGTCACCGTCGTGGAGGCCGGCCCGGCGCCGCTTGCCTCCGCCCTCGGCGCCGAAACGGGCGCCTGGACCGCTCCCTGGTACGAACAGGCGGGAGTGGAGTTGCGCACCGGCGCCGCGGTCGAGTCCGTGGAACACGGCGGCCTCGCGCTGGCGGGCGGCGGCTGGCTGCCGGCCGATGAGGTCGTCACCGCCGTCGGGGTGCGCCCTGCCGTGACCTGGCTGGCCGGCTCCGGCATCGCGCTGGCCGGCTCCGCCGGGCCGGCTGGCCCCGAGGGCGCCCCGGCGGGCGGCGTGGCCGTCGACGCCCGCCTGCGCGCCTCGATGCCCGGCGTCTACGCAGCGGGGGACTGCGCCGCGTTCGAGTCCCTGCGGTTCGGCGGGCTGCTGCGGGTCGAGCACTGGGATGTGGCGCTGCACGCGCCCGAGGTGGTCGCGGCCAACATCACCGGCGGGGACGAGGTGTATGACCCGGTGCCGTACTTCTGGTCCGAGCAGTTCGGCCGGATGGTGCAGTACGCCGGCCACCACGGCGCCGCCGACCGGCTCGTCTGGCGCGGCGATCCGGCCGCGGCCGCGTGGGCGGCCTGCTGGGTCGCCGGAACCCACCCGTCCCCGCAGCGGCTGGTCGCCATGCTGACCGTGAACCGCCCCCGCGACCTGCTCCAGGGCCGCCGCGTGATCGCCGCCGGGACCCCGGTCGATCTCGCCGGCCTCGCCGACCCCGCGACCCCGCTCAAGGACGCCGCCGCCCGCCTCTCCGCCTAGCCGCGCCGCCCGCCGCCCCTGGGCCGCCTCTCACAGGTCCCCCGCGCCACACCAGCCTCTGGTGTCCCGCTCCGCGCACCTTACGACCACTTCGCTGTCCGAAATATCCGGAAATGTCCATGCGAAAAGTGTGCGAAGTCCTTCTCGGCGGTCAGATCTGCCTGCATGCGCAAGCGTCGAATTGCGCGTATCGGACAGAGGTGCAAGACTCAGCTTGCTGATTTGTCCGGAGCGAGGGAGGCGGCTCATGGAAGACCGTATCGAACAGCGGATCACCGTAAGGGCGACACAGGACAAGGTGTGGCAACTCGTCACGCGGCCCGGCTGGTGGCTGCCGGGCAGCGGCGCGGAGCCGGCCCGGGGTCCGGGGCGGGTCACCGTGGAGTACGGCGACGACCGCCGTCCCTATGTCATCGAGGTGGTCCGCGTCGAGCCGCAAGGTTACGCGTCGTTCCGCTGGGCGAGCGCGTTCGGCGGCATTGACCCGGTGCCGGGCAAGTCCACCCTCGTCGAGTTCTACGTCCGGCCGACGGGAAATGAGGTTGAAGTGACCGTCGTGGAGAGCGGCTTCGCCTCGCTGGATCTGCCCGAGGCGCTGCGCGAAGACGAATGGAAGGGCAACACGGGCGGATGGCAGTATGAGATGGCGGGGCTGCGGACTCGCGCCGAGCAGGAGCGGTGACCGCGGACGTCGACCCGGACCGGGTGTTTGCCGCGCTTGCAGACCCGCGCCGCAGGGAACTGCTCGAACTGCTCGGCCGGACGCCGGGATGCAGCGCGAGCAGCCTCGCCGCCAGGCTGCCGGTGTCCCGGCAGGCGGTGGCTCAGCACCTGGCCGTGCTCGAGGACTCGCGCCTGGTGAGCCGGCGGCGCGCCGGCCGCGAGGTGCTGTTCAGCGTCCGGCCGGAAGGGCTCGCCGCCGCCGCGGACTGGCTGGCCGGCCGGGCGGCCGCCTGGCGCGAACGCCTGGAGTTCCTTAAGCGAGGCGGAGAGCGGTAATCGCTTACCCGCCTCAACGGGCCGGACCGCCTGCCGACGCCGGGTGATATATGCATCTTCGGGGGAAATGTCGCTGGTTTGGGACCGACCGGGAGGTGGGAGATTGGTTTCGTGGCACAGATAGACCCTGCGACCGACGCTCTCGTCGGCGAATGGCTGTCACTCCCTGAGGTGGCCGCAAGGCTCAGCATCCCCTCCAGCCGGGTGAAGCAGTTGCTCCGTGACCGTAAGCTGCTTGCCGTGACGCGCCCGGACGGCGAGCGCGCCGTACCGGCGGCGTTCCTTGACGGATCGGCGATCGTCAAGGGGCTCTGCGGGACGCTGACGGTGCTGTTCGACTGCGGGTTCAACGAGGGGGAAGCGCTCCGCTGGCTGTTCACCGCCGACGAGACCCTGCCGGGGACGCCCATCCAGGCGCTTTACAGGCACCGGGGCACCGAGGTCAACCGGCGCGCCCAGGCGCTCGCGTTCTGACCCCGGCGCGCCTGACGCGGTGCGGCGCCGCCTGAACGCGGCTCAGTAACCGGCCGCCTGAACGCGGCTCAGTATCGCCTGAGCGCGGCTCGGTATCGATCGCCTGAACGCGGCTCGGTATCGATCGCCTGAGCGCGGTCCAGCGCGGCCTGAACCCGGGTCAGCGCGGCTGAGGCGGGCAGCGTCGACCGTAAATGTTGTGGCGGGACCACAGGAAAGCGGTCGGCAAGTTATGCTTAGCCACATGCCGCCACGACCACGTCTCGTCCGCCGGGGACCGGGTGACGCGGCGCCGCGGCTGCGCGCCGCCGGCGCACCGCGGCTGCCGCGTCAGCGGGCCACCCGTGCCCCGCTGATCTCCGAGCTGCTCAAAGCGGGCGGCCGGTCCTTCTCGTTCGAGTTCATGCCGCCGAAAACGCAGCTCGAAGAGCAGCAACTATGGCGTGCCATCAGGCAACTCGAGCCCCTGAAGCCGACGTTCGTGTCGGTGACGTACGGTGCCGGCGGTTCCACGCGGGACCGGACGGTCCGGGTGACCGGGAAGATCGCGGCACAGACGTCGCTGACCCCGGTCGGGCATCTCACCGCCGTCAACCACTCGGTCGCCGAGCTCAGGCATGTGATCGGCTCGTACGCTGACGTGGGGGTCCGCAACGTCCTCGCGCTGCGGGGCGACCCGCCCGGCAATCCGAACGCGGAGTGGGTCCCGCACCCGCGGGGCCTGCGTCATGCGGACGAGCTTGTCCGGCTCGTCAAGTCGTCGGGCGACTTCTGCGTCGGTGTGGCGGCGTTCCCCGAACTGCACCCCCGCTCGCCGGACGCGGAGAGCGACACCAGGTATTTCGTGGCCAAGTGCCGGGCCGGCGCGGATTTCGCGATCACCCAGATGTTCTTCTACGCCGAGGATTACCTCAGGCTCCGTGACCGGATCAGCCGGCAGGGGTGCGACGTGCCGGTCATCCCGGGGATCATGCCGGTCACCAGCCTGCGGGTGGTCGAGAAGGCGCTGGAGCTCGGCGGCTGCAAGGTGCCGCCGGACCTGCTCGACGAGCTGCGGAAGGCCGACGAGAAAGACGACAAGGCGGCGCTGCGGGAAATCGGCGTCGGCTACGCCGCCGCGCTGGCCGGCCGGCTGCTCGGCGAGGGCGCTCCCGGCCTGCACTTCTACACGCTTAACCGGTCGCGGGCGACGCGGGAGATCTACCAGCTGCTCGGGCTGGGCATGGGGGCGAGCGGGGCCGCGGGGGGACGAGGGGACCGCGGGTCCAGCGAGGGGGGGATGCGCGGGTCCCCCGAGGGGCCGATGGGGGGACGCGCGGTCCCCCCATCGGGGGGTTACCCGGAGGGCTTTGCCCCCGGGGGGGAACAGAGCGGCAGCTTTGCGCCCATCACGGCATAAGGCGGTTCGCCGCCGGAAAAGCGGAACCCTGTCAGCAGGTCGGTAAACCCGACTCCCCGGTACAGCCGCCGGGCGCGCGACTCGGCGTCGGCGGTAGACAGCACGGCGGTCCGCTCCGGCCGCCCCGAGGCCAGCCGGAGCAGCAGTTCGCGCCCGATGCCCATGCCCTGGTAGGCCGGCAGCACGTGCAGTTCGGCGACCTCGAAGGAGTCGTCGAGCCAGGCGGTCCCGCTGGCCCCTGGCGGGCCGCCGGAAGGTCCCGGGGACCTTCCGGCGGCGTAGGACGGCACCGCGAGCGCGTCGGCGACCACGTCGTGCCACCACTGGCCGGGCGCGCCGTGAAAGCCGTAGGTGAACCCGGCAAGCACGGTTCCCTGAGGAGCCCCCACAACCGCGGTCAGCGCGCGGAAGCCGGGGTTGGCGGCGTGCCGGTCGAGGATGGCCTCCCGCCCGGCCAGCATCCGTTCTGGCGGGTTCATCGCAGCCTTGTACACCGCGACGAACTCCCTGATCGCCGGCCGGAACTCGGCAGGCCCCAGTTCGCTGAACGTGACCATCGGCCTCATCCCTGCCAGCTTACTGGCATTACCGTTGGCTTATGGGGGATTGCCCGTCGTGATCTCGCGGTGAGCGCCAGCGTGGCATCGCCGGTCCTGGCCCAGGCCGCCGGGCCGCGCTCCGCCTCTGCCAGGCACTGCGACTCAGGCGCCAAGCCCGGCGGCCCGGTGCAAGACCGTCCCCGGCAAGGTCGTCGCGCGGCCGGGAGGGATGCGCGTCCGGAATGTCAGACCCCCCGTGTAGCTTCGAACGCGTCAGCAAATGGACTGGACACACCGGCGAACCTGTGTTCGAATATATGTGTGCGGACTCCGGCCGCTACGACCCCTGGCGGCCGGCTGCCGGCCGGGCGGAGCGTGGGGAAGCGCTTCGCCCGGCCGGGTCTCCCCGACGGGACGGGCTGCGGCAGAGGGCTAACAGCTGATAGCTAAGGAGTGACGACCATGATCAGCACGCCGACGACGCTAGGCAACGGAGTGCCAGCGCGTGCTGGCGCGGGATCTGGCAACGAGGTGCCTTCGCCGGGCACGGGCAGGAGCGGGCACCGCGCGCAAGCGAGCCGGCAGGCGCTTGCCGGTCCGCGGCACCGGGTTTCCCCGGCGGTGCTGAACCTCCTCCAGACCGCGCGGCGGGGCCTTGCCGAAGCCGACGCGGAGAGCGATCCGGGTACCCGGTATATCTGCGCGCACCTGGCCGCGCTGCGCGCGGCGGCGGCGATCGTCGCCGCACGGGGCGAACCGGGAACCGGGGGGCGCCGCAGGCGGCCGCGCAGCGTGTGGGAACTGCTTCCGCAGGTGGAGCCGGCGCTCGCCGAGTGGGCGGCGTTCTTCGCGGCGAGCGCGGCCAAGCGCGCCGCCGCCGAGGCGGGACTGCCCCGCGCGGCGACCGCGCGCGAGGCCGACGACCTGCTCCGGGACGCGGGGACATTCCTGTCGGTGGCCGAGCGGGCGCTCGGCGTCGACAGCCAGCCGACCCTCCCGCTCAGGCCGGCGAGCTGACCTGCCCACCCGGCGAACGGCCGGGCCATGCCGGGTGGGCGGCGGGTCTCAGAAGGACTCGATGGCGGTGCTGCGCGCGTCCGCGTCCAGCACGCCCCAGCTGATGAGCTCCTCCGTGAGGTCGGCCGGCGACTTGTCGTAGATGACGGCGAGCGACCGCAGATCCTCATGGCGGACCGACAGCACCCGGCCGTTGTAGTCGCCGCGCTGCGCCTGGATGGTGGCGACGTAGCGGGCCAGCGGTCCCACCTTCTCCTTCGGCAGCTGGTTCATGCGCTCAAGGTCGATGACGAGCTTGGGCGCGGTCGCGATGGGCGTCGGAGCGGCGTCGCCGGGCAGGAGCTCGGAGACCGGGACTCCGTAGAACTCAGCCAGTTCGGCGAGCTTCTGAACGGTGACGGACCGGTCGCCGCGCTCATACGAACCGACAACCACGGCCTTCCACCGTCCGCGGGACTTCTCCTCAACACCGTGCAGGGACAGCCCCTGCTGGGTGCGGATGGCGCGCAGGCGCGCTCCCAGGGTCTTGGCGTACTCAGATGGCATGTTTCCTCGGTTTCCCGGCCAGTCGTCGCTTAGGGTAATCGTTACGCACAGTGACGGTAGGCGGCGAGAGCCACAAGGTCAAGCCGAATGGCAAAAACTGGCTGAACTCGTGCAGTAACCGGCCTTGCCCTCCCGAACGTTATGTACCCTCCGTCAGCGGGCGACAACCCCTGATGTCGTGGCGTTTCGCGTGCGCGGGGCGGTCCTCGTGCATCGCCTCCGTTTCCAGAGCGTAATGACAGCGAACGTCATGTGTGATCTAAATCACATTTTCTATGATCATATCTTACCCCGGAACGGGAACCCCCGCCGTCCCGGCGGCCCGCGCCCGCGAAGATGAGCCGGGATGACCCTGGTACGGTTGTCACATAGACATCCTTTAAGGACCGTCCCGTGAGACGGGGAAGGAGGTCGTGACCGGTGCGCGCGATGCGCCCTGAGCACGAGCTGAAGCGCACGGCGGCGAGTGCGGGCAAGGCCGCGAGTGCGGGCAAGGCCGCGAGTGCGGGCAAAACGGTGCTGACCCCCGAGGAAATCCGGCGCGCGCTGAGCCGCATCGCGCACGAGATCCTGGAGCGGACGCACGGCGGCGAGGGGGTTGTCCTGCTCGGCATCCCCACCCGCGGGGTGCATCTGGCACGCCGCCTGGCGGCGCGCATCGGCGAGTTCGAAGGCGCCCCCGTCCCGTGCGGTTCCCTCGACGTCACCATGCACCGGGACGACCTGCGGCTGCGCCCCGCGCGGGCGCTGCAACGGACCGAGGTGCCGCCGGAAGGGGTCGACGGGAAGACGGTCGTCCTCGTCGACGACGTGCTGTTCTCCGGCCGCACCATCCGCGCCGCCCTGGACGCGCTGAACGACCTCGGCAGGCCGCGCGCGGTACAGCTCGCCGTGCTCGTCGACCGCGGCCACCGCGAGCTCCCGATCCGCGCCGACTACGTGGGCAAGAACCTGCCGACGGCGTACCGCGAGGTGGTCCGGGTGCTGCTCACCGAGACCGACGGCGAAGACTCGGTGCTGCTCGGCGAGCGTGACCGGTGAAGCGGCATCTCATCTCCGCGGCCGACCTGAGCCGCGATGAGGCGGTGCTCATCCTGGACACCGCCGCCGAGCTGGCCAGCGTCGCCGGGCGGCCGATCAGGAAACTGCCCACGCTGCGCGGGATGACCGTGGTCAACCTCTTCTACGAGGACTCCACCCGGACCAGGACCTCGTTCGAGGCGGCGGCCAAGCGCCTGTCCGCGGACGTGATCAATTTCTCCGCGCGGGGGTCGAGCGTCGCCAAGGGCGAAAGCCTCAAGGACACCGCGCTGACCCTGGAGGCGATGGGCGCGGACGCCGTGGTCATCAGGCACAGCGCCTCTGGCGCCGCCCACCGGCTGGCCGGCTGGGTCACGGGCAGCGTGGTGAACGCGGGCGACGGCACGCACGAGCATCCCACTCAGGCGCTGCTGGACGCGTTCACCATACGGCAGTGCCTCGGCGCGCCCGGCAGCCAGGCCGGATCCCCGGCCGGAAGCCCGGGACCCGCGCCCGCCCGGCGCGGCCACGGGCTGGACGGGGTGCGGGTGACGATCGTCGGCGACGTCCTGCATAGCCGGGTGGCCAGGTCCAACGTGCTGCTGCTGAGCACGCTCGGCGCCGAGGTGACGCTGGTCGCGCCGCCTACCTTGATGCCGTACGCGGTGGAGACCTGGCCGTGCAGGGCCGGCTACGACCTCGACTCCGAACTGCCCAAGACCGACGTGGTGATGATGCTGCGCGTGCAGCAGGAGCGGATGACCGCCGCGTACTTCCCCAGCGTTCGCGAGTACCGCCGCCGCTACGGGCTCGATGCCGGGCGGATGGCGCTGCTGCCCGGCCACGCCATCGTCATGCACCCGGGACCGATGAACCGGGGCGTGGAGATCGCCGCCGAGGTCGCGGACTCGCCCCGGTCGACGGTCGTGGCACAGGTGGCCAACGGCGTGACGGTCCGGATGGCCGTGCTCTACCTGATGCTCGGCGGGGCGGGGGCGGCGTCGTGAGCGAGCGGGACGGCATGGGCGAGCGCGGCAGGCGGGACGGCACGGGCGAGCGCGACGGCGGGCACCGGGACGGCAGGAACGACAGCGGGAACAGCGACAGCGGGAACACGGAGTGGCTGATCCGGGGCGTGCGCATCGCCGGGGGGCCCGCAGGCCCGCAGGGGGGCCTTGTCGCGGACATCCGCCTGGCGGGCGGGGTCATCGCCGAGATCGGCCGGCACCTGTCCGCGCCCGGCGCGCGGGTGCTTGACGCGGCCGGGCTGGTGGCGCTGCCGGGCCTGGTCGACCTGCACACGCACCTGCGCGAGCCGGGCCGCGAGGATGCCGAGACCGTGGAGACCGGCACCCGGGCCGCCGCGCTCGGCGGCTATACCGCCGTGCACGCGATGGCCAACACCGAACCGGTCGCCGACACCGCGGGGGTGGTCGAGCAGGTATGGCGGCTCGGCCGGCAGGCCGGGTACTGCGACGTCCGCCCGGTGGGCGCCGTCACCGTCGGCCTCGCCGGCAAGCACCTGGCCGAACTCGGCGCGATGGCCGACTCGGCCGCGGCCGTGCGGGTCTTCTCCGACGACGGCAACTGCGTCGCAGACCCGCTGCTGATGCGGCGGGCACTCGAATACGTCAAGGCGTTCGACGGCGTCATCGCCCAGCACGCCCAGGAGCCGCGGCTGACCGAGGGCGCGCAGCTGAACGAGGGCGAGGTCGCCAGCAGGCTCGGCCTGGCCGGCTGGCCGGCGGCAGCCGAGGAGGCGATCATCGCCAGGGACTGCCTGCTCGCCGCCCATGTCGGCTCGAGGCTGCACGTCTGCCACGTCTCGACGGCCGGCTCGGTGGAGATCATCCGCTGGGCCAAGTCCAAGGGCTGGCAGGTGACGGCCGAGGTAACACCCCACCACCTGCTGCTCACCGACGACCTCGCCGCGGGATACGACCCGGTGTTCAAGGTCAACCCCCCGCTGCGGACGCGGGACGACGTCAGCGCGCTCCGGCAGGGCCTGGCGGACGGAACCATCGACTGCGTGGCCACCGACCACGCGCCGCACCCGGTGGAGGCCAAGGAGACCGAGTGGGCGGCCGCCGCGAACGGCGTGACGGGGCTTGAGACCGCGCTGCGGGTCGTCCAGCTGGCGATGGTGGACACCGGCCTGCTCGACTGGGCGGGTGTCGCGGACCGGATGTCGGTCCGCCCGGCGGAAATCGGGCGCCTCACCGGACACGGCGTGCCGCTCGGACCCGGCGGCCCCGCGAACCTGACGCTGTACGACCCGGACGCGCCGGAAGAGGCCGTGGACCCTGCGGCGCACGCCTCGAAGAGCCGGAACAGCCCGTTCGCCGGGATGGCGCTGCCCGGACGGGTATACGCCACGTTCCTGCGCGGCGCGGCGACGGTCCTGGACGGAAAGGTGACGCGATGACCACGAACGGCGGCCCCGAGGCGATCTTGGTCCTCGAAGACGGCACGACGCTGCGCGGCGAGGGCTTCGGCGCCTACGGCGAGGCGTTCGGCGAGATGGTCTTCAACACGGGGATGACCGGGTACCAGGAGACGCTGACCGACCCGTCGTACTGCGGGCAGATCGTGGCGATGACCGCGCCGCACATCGGGAACACCGGCGTCAACGACGAGGATCCCGAATCGCGCCGGATCTGGGTCAGCGGCTATGTGGTCCGCGAGCCGTCCAGGCTCGCCTCGAGCTGGCGGGCCCGCCGCAGCCTGGACGCGGAACTGCGCGCCCAGGGCATCCCCGGCATCGCGGTGCCGGGCACCCGCGCGCTGACCATGCGGATCCGCGACCACGGCGCGATGCGCGCGGCCGTGTCGACGGTCGAGGACGATCCGGAGCGGCTGCTCGGCCGCGTGCTGGCCAGCCCCGGGATGACCGGCGCCGACCTGGCGAGGATCGTGACCACCCCCCGCCCGTACACGGTCAGCCCGCCCCCGGGCACCAGGACCAGGTTCCGGGTCGCCGCGGTGGACCTCGGCATCAAGGCATCCACCCCGCGGAGCATGGCCGAGCGCGGCATCGAGGTCCGCGTGCTGCCGGCCACGGTGACCGCCGCCGAGATCCTCGCGACCGACCCCGACGGCGTGTTCTTCAGCAACGGCCCCGGCGACCCGGCCGCCGCCGGGTACGCGGTCGCCGCGATGCGCGGCGTGCTCGAGGCGCGGGTGCCGACGTTCGGCATCTGCTTCGGCAGCCAGATCCTGAGCCTGGCCCTCGGCCTGCGGACGTACAAGCTCCGGTACGGGCACCGCGGCGTGAACCAGCCGGTGATGGACCTGGCCACCGGCCGCGTCTACATCACCAGCCACAACCACGGTTTCGCGGCCGCGCTGCCGGAGGGCATGGGGGAGCGGGCAGTCCCCCCGCACGCGGCGGCCGGCGAGGCACGCAGGGCCGGGCAGCGGGCGGCTCCCCCGCCCGCGGTGGCCAGGGGGGAAGGGGGGGACGGGCAGTCCCTCCCCGCGGGGGGGCTCCGGGGGGCCGGCCTCCGGGAGCTGGCGCGGCCCTTCGGTACCCCGTTCGGCGAGGCCCTGGTGAGCCACGTCAACCTGAACGACGGCGTGGTCGAGGGCATCCGCCTGCTCGGCCAGCCCGCGTTCAGCGTCCAGTACCACCCCGAGGCCGCCCCCGGGCCGCACGACGCGGCAGACCACTTCGACCAGTTCTGCGCCCTCATGGAAGGGAAGGGAGCGAGCAATGCCGCGGCGCGGTGACCTCAGGTCCGTCCTCGTGATCGGGTCCGGGCCGATCGTGATCGGGCAGGGCTGCGAGTTCGACTACTCCGGCACCCAGGCGTGCCGGGTCCTCAAACAAGAGGGCATCAGGGTCAGCCTGGTGAACTCCAACCCGGCGACGATCATGACGGATCCCGAGTTCGCCGACGCCACGTACGTCGAGCCGATCACCACCGAGGTCCTGGAGAAGGTGATCGCCAGGGAGCGCCCGGACGCCCTGCTGCCGACGCTGGGCGGCCAGACGGCGCTGAACGCCGCCGTCGCCCTGCATGCCAGCGGCATCCTGAAGAAGTACAACGTCGAGCTCATCGGCGCCGACATCGGCGCGATCGAGGCGTGCGAGGACCGCGAGCGGTTCAAGGAGATCGTCACCGGGCTCGGCGCCGAGGTCCCGCGGAGCCGGATCTGCCACACCATCGGCGAGTGCCTGGACGCCGTGGCCGAACTCGGCCTCCCGGTCGTCGTCCGGCCGTCCTTCACCCTCGGCGGCGCCGGATCGGGCATCGCCTACGACGAGGCGGGCCTGCGCCGCATCGCCGGCGCCGGGCTGGACGCCAGCCCCACCACCGAGGTGCTGCTGGAGGAGTCGATCATCGGCTGGAAGGAGTTCGAGCTCGAGCTGATGCGCGACGCCCGCGACAACGTGGTGATCGTCTGCTCGATCGAGAACGTCGACCCGATGGGCGTGCACACCGGCGACTCCGTCACGGTCGCGCCCGCGATGACGCTCACCGACCGCGAGTACCAGCGGATGCGGGACACGGCCATAAGCATCATCCGCGCGGTCGGCGTCGACACCGGCGGCTGCAACATCCAGTTCGCCGTCGACCCGGGGACCGGCCGCATGGTCGTCATCGAGATGAACCCCCGCGTCTCCCGCTCCAGCGCCCTCGCCTCCAAGGCCACCGGCTTCCCGATCGCGAAGATCGCCACCAAGCTCGCGATCGGCTACACCCTGGACGAGATCCCGAACGACATCACCGGGCAGACGCCCGCGAGCTTCGAGCCCGCCCTCGACTACGTGGTCGTCAAGATCCCGAGGTTCGCGTTCGAGAAGTTCCCCGGCGCCGACCCGGCGCTGACCACCCACATGAAGTCCGTCGGCGAGGCGATGGCGATCGGCCGCTCGTTCGCCGAGGCGCTGCAGAAGGCACAGCGGAGCCTGGAGAGCGGCAACGGCCCGTTCCGGTTCGGCGAACCGGAAGCGGACGCGGCGGGGCTGCTGGACCGCTGCCGCACCCCGCACGACGGCCGCCTGAACACCATGCTGCAAGCGCTGCGCGCCGGGGCGGGGGCAGCCGAGGTGGCGGCGGCGACCGGCATCGATCCATGGTTCGTCGACCAGCTGGCTCACATCGCGGAGATATCCCGAACGATCGCGGCTGCCTCCGAGCTCGACACCAGCCTCTTCCGGCTGGCGAAAGCCGCCGGGTTCTCCGACGCGGCGATCGCCGAGATCCGCGGCCTGCGCGCGGACCAGGTGCGCGCGCTGCGGCACGCGCTCGGGGTACGGCCGGTCTACCACGCGGTCGACACCTGCGCCGCCGAGTTCGCGGCGCGCACCCCTTACCTGTACTCGACCTACGACGAGGGCAACGAGGTGCCCGCCGGCGACCGGCCCAAGGTGATCATCCTGGGCAGCGGTCCCAACCGGATCGGCCAGGGCATCGAGTTCGACTACGCCTGCGTGCACGCGTCGTTCGCGCTGCGCGACGCCGGATACGAGACCGTCATGGTCAACTGCAACCCCGAGACGGTGTCCACCGACTACGACACCTCCTCCCGGCTGTACTTCGAGCCGCTGACGCTGGAGGACGTGCTCGAAGTGGTGCACGCCGAACAGGCGTCCGGGCCGGTCGCGGGCGTGATCGTGCAGCTCGGCGGGCAGACGCCGCTCGGCCTGGCGCGTGCGCTGCAGGCGGCCGGGGTGCCGATCGTGGGCACGCCGCCGGAGGCGATCCATCTCGCGGAAGACCGCGGGGCGTTCGCCTCGGTGCTGGCCGAGGCGGGGCTGACCGCGCCGCGCGGCGAGGTGGCGCTGTCCGCCGGCGAGGCGGCCGCGGCGGCGGGGGAGATCGGCTACCCGGTGCTGGTGCGGCCGTCGTACGTGCTCGGCGGGCGCGGGATGGAGATCGTCTACGACGAGGCGACGCTGCGGGCCTACGTCGACCGCGCCACGACCGCCTCGCCGGAGCACCCGGTGCTCATCGACCGGTTCCTCGACGATGCGATCGAGGTCGACGTGGACGCGCTCTACGACGGCGAGCAGCTGTACCTGGGCGGGGTGATGGAGCACATCGAGGAGGCCGGGATCCACTCCGGCGACTCGGCGTGCGCGCTGCCGCCGATCACGCTCGGCCGCGCCGACATCGCCGCGATCCGCGACGCCACGGAGAAGATCGCCCGCGGCGTCGGGGTGCGCGGCCTGCTGAACGTGCAGTACGCGCTGGCCGCCGGGGTGCTGCATGTGCTCGAGGCCAACCCGCGCGCGTCGCGGACCGTGCCGTTCGTGTCCAAGGCGACCGCGGTGCCGCTGGCCAAGGCGGCCGCGCTGGTGATGCTGGGCGCGTCGATCGGCTCGCTGCGCTCGTCGGGCGTGCTGCCCGCCGAGGGGGACGGCGGGACGCTGCCGCTCGACGCCCCCGTGGCGGTCAAGGAGGCGGTGCTGCCGTTCGGCCGGTTCCGGGACCCCTCGGGGGCCGGGGTGGACACCGTGCTCGGGCCGGAGATGCGCTCGACCGGCGAGGTGATGGGCATCGACGAGATGTTCGGCACCGCGTACGCCAAGTCCCAGGAGGCGGTGTACGGGGCGCTCCCCGTCACGGGCCGGGTGTTCGTGTCCGTGGCGAACCGGGACAAGCGCGCGATGGTCTTCCCGGTCAAGCGGCTGGCCGACCTGGGATTCGAGATCTGGGCGACGCGCGGTACCGCGGAGGTACTGCGCAGGAACGGCGTTCGTGCCAAGATCGTGCGCAAGCACAGCGACGGCGCCGGGCCGGACGGCGAGCCGACCGTCGTCACGCGCATCCTGGACGGTGAGGTAGACCTGATCGTGAACACGCCCTTCGGCAGCGTCTCCGCGGCGTCGGCCTCGGTGCGCCTCGACGGCTACGAGATCCGGACCGCGGCGGTCCGCCGGGGCGTGCCGTGCGTGA
Source organism: Trebonia sp. (assembly GCA_035294225.1). Lineage (GTDB taxonomy): Bacteria > Actinomycetota > Actinomycetes > Streptosporangiales > Streptosporangiaceae > Trebonia. Next base: position 23,993 of record DATGLH010000031.1, read on the forward strand.
CCACCGTGGCCGGCCTGGCGGCCGCGGTGCAGGGCATCGAGGCCATCATCCGCGGCGAGGTGGGCGTCCGTTCACTCCAGGAACACGCCGCCTGGCTCCGCGGCTGAGCGCGTTGGGTATGGGGCGGCCGGGATGGCGCAACACGATCGGGAGGGCGGGGTGGCACCGGTTCAGGTGCGCGGGACGGTGCTCACGGTGCGCCGGGTCGACGCGTACGTGGCCATGACCGTCGTCGCTCCCGCGATCGCCACCAGGTTCCGCCCGGGCCAGTTCGTCGCCGTCGCGGTCGGCGGCCCGCAGTCGGCCATGCTCGCCCGGCGGACGTTCTCGGTCCACGACGTGCGGCCGGACCACGGCGGCACCGTCGAGTTCGTCTTCCTGCCCCGGGAGCCGGGCACCCAGTGGCTCGCCGACTGCCGGTCGCGCGATGTCCTCGACGTGGTCGGTCCGCTGGGACGGCCGTTCCCGGTGCCCCGCGACCCCGCCTCGTGCCTGCTGCTCGGCGTCGGCCCCGGGGCGGCGCCGCTGTTCGCCCTGGCGGCCCGGCTCGGCGACCGCGGCTGCCCCACCGACTACCTGCTCGGCGCGGAGAGCGCGGACCGGGTGTTCGGGGCGCTGACCGCGCGGCGCACCGGGCGTTCGGCCGTGGTCACCACGGCGGACGGCTCGATGGGGAGCCGCGGCTCCGTCGTCGACATGCTGCCGACCGTGGTGCAGCAGGCGCGCACCGACGTGATCTACGCGTCCGCCCCGCTCGGCGTGCTGCGGGCGGTGTGCTCGCTGGCCGGGCGGTACGGCATCCCGGTGCAGGCGCTGGTCGCGGAGCCCGCGATGACCTGCGGGACGGGACTGTGCATGGGCTGCGTCCTGCCCGTCGCGGGCAACGACGGGATCACCCGGATGGTGCGGGCGTGCGTGGACGGGCCGGTCTTCCGCGGCGACCTGGTGCGCTGGGACGACGTGGGAACCATCCCGTTCGACGCGCTCGGCGCGCCCGGCTGGAAGCCGCGGCCCGGGGCGCCCGGCGCGCCCGGCGTCCCCGGTGCGGCAGGGGAGCGCTCGCATGCCGGCTGACCTGCGGACCCGGATCGGCCACCTGGACTTGCCGAGCCCGGTCCTCACCGCCGCCGGGTGCGCCGGCGCGGGCCGGGAACTGGCCCAGTTCACCGACATCGCGCGGATCGGCGCGGTGATCACCAAGTCGGTCACGATCGAGCCGCGGGCGGGGAACCCGGCGCCCCGCTTCGCCGAGACGCCCAGCGGCCTGCTGTCGTCCTGCGGCATGCAAGGGCCCGGCATCGACGGGTTCCTGCAACGGGACCTGCCGTGGCTGCTGTCCCGGGGCGCGCGCGCCTTCGTGAACATCGCGGGCCACACCGCCCGCGAATACGGCGAGCTGGCCTCGCGGCTGTCCGACGCGGCCGGGGTGACCGCGATCGAGGTGAACCTCGGCTGCCCGGACGCGGCGGCGGCGGGACGGCCGTTCGCCCTGGACGCCGCCGCCGCCGGCCAGGTGGTGGCGGCGGTGCGCGGCAGCGCGAGATACGACATCCCGGTCTTCGCGAAGCTGTCCCCGGAGGTCACCGACATCGTGGCGGTGGCTAAGGCCTGCGTGTCCGCTGGCGCGGACGGCCTGTCCATGATCAACACCCTCCCGGGGATGGCGATCGACCCGGTTACCTTCCGGCCCGCGCTCGCCGGGCTGTCCGGCGGGCTGTCCGGGCCCGCGGTCCGGCCGGTCGCGGTGCGCTGCGTGTGGCAGGTCCGCGAGGCCCTGCCGGATGTGCCGATCATCGGGGCCGGCGGGGTACGGACCGGGCGCGATGCCCTGGAACTGCTGCTGGCGGGCGCCTGCCTGGTGGCGGTCGGGAGCGTGCTGTTCCACGATCCCTCGGCGTGCTCGCGGATCCAGCGGGAACTCGAGGAAGAGCTCGTGGCCCGGGGGGTGGACCGGGTGGCAGACGTCGTGGGCCGCGCCCATCAGCCCGCCGGGTACGCCGCGGACCGCCGCAGGTGGGTGTTATGAACTGATCACGGGGCCCGCGAAGGACGCAGGCCGGCACGAGGGCTAAGGGGCCCGCGTGCGCGTGAACGCGCGAATGGCAGCCCCGCCCAGGAAGAGCGATCCCGCCGGACAGATCCGGGCAGTCCCGGAGAGAGGAGACTGGCGTGCAAAGGCCAGCACCAGTTGCCGTGGCGCTGGACGCGCCGGACTTGGATACCGCGGCCCGCTGGGCGGCGCTCGTGACGCCGCACGTGTCGACGGTCAAGATCGGCCTGGAACTGTACCTGCGTTACGGCCCGGATGTCGTGGCCACGGTGCGCGGGGCGAGCGGGGTCGAGGTCTTCCTCGACCTGAAGCTGCACGACATCCCCGCGACGGTGGCCGGCGCCGCGCGCGCCGTGTCCCGGCTGCGCCCGGAGTTCCTGACGGTGCACGCGGCCGGCGGCGCGGACGTCGTCCGCGCCGCCGTGGAGTCGGCGCCAGGGACGTGCGTGGCCGCGGTGACCGTGCTCACCTCGCTCGGCGACCACGACCTGTCGCTGCTCGGCGTTCCCGGCCCGGTCGGCGATATGGTCCGGCGGATGGCGGTGCTCGCGGTGTCGTCCGGCGCCCGCGGGCTCGTCTGCTCTCCGCACGAGGTCGCCGCCGTCCGGGCGGAGGTCGGCCCGGACGTCACGCTGATCACCCCCGGCGTCCGGCCGGCCGGCAGCGACCTGCACGACCAGGCGCGGGTGGCGACGCCGGAGGAAGCCATCCGGGCGGGGGCGGACCTGCTCGTCATCGGCCGCCCCATCACCGGGGCGCCTGACCCGGGCGCGGCCGCCGCCGCGGTCGCCGCCTCCCTCCGCCGCGCCGTCCCGGCCCCGTAGCGCGCATAGCCGGTGACCGTGCCGGAAGGCGGGGGCAGGAAATAGGGCGCCTCTCCGGGGCGGCAAAACGGAATGCAGTCACTCTGGCATCACAAGCTGTCGGCGGCAGCCGCAGGTATGTTCGGCGCGTCAAACCCGACCTGCGATTATTCGTGGCCCGGTACTGTGATGGAAGCGCTGCGGTGGGTAAAATGTCCGTCCGGGACAAAGCAAGCGCGGAACATCCTCGGTTATGGAAAAAACGGCCAACGCACCCCACAAATCACATATGTCGTGCGGAAGAGGCTCGGCGGCGCGTTCGCCGCGCGCGGCGGCTGCGAGGATGCCCGGCGCCGCGGGGGCGCTCCCGGCCACGCCGATGCCGGCGGGCGTCTTTGCGGTGGTATCTCAGGACTTCCCCCCTGCGTGTATGGTTAACGCGTCGGCGTGGCGCGGGACCGGCGCCTGGCTCACCCGCGCCCGGGCGGCACAGGCGGCGGCCGCCCGCGCCCGGGCGGCCGGCCCGCGGGGGCGAAGCTCCGCCCTCCGGTACGGGGACCGCGGCCAACCGTACGGTGCCTTGCCGGCGCCGCGCGCGGCACGCACTCGAAAAGGGGCAAAGAACGTATTTTGCGGCAGACGAGACAGCGTCTCGGGAGACGGCCGGGACCTTGCGGCTATCACGCCACGAGACCGCGTCAGGGCGCGGGACCTGCTGACGGCTACGCATAGTAACGAAACGTACGTGTAGAGTAATATATTTAAATTTGTGATGACATAAACGGAGGTTCGCGTTGCCGAAAGGGTGCTTGACTCGCTAGTTTCCCCTCCCGTCCAACCTTTTACGACGAAACCCGAGGTGACCCCGAGTGGCTCTTCCTCCTCTCACTCCCCAGCAGCGCGCCGATGCCTTGCAGAAGGCCGCGATAGCGCGCAAGGAACGCGCTGAGGTGAAGAATCGCCTCAAGCGCGGTGCGGTGACCCTGTCCGAGGTCATCAAGGACGGAGCGACCGACGACGTGATTGGCAAGATGAAGGTTTCCGCCCTCCTCGAGTCGCTGCCTGGCGTTGGCAAGGTCCGCGCGAAGCAGATCATGGAGCGGCTCGGCATCGCGGAGTCCCGCCGGGTCCGCGGTCTGGGCGCGAACCAGCGCGCCGCGCTTGAGCAGGAGTTCGGTGCCGACATCTAAGGCACGCGGCCGGCTCGGCGGGCGGCCGGCACGGGCGCGGGGGCATGGCCGTCCCGCCCGGCGGTAAGGCGCACGAGGCGGTGGCCGCGAGGGCGAGGGGGGCGTCGCCTCGCGGCGCCGCCGCGCCCGCGGCCCGCGGGAATTCGCGGCTGACTGTGCTCTCCGGACCCTCCGGGGTCGGGAAGAGCACAGTCGTCGCCGAACTCCGCCGCTGCCGCCCGGAGATCTGGATTTCCGTTTCCGTCACTACCCGAAAGCCGCGGCCGGGAGAAGTGAACGGGCGGGAATATTACTTTGTGGATGACCGCGAGTTTGACCGTATGGCGGCTGCCGGAGAACTTTTGGAGTGGGCCGAGTTCGCCGGGAACAAATACGGCACGCCGCGGGAACCGGTACAGCGAAGGCTTGAGCAGGGCCTGCCGGCCTTGCTTGAGATCGACCTGGCGGGAGCGCGGCAGGTCCGCCGGGCCATGAAGGACGACGCCCTCCTCGTGTTCCTCATGCCGCCATCGTGGGAGGAACTGGTCCGCAGGCTGACCGGCCGCGGCACCGAGCCTCCCGAGGTCATCGAACGGCGCCTCCGGGTGGCGAGGGAAGAGCTCGCCGCCGCGGGCGAGTTCGACGAGACGCTGGTGAACACTTCCGTCGAGGAGGTTTGCCGGCGGCTGGTAGCGTTGATTAGCAACTATCGATGAGGAAGGCGACACGTGGCAGGGACCCCGGCCGCAGACGGCATCATCAACCCGCCGATCGACGATCTCCTGGAGGTCGTTGACAGCAAGTACCAGCTCGTGATCATGGCCGCGAAGCGCGCGCGCCAGATCAACGCTTACTACTCGCAGCTCGGCGAGGGGCTGCTTGAGTACGTCGGCCCGCTGGTCGAGACCCGCGTCCAGGAGAAGCCGCTGTCCATCGCGCTGCGCGAGATCCGTGAGCGGCTGCTGAGGGTGGACTCTCCCGAGCCCTGAGCCGGCCGCGATGCCGCGAGTCATCCTCGGTGTCGGCGCGGGGATCGCCGCGTACAAGGCCTGTGAGCTGCTGCGCCTGCTGACGGAGGCAGGGCACCGGGTGCGCGTGGTCCCCACTCCCGACGCGCTTCGCTTCGTGGGGGAGGCGACCTGGGCGGCGCTGTCCGGGGAGCCGGTCACCACGGACGTGTGGAGCGACGTCGCCGGGGTGCCCCATGTCCGGCTCGGCCAGACGGCCGACCTGGTGCTGGTCGTGCCGGCGACCGCGGACGTGCTGGCGCGCGCCGTCGCGGGCACGGCCCAGGACCTGCTCACCGCGACGCTGCTGACCGCCCGCTGCCCGGTCGTGTACGCCCCCGCGATGCACACCGAGATGTGGGAGCATCCCGCCACCCGGCACAACGTGGCGACGCTGCGCGAGCGCGGCGCGGTCGTCATCGAGCCCGCCGTGGGCCGCCTGACCGGCCCGGACAGCGGGAAGGGACGGCTGCCGGAGCCGGGCGAGCTGTTCGCGCTGGCCGAATCGGTCCTTTCATTCCGAACGGACGCCGGCTCCTCCGCGCCCGCCACCGCCGCGGCCCCCGGCGGCCGGCCCGGTACCAGGCCCAGCCTGGCAGGCCGCCGCGTGCTCGTCTCCGCGGGCGGGACCCGTGAGGAACTCGACCCCGTGCGGTTCCTCGGCAACTGGTCGACGGGCAGGCAGGGCTACGCGTTCGCCAGGTCGGCGGTCGCCCAGGGCGCCGATGTGACGGTGGTCGCCGCGAACGTCGAGCTGCCCGACCCCGCCGGGGCGAAGCTTGTCCGGGTGGTCTCGGCCCGGGACATGCACGCGGCGATGCTCGCCGAGGCCGCGACGGCGGACGTGGTGGTGATGACCGCGGCGGTCGCGGACTTCCGCCCCGCGACGCGGAGCGGGCGGAAGATCAAGAAGGACGGCCGGGTGCCGGATCCGATCGTCCTCGCCGAGAACCCGGACATCCTCGCCGGCCTGGCGGCCCAGCGGGAAGCGCGCGGCCCGGCGGGCCAGGTGATCGTCGGGTTCGCGGCGGAAACCGACCCCGACCTGGACGCCGCCCGGGCCAAGCTGGCACGCAAGGGGTGCGACCTGCTCGTCGTCAACCCGGTCGGCAACGGGCAGGGGTTCGGCAGCGCCGACAACGAGGCCGTGGTGCTGAGCGCGGACGGCACGACGACGCCGATCCCGCGCCGGTCCAAGGAGGGGCTGGCGAACGTTGTGCTGAGCCTCGCGGCAGCGCGCCTGAAGTTAGTGGCCCGCCCCCTTGACCGCTCCGTCCGGCTAAACTCTGCCAGGTCAGTTGGCTTACGGATGGAGACGATGTGGCCCGTCGGCTGTTTACCTCGGAGTCGGTTACGGAAGGTCATCCGGACAAGATGGCCGACCAGATCAGCGACGCCATCCTCGATGCGATGATCAAGGATGACCCTGGCAGCCGGGTCGCGGTAGAGACGCTCATCACCACCGGCCAGGTACACGTCGCCGGCGAGGTCACCACCAAGACCTACGTAGACATACCCGGCATAATACGCGAGAAGATCCTGCACATCGGCTATGACTCGTCGGCCAAGGGCTATGACGGGGCGTCCTGCGGTGTATCGGTGTCCATCGGCTCGCAATCGCCGGACATCGCTCAGGGCGTGACGGACGCGTTCGAGTACCGGGAAGGCGAGGGCGTCGACGAGTACGACCGGCAGGGCGCCGGCGACCAGGGGCTGATGTTCGGCTACGCCTGCCGGGAGACCCCGGAACTGATGCCGCTGCCGATCATGATGGCCCACAAGCTGGCCCGGCGGCTGTCGGAAGTGCGCCGCTCGGGTACCGTGCCCTACCTGCGGCCGGACGGCAAGACGCAGGTGACCGTGGAGTACGCCGGGGACCAGCCGGTGCGCCTGGACACCGTGGTGGTCTCCACCCAGCACGCGCCGGACATCAACCTCAAGGAACTGCTCGCCCCGGACATCAAGGACTACGTGGTCGAGCCGGTGATCTCCGGGTTCGAGATCGACACGGCCGGGTACCGGCTGCTGGTCAACCCGACTGGACGGTTCGAGGTCGGCGGCCCGATGGGCGACGCGGGTCTCACCGGCCGCAAGATCATCATCGACACCTACGGCGGTATGGCCCGGCACGGCGGCGGCGCCTTCTCCGGCAAGGACCCGTCGAAGGTGGACCGCAGCGCCGCGTACGCGATGCGCTGGGTCGCCAAGAACGTGGTGGCCGCGGGGCTGGCCGACCGGTGCGAGGCGCAGGTGGCGTACGCCATCGGCAAGGCCAAGCCGGTGGGCCTCTTCGTCGAGTGCTTCGGCACCGAGAAGATGCCGGTGGAGCGCATTCAGGACGCGATCGCAGAGGTCTTCGACCTGCGGCCGCGGGCGATCATCGCCAGCCTCGACCTGCTCCGCCCGATCTACTCGCAGACGGCGGCCTATGGCCACTTCGGCCGGACCGAGCCGGACTTTTCCTGGGAGCGTACCGGCCGGGCGGCGGAACTGCGCGCCGCGGCTGGCCTGTAGCCCGCCCGGCCCGGAGGGCCGGCCACCCGCGGGCCGCAGACCGCCAGCGTGCCCCGCGCGGTGCCCCTGTGACCCCGCGGGGATGCCCCGCGCCCGCCGCGGCCGCGGGCAGGCGGCATCAGCCTGCTGGGGCTGCCTGAGCGAACGCGGCGATAATGCATATTAGCTACGGAGCGACATTATCCGCTTACCGCGTGGTGATCATCGTAGCGCGGGACCGCATGTGTCGCATCGTTAACCGCGGGTAGCGGAAAAGCGGGCCGGGCGCATCGCTTCCCGTGGCCGGGGCCCGCGATGGCCGCCGGCGCAAAGCTGCATAGGGGACTGCATAGGGGAACTGCCTGCACCAAAAGATTGTGCAGATGCGTATGCGTTTGAGAGTGCGAAATACCTTGCGGATGCACGTGCATGCGATAAGCTCGCTGTCGTAAGGCCGGGGGACCTGAAGGATCGACAGCGGTCAGCCGCGACGGTCGCGGCTGACCCCAGCGCGCTGGGCCGCTGCACCACAGCGCTGGTCAGCGGACCGAGTCAATGCGTCAGGAGACGAGAAACGATGCAGGACATTTACAACGGGATCTCTGCCGCGCAGCTCGAAGGCGCGGCATGGCGGAAGAGCCAGCGCAGCAACTCGCAGGGGGCCTGCGTGGAACTCGCGCGCCTCGACTCCGCGACGGTCGCGATGCGCAACTCGCGCGACCCGCAGGGCGCAGCGCTGGTCTACCCGGCCGGCGCGGTCCGGGCGATGATCAGCGCGCTGCGTGCTGGCGAATTCGACGACCTGATCAGCTGACGCGAGCCGATTACCCCGTTAGTCACCGGGGGCAAGGCCCCCGGTGACCCCCAGCGGGGGCCGCGCGTCCCCGTACCCGGCGGGGAGGCGTCCCGCCTCCCCGCCCCCGGCCCTCGCACCCTCCCCGGGAGGCGCCCCGCCTCCCATGCCCCGCCCGCACCCCGGCGCCCGCGTCCCCGCGCCTCATACCCATATCCCGGTGTCCGTATCCCGGCGGCCCTGATCCCTTCGCGCCGTAGCCCCGCGCGGACGGCGCCGAGCCCCGCGTGCGGGCCGCCGGCCTGCGCGCCCCCCGAGTTCTGGTAGGACGGGACCGTGGCGGATACGCAGGACGACGGCACGCCGGACCCGCGGCCGGCCGCGGGTCCGCCGGAAAGCACACGGCCGGCCAGGGCGGCAAGGCGGCCGAAAGGCCCGCGGGTTCTCGCCCCGGCGGCGGACAAGCCGGTGGCGAGGATCGCGGTGGACATCCCGCTGGCCCATCTGGACCGGCCGTTCGATTACCTCGTGCCCGAACGGCTCGCGGCACAGGCCCGCCCCGGGGCACGGGTCCGGGTCAGGTTCTCGGGACAGCTGACCGACGGCTTCATCCTAGAGCGGGCGGAAGGCAGCGAGCACCAAGGGCGGCTGGCGTACCTGGAGCGGGTCGTGTCGCCGGAGCCGGTGCTGACCCCGGAGATCGCCGGGCTGGCGCGCGCCGTCGCCGACCGGTACGCGGGCACGCTCGCCGACGTGCTGCGGCTGGCGGTCCCGCACCGGCACGCCGGGACCGAAGCCGCCCCGCCCGGCGTCATCCCGGACGCGCCGCCGCGGCCCGGCCCCGGCCCCTGGGACCGCTACCCCGCGGGCCGGGCGTTCCTCGACGCGCTCGCCGCCGGGCGCCCGGCCCGCGCGGCGTGGACCGCCATGCCGGGGGCCGCCTGGCCGGAAGAGATCGCGCGCGCCGCCGTCACGTGCGCGAGCGCGGGCCGCGGCACCGTGATCGTGGTCCCGGACGCGCGCGACCTGGCCCGGGTCGATGAGGCGCTGGCGGGGACCGGCGCCGCCTACGTCACGCTCAGCGCCGACCTCGGCCCCGCGCAGCGGTACCGGCGCTGGCTGGCAGCGCTGCGCGGGGAGGCGCCGATCGTGGCGGGGACCCGCGCGGCGATGTTCGCGCCAGTCCGCGACCTGGGACTGGTCGTGCTGTGGGACGACGGTGACGACCTGCACGCCGAGCCGCGCGCGCCGTACCCCAACGCCAGGGAGGTGCTCGCGCTGCGCGCGCACCGGGCCGGGGCCGCCGCCCTGATCGGGGGGTTCGCCCGCACCGCCGAGCTAGCGCAGCTGGTGGATTCCGGCTGGGCCCGCTCACTGGAACCCGATCGCGCGACGCTCCGCAAGGCCGCGCCGCGGGTACGGCCCGCCGCCGACGATGCCGAACTGGCCAGGGACGAGGCGGCGGTTACCGCCCGGCTGCCGAGCCTGGCGCTGCGCACCGCGCGTGCCGCCCTCGCGCAGGGACCGGTGCTTGTCCAGGTGCCGCGCCGGGGGTATCTGGCCGCGATCGCGTGCGAACGGTGCCGTGCCCAGGCCCGGTGCGCCCAGTGCGGCGGGCCGCTGCGGCTGACCGGGGCGGACGAGGTGCCGGACTGCCGGTGGTGCGGCGCGCTGGCCGCCGGATGGGCCTGCCCCCGCTGCGGCCACGGCAGCATCCGCGCGATCGTCACCGGCGCGGCGCGCACCGCCGAGGAACTGGGCCGGGCGTTTCCCGGCGTCCAGGTCCGCACCTCCGGGGGCGAATCGGTGATCGCCGCGGTCCCGGACCGGCCCGCGCTGGTGATCGCGACCCCCGGCGCGGAGCCGCTCGGCCGGTACGCCGCCGCCCTGCTGCTCGACGGCTGGGCGCTGCTCAGCCGCCCCAGCCTGCGCGCGGGCGAGGAAGCGCTGCGGCGCTGGCTGGCCGCCGCGGCCCTGGTGCGAGCCGGGGGGACGGTCCTGGTGCACGGCGATGCCGCGCTTCCCGCCGTGCAAGCGCTGATTCGCTGGGACCCCGTCGGCTTTTCCGAACGCGAGCTCGCCGACCGCTGCGAGCTCGGTTTCCCGCCCGCGGTCCGCATGGCGGCCGTGACCGGTTCCGCGCCCGCGGTGGCGAGCCTGCTGTCCGGCGTCGCGCCGGGTTTTGAGGTGCTCGGCCCCGTCCCCGTCGAACGCGGCGGCCCCCCTGGTGACGAACCCGGGCACGTGCGCGCGCTGGTCCGGGCGCCGCGGTCGCGGGGGGCCGCGCTGGCCCGCGCCCTGCACGCGGCGCAGGCGGCCCGCAGCGCGCGCAAGGAGGGCGGCGGCGTCCGGGTGCAGCTCGACCCGGCCGAGGTGATCTAGGCCGCCGATAGACTTTAGGCGAACACGCGCCTGCCGGTCCGGCGGGCGACTCGCGACGCGGGAGGATTATCCGTTGCTCAGGCCTATCCGGCTGTTCGGCGACCCGGTGCTGCGCACCCCGGCCGAGCCGGTGGTCGACTTCGACCTTGAGCTGCGCAACCTCGTCCGGGACCTCACCGAGACGATGCTGGACGCGCCGGGCGTGGGGCTCGCCGCGCCGCAGATCGGCGTCAGCCTGAGGGTATTCGCCTACCACGTGGACGATGAGCCGGGCCACCTGGTGAACCCGGTGCTCGCCCTGTCCGGCGAGGAGGAGACCGACGACGAGGGCTGCCTGTCGCTGCCCGGCTTGCAGTTCCCGACGCCGCGCGCGCCGCGGGCCGTGGCCACCGGGTTCAACATGTACGGCGATCCGGTGACGATCGAGGGCACCGAGCTCCTCGCCCGCTGCGTGCAGCATGAGACCGACCACCTGGACGGCATCTTGTTCATCGACCGGCTGGACCCCGGGCAGCGCAAGCTCGCGATGAAGGCCATCAGGGAAGCGGAGTGGTCCGGGGAGCCCGTCCCGGAGATCAGGGTCTCGCCGCACCCGACGCAGCGGATCTCCTGAAGGGCGGCCCATCGGTGCGGCTGGTCTTCGCCGGGACCCCGGCGGTCGCGGTGACCGCGCTGCGTGCGGTGCTGGCGTCGCGGCACACCGTCGCGGCGGTCGTCACCAGGCCGGACGCGCCGGCCGGGCGCGGCCGCCGCCTTGAGCCGTCCCCGGTCGCCGCGCTGGCCCGCGCGGAGGGGCTTGAGGTGCTCACGCCGCGGCGGCCGGGCGAGCCGTGGTTCCTCGGCCGGCTGCGGGAGATCGCGCCGGACTGCTGTCCCGTCACCGCCTACGGCGCCCTGCTGCCGCGGGCCGCACTGGATATCCCGCGGCACGGCTGGGTGAACCTGCACTTTTCGGTGCTCCCCGCCTGGCGCGGCGCCGCCCCCGTGCACCACGCGATCTTGCACGGAGACGACGTCACCGGCGCCACCACGTTCAAGATCGTCGCAGAGCTCGACGCCGGGCCGGTCTACGGGGTGGTGACCGAGCCGGTGCGCCCGACCGACACCACGGGCGACCTGCTGGAGCGGCTCGGTCAATCCGGTGCCCGGCTGCTCGTCGCCACCCTGGACGGGATCGAGGACGGGACGTTGCGGCCGGTGCCGCAGCCCGCCGAGGGCGTCAGCTTCGCGCCCAAGCTCACCCCGGCGGACGCGCGGGTGGACTGGAAGCTGCCCGCTCACCTGATCGACCGGGTGATCCGGGCCTGCACGCCCGATCCGGGCGCGTGGACAGAGTTCGAGGGGGGCCGGATGAAGCTGTGGCCGGTGACGCCGGCCGGCCCGGGCACGCCGGGCGTTCCCGGCGGTCTCGCGCCCGGGGAATTGCGGATCGAACGCGCCGCGGTGTACGCCGGCACCGGCTCCCGCCCGGTGCGCCTCGGCGACGTCCAGCCGCCCGGCAGGCGCCGCATGGCCGCTGCCGACTGGGCGCGCGGCCTGCGCGCCGGCCCGGCCGCACGGCTGGGCTTCGGCTGACCGTGGCCGCTCAGCGAGGCGGCCGCCGGGGCCATGGGACGGCCGGCCGCCCGGCCGGCCCGGGCCGCCGCCCTGGCCCGGGCCGCGCCGCGGACCTTCCGCGCCGCACCGCCTACGACGTGCTGTCCGCCACCTGCGCCCGTGAGGCGTACGCCAACCTGCTGCTGCCGAAGCTGCTAGCCGAGCGGTCCGTCGCCGGCCGGGACGCGGCGCTGGCGACCGAGCTGGCGTACGGCACGCTGCGCGGCCTTGGCAGCTACGACGCGGTGCTCGCCGCATGCAGCGACCGCCCGCTGGACAAGCTCGACCCGCCGGTGCTGCACGTGCTCAGGCTGGGCGCGCACCAGCTGCTCGCCACCCGGGTCGGCGCCCACGCGGCGGTCGCGACCTCGGTGGACCTGGCCAAGGCGGTGGCGGGCCGGCGCGCGTCCGGGTACGTCAACGCGGTTCTCCGCCGGGTGTCCACCAGGGATCTCGCCGCGTGGCTCGCGATCGTGGCCCCCGACCCGGAGTCCGATCCCGACGGCTACCTGGCGGTGCGCTACAGCTACCCGCGGTGGATCGTGGCGGCGTACCGGGAGGCGCTGGGGCCGTCCGCCGCGTCCGAGCTGGCGGCGGCGCTCGCCGCGGGGAACGACCGGCCCCGGGTCACCATGGCCACGTTTCCCGGCGGCCCCGGCCGGGAGGAGGTCATGCCGGACGGCGCGGAGCCGGCCCGCTGGTCACCGTACGGTTTCACGCTGTCCGGCGGCGATCCCGCCGCCCTGGTCGCCGGCGGCAAGGCGGCCGTGCAGGACGAGGGGAGCCAGCTCGCGGCGATCGCGCTGGCCCGCGCCCCCGCGGACGGCGGCCAGCGGGCCTGGCTCGACATGTGCGCGGGCCCGGGCGGCAAGGCGCGGCTGCTGTACGGCCTGGCCGCGGCCGCGGGCGCGCGCCTGGCCGCGGCCGACATCCGCCCCCACCGGGCGGCCCTGGTCGCGGCGGCGCTCGGCCGCGCCGGGAAGGCCGCCGCCGTGCCGTCCCCGGCCGGCCGCGCTGCCGTCGTCGTCGCGGACGGGCAGCGCCCGCCGTGGCGCGACGGCGGGTTCGACCGGGTGCTCGCCGACGTGCCCTGCTCGGGGGTGGGGGCCCTCCGCCGCCGCCCCGAAGCCCGCTGGCGCAAGTCCGAATCCGACCTGCCCGCGCTGGCCGGGCTCCAGCGAGCCCTGCTCCGCGCCGCCTTGGGGGCCTGCCGCCCCGGCGGCGTCGTCGGCTACGTGACCTGCTCCCCGGTCCCGGCGGAAACCCGCGACGTGGTAACCGCCGTGGCCGCCGCCACGCCGGGCACGCAGATCCTGGACGCTCCCGCGGTGCTCTCGGACGTGCCGGATGCCCGCTCGCCGAGCCCGCTGTTCGCCCAGCTCTGGCCGCACCGCCACGGTACCGACGCCATCTTCATCGCCCTTCTCCGCCGCCGCTAGCGCGGGGCGTCTCCCAGCCGGTACTCGTGCGTGAGCTCGTCCAGCCGCTGTTTCAGGCCGGGGTCGAGCGCGTAGCTCGCGGCGGCCAGGCTGTCATCGAGCTGTTCGGGGCGGCTGGCGCCGATGATGGGCGCCGTGACCGCCTTGCCGGCCAGCACCCAGGCCACGGACAGCGTGACGAGGCTGACTCCGGCCTGGCCGGCGAGCTTGCGCAGCTCCTCCACCGTGTCGAACGCCCGCTCGTTCCAGTACCGCTCCTGGTATATCGAGCCGGCCCAGCCAAGCGTGAACCGGCTTCCCTCGGGCGGCGGAGCGCCGCGGCTGTGCTTGCCCGACAGCAGGCCGCCCGCGATCGGGTTGTAAGGGATCACGCCGACGCCCTCTTCCGCGCAGAACGGGAGCATCTCCCGCTCAATCTGGCGGAACAGCAGGTTGTACCGCGGCTGCACCGAGTCGAACCTGGCGAGCCGCAGCGTCTCGCTGCGGCCGATCGCCCGGACCAGCTGGTAGGTCAGGAAGTTGGAACAGCCGATGTAGCGGACCTTGCCCTGGTGCACCAGGTCGTCGAGGGCGCCGAGGGTCTCGTCGATCGGCGTGTTCGGATCGTACCCGTGCAGCTGGTACAGGTCGATGTAATCGGTTTGCAGACGGCGCAGCGAGCCCTCCACGGCGGACATGATGTGCTTGCGGGAGTTGCCGGCGTCGAACGGGGCCGGGCCGACCGGCGCGAAGCACTTGGTGGCGATGATGAAACGGTCCCGCTTGCCGCGCAGCCAGCGGCCGATGATCTCCTCGGTGCGCCCCCGGCTGGCCAGGTCCCCGCCGAGGGGGTACGCGTCGGAGGAGTCGAGGAAGTCGACCCCGGCCTCGGCCGCCCGGTCCATGATGGCAAACGCGGTCGCCTCGTCGCTTTGCAGCCCGAACGTCATCGTTCCCAGGCATAGCCGTGACACTTGCAGGCCGCTCCGGCCCAGTCTGACGTGTTCCATGGTCCGCAACGCTACCCGCGCGCCTTCCGTGCGACTATGCGCGTCCGCCCGGTTCTGGGCGCGCGGATTTCGGGAGAACCGATAAACCGGCCGCCGCCGGAACCGGGTAGCAGGCGGCAGGAGGCCGGCGCGGCCGGCCCGCGCGCCCGTTCCGGACGGCCCGAGGCCGCCGCCGCGCGTGACGGGTCACCGGCGAAGCGCCCCGGCCGGACGCGACCGCAGCTTCGCCCCGCCGATGTCGGCCTTCTGGCCTTCGCGGTAGCCGGCGGCGTAGCCGTTCCCGGTGTAGGTGACGCGGGTCCTGCGGGTGCGGGGGTATGCCTGCTCGGCCTGGCGGCGGACGGTCATGGCCCGGTCGGCGAGCACCAGCGCCGCCGGCGGCCCGCCGCCCGCCCCGGCGGGCGAGGCCCCCGCCGCGGCGGCGGCTGCCTCCTCGGCGGCGCGCACCCGGCTGACGACCGCGGAGCAGTAGCCGAGCATCCACGACCGCCGCCAGGCCTTCGCCCCGCCGCCATAAGCCGGAACTGGCTGCGCGGCGAGCGCGCGGGCCATCTGGACGAGCAGCGAGGTGAACAGGATGTCGGCCCGCTCCAGATCGGAGGCGTAGCCGAACACGTGCACCCGGCTGCCGGGCTCGCGCCGGTTCAGCAGGATGCACTGGCAGCGCAGGGCGGACGCCAGCCCGGCCAGCAGGTGCGCCTTGACGGCGGCCCACGGGTTTTCCAGGTCGAAGACGCGGTCGGCGGGCCGGTCGGTCTCCGGGCGCAGCGCCCCGAGCAGCGCCCGGTCAATCCCGTAGCGGGCCATCAGCTCGGCTGCCTTCGCGGTCAGCGCCTCCGCCTCGTGCGGCGTCACCCCGTCGTCCTCGGCCTTGGCCAGCAGCTTGCGCACCCGGTCGAGCAGCTCGGTTTGCACGGAAAACCTCCAATGCCGAAAGTATTCGAAACTCAGTGCTGAATCGTAACGAGATGGTGCGACATTCCGGAGCCGGCGAACAGGTCCCGCGAACCGCGCCCTACACTCGGTGCTGACATGGCCGTTCAGATCTCGCCCAGCATCCTGTCCGCGGACTTCGCCCGGCTCGCCGACGAGGCCGCCGCGGTCTCCGGCGTGGCCGACTGGCTGCACGTCGACGTGATGGACAACCACTTCGTGCCCAACCTCACCCTCGGCCTGCCCGTCGTGGAAGCGCTGCTCAAGCATGCCGCGCTGCCGCTGGACTGCCATCTGATGATCGAGGACCCGGACCGGCACGCGGCGGCCTACGCCGAGGCGGGGGCGGGCAACGTGACCATCCACGCCGAGGCGGCCAGGGCGCCGGTCCGCACGCTCCGCGCGGTGCGCGCCGCCGGGGCGCGCGCCGGGCTGGCCCTCAACCCGGGCACGCCGGTCGAGCCGTACGAAGACCTGCTTCCCGAACTGGACATGCTGCTGCTGATGACGGTCGAACCGGGGTTCGGCGGGCAGCAGTTCCTCGACCTGGTGCTGCCCAAGCTCCGCCGCGCCCGTGACATGGTCAGCGCGCACGGCAAAGAGGTCTGGCTCCAGGTCGACGGCGGGGTGAGCGCGCAGACCATCGAGCGGTGCGCGGAGGCAGGCGCGGACGTGTTCGTCGCCGGGTCGGCGGTGTACGGCGCCGACGACCCGGCCCGGGCGGTGCAAGCGCTGCGCGAGCAGGCCGAGCGGGCGACGCGGGGCGCCGGCTGGGCCCGGTAGCCACGCCCGTCAGCCCAGGCCGAGCACGACGGTTACCGTCTGGCCGCCAGGGTTGACCGTCAGCCGCTCACCGGCCGACGCGAGCCCGCTTGCGGTGATCGTCACGGTAACGCTCTGGCCCGCGGCCAGCGTGCCCGACGACGGCGTGACGTTCACCGACCCGGTGAGGCCGGCCGGCTCGGAGATGGACCAGGCCACGGGGCCGCCGTCCGCCGTCAGCGTGATCGACCCCGTCGGTGTCGCCATGACGCTGGTCGGCGTGACGGTGAGGGTGCCCGGCGCGGACTGGCTGGGCGCACCGGAGGTCGCCCGGAGCGCCGGGGTCGGCCGGGACGGCGCTGACGTCCCCGCGGCGGGCGAGGCCGCCCGGGCGCCGCCGGACGGCGCCGTGCGGGCAGCCCGCGACGGGAGCCGCCCCCCGGAGCTGGCCCCGGGCGCCGGCTGCGCGGTGCCGGCGTGCCGGGCGGCGCCGGGCCGCGTGGCCGGCGGCCCCGCGCTTGCCCCCGGGGCGCCGGGCGACCCGGTCGCCGGCGAGCCGCCGGCGGACCCGGAGTGGTGCAGCCCGGCTATCGGCAGCGCCGCGACCGCCGCCACCGCGATCGCCGCCGTGCCCGTGCCCGCCGCCGCGGCCAGCCTGGCGCGCGGCATGCGCAGCGGCCCCAGGTGACTCACGCGGGGCTGTCTCGGAAACCCGTCTTCACCGAACGGGCGGTGGCCGCTGCCCAGGGCCGCCCGGTACGCCGCCGCGTCCGGGTCCGTGCCGGTGGCCATGCGCAGCACCTCGGCTCGCAGCCCGCCGGGGGCGGCGGCCTCTGGCGCGGCCGCCATGCCGGCCAGCGCGCTCGGTGACAGGCTGAGCAGCATGGGGCGCAGTTCCCGCTGCCGCCGGTCCGAACACACCGGGCACTTGCCGATATGCCGGCCGACCCGCTTGCGCAGCGGCGCGGTCATGCGGCCGTCCCAGTCGCGCAGCGACGCGCCGAGGGCCGGGCAGTCGCGGCGGCCCGAGCGGCTTACCAGGAGCACCCCCACGGAGGCCACGAGCTGGTCGCGGGCCTTGGAGAACAGCGAGTACGCGTGGTCGCGGGAGACCCCGAGCACCGCGGCGACCTCGGGGACGGTCAGGCCGTGCCACAGCTGGATGATGATGTCGCGTTCATCGTCATCGAGGCCGTCGGCGGCGGCGCGGATCAGGGCGAGCGCCGCGGCGGGCTCGGCGGCGCCGGCGGCGTCCCCCGGCCGGCCGGGGGGTTCGGCGGCGCCGGCGGCGTCCGCCGGCTGACCGGGCTGACCGGGGCGGCCGCCGCCGTCCCCGGGCGGCGGCGCGGCCTTCCCGGGCCGCGGCTTGCGCAGGCACTCGTTGCGCGCGACAGCGAACAGCCAGGCGCGCAGCCGTTCGGGTTCGCGCAGTCCGGACAGCCTGGCGGCGGCGATGACGAACGTGTCCCGCACCACGCCGGCGGCGTCGGCCGGCTCGCGCAGCATCGACCGGCAGTAGCTGAAGAGGGCGTCTGCGTGCCTGTCATAGGCCTTGGTGAGCCCGCCGGGATCGCCCGCCACAACGGATGCGGCGATTTCGGTGTCGCTCATGCGCTTACCGTAGCCGTTCAATCCCCGTGGATACCGTGGTTTTCGGTGCTTTCATGTGAAGCGGGCGGCACCGGGGCGGTGCCCGTCAGAACCCGTGGCCCTGGCCGCCCGCGGCCGCGGCCGTCGTGCCGGCGGGCAGGCGGTCACCTGCCCGCCGGGCCGGGGCGACTGACCGTGAGCCGCACCAGGACGCTGCCGCCCCGCCGCGGCCGGCGCCGCGCTACCACGCGTCCAGGTGGGCGGTGAGCTCGGCGAGACGGCTGATCACCGCGTCCGGGACCGCGCCGTCGTGCGGCGGCACCTCGCTGTGCGGGATGAGCACCGCGCGCATCCCGGCGCGCTTGGCGCCGTAGATGTCGTCATACGGCCGGTCGCCGACGAAGACGCACGACGCGGGGTCGGTCACCCCGACCGCGGCCATCGCGGCGCGGAAGGACTCCGGGTGCGGCTTGGTCCAGGGGATCTCGCTGCTGTACACCGCGCCGTCGATGAGGTCAAGCACGCCGTCCCTGCGGAACACCAGCTCGTGCGCGCTGCGCGGCCACATGGTGTTGGACAGCACGCCCACCCGGATGCCCCGGGCGCGCAGCTCGCGCAGCAGCGGCGCCGCGTCCGGGTCGGTGTAGGTGTGCGGGTCCCACGTGCGGAAGTACGTGGCCAGGAACTCCTCGTCCGCGGCCACCCCCGCGCGGGCGAAGACATGCTCAAGCGTCGCGCTTTGCTGCGCCGTCTCGCACTGCCGCCACAGCGCGGCCTCGGCGGCCCGGATCGCCCCGGCGATCCGGGCCGCCTGGCCGGCGGGGAAGTGCAGCGCGCATACCTCCAGCCACAGCGCGTCCTGATCGATCGTGTGCCACGGGGTCAGCGTGCCGCCCCAGTCGAAGATAACCGCGCGTACCGCCACGAACCGTATGGTACGGACTCCGGCCGGTCAGGGCCGCGTGACCGACTCGATCGTCGCCACCGCCTGCGGGGTCGCCTGGCCCATCGACAGTCCCGTCAGCCCGCCCGGTTCCGGCTGGTAGCGCAGTACGCGGTGGCACCCGCCAAGCTCCACGTAGACCGTGGGACCGCCCGCCCCCCCGACGACGGCGAACATCGGGCGCGGCAGCGAGCAGACGGTGGCGTGCCCGGCGCCGGACAGGCCCCTGATCAGCTGGCTCTCGGCGGCTCCGGTCACCGTCGCCGCCCGGAGGAACCGCGGCGCGCCCGCCGCGCTGTACACGCAGATCCGCAGCGACGCCGGGGGCGCGCCGAACACCGGCCCGCCAGGCGACGGACGGAGCGGGCCGTACGTCGCGAACGGGTCGCGGGCCTGCGGGGCGCAGCCGCTCGCCACCTCCTGCTGGGTCCGCACCTGCGAGACCAGGCGCACCGAGACCCGCTGCCAGGGGAGAGCGGAAAGCGCCGTGAGCACCTGCCGGTCCACCAGGCCGCACCGGCTCGCCGGCAGCCGTGGCATGATCTTCCTCCCGTCCCCGCTGATCAGCACGAACTGCGGCGGCAGCATGGCGATCTCGGGGCACGGCGTGTCCGGCATCGTCCGCGCGGGGGGCTGCCGCAGCGCCGCGACCAGCGGCCCCAGGTTCCTGTCCGCGCGCTCCAGGGTCGCGGTCAGCCACTCGCCCTTGCCGGGGATCGTCTGGTAGCTCGTCACGCAGCGGATCACCGCCGCGGGGACGAACGACGCGGGCAGCGGGCCGTGCGCCACCTGCGCCGGCCACCCGGCGCAGGGAGGCTGGCCGGGCGTGACCGGGCCGCCGGCCGTGGTCGGCACAGCGGAAGGCGCGCCCGCCGGGACCGCGGTGCCGGCGGGCGCCGGCCGGGAGCTCGCGGCGGACCCGCCGGGCCGTGACGTGCTCGCCGTGCCGCATCCGGCGGCCAGCGCGGCCGCCGCCGCCAGCGGAACCGCCGCGCGCAGCGCGGCCCGCCCGGCCGGCCCGGCCCGCCCGGCCGACCCGGCCCGCCATCGCAAGAGCAGCGTGATCGGTGTGATCATGTGAGTGCCTCGTTTCTCGGGACACTCCTTAGACGGTTCCCGGGCGGCCGGCGGTTTCGCCGGCCTGAACTTCGGCGTCCGTCGTTTCCGCCCGGCCGGCCGCGGGGTGACCGGATAGTCCCCGGAATATCTCGTGTGGCACACTGGTTACCTGACAGAAGAGCGTGCTCCGGGGTCGGTGAAACTCCGAACCGGCGGTGAAAGTCCGCGACCTGGCCGCACCCGCGGCCGGCTGATCCGGTGGAATTCCGGTACCGACGGTCAAAGTCCGGATGGGAGGCAGCACGCGCGCGGCCGGTCATGGCTGACCGCGCCCCGCGGCTACCCGCCGCGCGACAGCGCGAGGCGGCGGCCGCGAGGGCACGGGCAACCCGCCCAGCACCGCGTCCCCCGGGGCTACGGACCGGAGGAGGGCGCGGATGTTCACCGGCATCGTGGAGGACCTCGGCGAGGTCGAGGCGATAGAGCACGCGGGCGGCTCCGCCCGGATCCTCATCCGCAGCACCACGGTTACCCAGGACACGAGTCCCGGCGACTCCATCGCGGTCAACGGCGTCTGCCTCACCGTCACCGGCCTGGTCCTCAGCCGGGCTGCCGGAGACGGCACGCCGCCGGGGCCGCCCGGAGCGCCCTGCGGGTTCACCGCCGACGTCACGGGGGAGACGCTCAGCCGGTCCAGCCTCGCCGGCCTCGCGCCCGGCGCGAAGGTCAACCTCGAACGCCCGGCCCGCCTCGGCGGCCGGCTCGGCGGCCACCTCGTCCAGGGCCACGTCGACGGCACCGCCACGATCGTCAGCCGCGAGCCGCGGGAGCGCTGGGAGGTCGTCCGCGTCTGCCTCCCGCCGGGCCTGGCCCGATACGTCGTGCACAAGGGCTCCGTCGCCGTCGACGGCATCAGCCTGACGGTGTCGGGCATCGGTGAGGACTGGTTCGAGGTGAGCCTCATCCCCGAGACGCTCAAGCGCACCACGCTCGGCGTCAAACAGCCGGGCGACGTGGTCAACCTGGAGGTCGACGTGATCGCGAAGTACGTGGAGAAGCTGACTGGAGGCGCCAGGTGACCGCGCTGCCCGATCCGCTGCCCGATCCGCTGGCCGACCCGGCGGCCGGCCTGATGACCGGTCCGATGGCGGAGCCGGCGGGCGCCGTGCCGCTGGACGACGTCGCCCGCGCGGTCGCGGACATCGCGGCCGGCCGCCCGGTGGTGGTCGTGGACGACGCCGACCGGGAGAACGAGGGGGATCTCGTCTTCGCCGCGTCCAAGGCCACCCCCGAACTGCTCGCCTTCACGATCCGCCACGCCAGGGGCCTGATCTGCGTTCCGATGCTCGGGGCGGACCTGGACCGCCTCTGCCTGCCGCAGATGACAAGCCAGAACCAGGAGCACCACGGCACCGCGTTCACGGTCAGCGTGGACGCGCGGCACGGCATCACCACCGGCATCTCCGCGGCCGACCGCGCCAGGACGATACAGTTGCTCGCCAGCCCGTCGGCTCACCACGACGACCTGGTGCGCCCCGGGCACGTGTTCCCGCTCCGCTACGCCGAGGGCGGCGTGCTGCGCAGGCGCGGGCACACCGAGGCCGCCGTCGACCTGGCCAGGCTGGCCGGGCTGCCGCCGGCCGGCGTGGTGTGCGAGATCGTCAACGAGGACGGCACGATGATGCGGCTGCCGAGGCTGCGCGAGTTCGCCGACTCCCACGGCCTCGCGCTGATCTCCATCGAGCAGCTCATCGACCACCGGCGCCGCACCGAGCGGCTGGTCACCCGCGTCGCGCAGACCCAGCTACCGAACTCCCACGGCCGCTGGGCCGCCTACGGGTACCGCAGCGACATCGACAACGCCGAACACCTCGCGCTCGTCCTCGGCGACATCGGCGACGGCGAGCAGGTGCTGACCCGGGTCCACTCCGAATGCCTCACCGGCGACGTCTTCGGCTCCCAGCGCTGCGACTGCGGCGCCCAGCTCGACGCCGCGATGGCCAAGATCGCCGACCGGGGCCGCGGCGTCGTGCTCTACCTGAGGGGCCATGAGGGCCGCGGCATCGGGCTGCTCAGCAAGTTGCAGGCCTACGAGCTCCAGGACGCCGGCGCCGACACGGTGGACGCGAACATCGAGCTCGGGCTGCCGGTGGACGCCCGCGAGTATTCGGTGGCGGCCCAGCTGCTCGCCGACCTCGGCGCGCGCTCGGTCCAGCTGCTGACCAACAACCCGGCGAAGGTGGCGGCGCTGGCGCGGCACGGCTTCAGCGTGACCCGCGTGCCGCTGCCGCCGCTGGCGACGCCGCACAACCTGCGGTACCTGACGGCTAAACGGGATCGCCTGGGTCATCAGATCGAGAACATGCCGGGTACGGCGGGGGCATCCCCCCGCGGCCGCCTGCCGGGCGCAGGGGGCCAGGGGGCATGGGGGGCGGGAGCCCCCCATGCGGGAATGTCCTCCCCCCGCGGGCAGCAGGCCATCCCGAACGGGCACGCGGTTCCCCCCGCAGCGATTGTTCCCGTCCCGGGAGAGCGAGCCGGATGAGCGGACAAGGGCGGCCGGAACTGGGCGCCGTGAACGCCGCGGGCCTGACGCTCGCCATCGCGGGCACGCGGTGGCACGCGGAGGTCACCGATTCCCTGGTGGACCGGGCCGCCGCGGCCGCGAAGGCCTGCGGCGTCGAGGACCTGCTCGTGGTGCGGGTGGCCGGCGCGGTGGAGCTTCCCGTCGTGGCCCAGGAGCTGGCCAGGCACTACGACGCGGTGGCCTGCCTCGGCGCGGTGATCCGCGGCGGGACGCCGCACTTCGAGTACGTCTGCGACGCGGTGACCGCCGGGCTGACGCGGGTGGCCCTGGACTCGGGGACGCCCGTCGGCAACGGCGTGCTAACGTGTAACACCGTGGCCGAGGCCCGCGATCGCTGCGGGCTGCCGGACAGCAGCGAGGACAAGGGATGGGAGGCGGTCGTGGCAGCGCTCGACACCGCGCTCCTGCTGCGCTCGATCCGCTGCGGTCAACGACCGAACGAGACGCCGCGACATTAACGGCGCCGCGTTACCCCGAGTTCCTGATCCGGTGGAAGACGTGTGCTTCCACGCGCTTGTCCGGGGTTAACGCGGCGCTTGCTGCTGTAACAGCCGCAACCGCCCGTTCGGAATGAGAAAGAGAAACTCCCTCATGCTGTCACTCGTCCTTCCCAAGGGTTCCCTCGAAAAAGCCACCCTGGAGCTGTTCGACGCCGCGGACCTGACCGTGCGGCGGTCCTCGGACCGTGACTACCACGCCTCGATCGACGACCCGAGGATCGACCGGGTGCGGTTCCTGCGCCCCCAGGAGATCCCGTCCTACCTGGAGCGCGGGCTGTTCGACATCGGCATCACCGGCCGCGACTGGATCACCGAGACCGGGGCGGAGGTGGTCTCGCTCGGTGAGTTGCAGTACTCCAAGGCCACGTCCAGCCCGGTGCGGGTGGTGCTCGCGGTGCCGGAGAACGCTCCCTGGAAGACGGTCGCCGACCTGCCGGAGGGCATCCGGATCTCCACCGAGTTCCCCTCGCTGACCAGGCGGTTCCTGGCCGAGCACGGGGTCAGCGCCATGGTCGTGCCGTCGTACGGTGCGACCGAGGCCAAGGTGCCGGACATCGTGGACGCGATCGTCGACCTCACCGAGACCGGCTCGTCCCTGCGCAAGAACGGGCTGCGCATCCTCCAGACGCTGCTGACCAGCTACACCGAACTGGTCGCCTGCCCGCCGTCCTACGCCGACGCGGAGAAGCGGGCCGCGATGGAGGACATCGCGCTGCTGCTGCGCGGCGCCATCCAGGCGCGGGGAAACGTGCTGCTCAAGCTCAACGTGCCCGCGGACAAGCTCGCGGCCGTCTCGCAGATGCTGCCCGCGATGTCCTCCCCGACGGTCACCACGCTGGCCTCCGGCGGCATGAACGCGGTCGAGACCGTGGTGCCCAAGCGCGGCGTCAACACGCTCATTCCGGCGCTCAAGGCAGCGGGCGCGCAGGACATCCTGGAGATCCCGATCTCCAAGATCGTCGAATAGCCGGGCGGCGCGCGGGTATGGCGGGCATAGCGTCCCCGCGCGTAGCGTTGTGTGAAGACGGTCGGAACCTCGAGGTGGGGCAGTGCGTGACATCCTGAACACGATCACCAAGTGGTGGGAGGAAGGCGAGACGTTCGGCCTGGCCACCGTGGTCCGCACGTTCCGCAGCGCCCCGCGCGACCCGGGTGCGGCGCTGGCGGTGGCGCCCGGCGGCGAGGTGACCGGCAGCGTGTCCGGCGGCTGCGTGGAGGGCGCCGTCTACGAGCTTGCCGCCGAGGTGACCGCTACCGGGGAACCGGTGCTGCAGACCTACGGCGTCAGCGACGACGACGCGTTCGCCGTCGGCCTGACCTGCGGCGGCATCCTGGACATCTTCGTCGAGCCGGTGAGCAGGCACACCTTCCCCGAGCTGGGGGAGATCGCCGCGGCGGTGGACCGGGGTGAGCCGGTGGCGGTGGCCACGGTGATCTCCGGCCCCGGCAAGATCGGCGCGCGGCGGGTGATCTGGGGCGATCCCGCGCGTCCGAGCACCGGCAGCCTGGGGTCCGGTGACCGGCTGGACTCCGCGGCCGACGATGACGTGCGCGGCATGCTCGCCCAGGGCCTGACCGGCATCCGCCGCTACGGCGAGCACGGCGAACGGCGCGGCGACGAGCTGGGCGTGTTCGTGAACTCGTTCGCGCCGCCGCCGCGGATGCTGGTGTTCGGGGCGATCGACTTCGCGGCCGCCGTCGCGCGGATCGGCAAGTTCCTCGGCTACCACGTGACGGTGTGCGATGCCCGCCCGGTCTTCGCCACCCGGTCCCGGTTCCCGGACGCGGACCAGGTGGTGGTCGACTGGCCGCACCGGTTCCTGGCCGGGGTCGAGGTAGACGCGCGGACGGTGATCTGCGTGCTTACCCACGACCCCAAGTTCGACGTGCCGGTCCTGGAGGTGGCGCTGCGCACCCCGGCCGGGTACATCGGCGCGATGGGCTCCCGGCGCACGCACGAGGACCGGCTGGAACGGCTGCGCGCGGTCGGCGTGACCGAGGCCGAGCTCTCCCGGCTCCGCTCGCCGATCGGCCTCGACCTCGGTGCCCGCACCCCTGAGGAGACCGCGGTCTCCATCGCGGCCGAGCTCATCCAGCTCCGCTGGGGCGGCACCGGCCGCGCCCTCACCGACACCGGGGGCCGCATCCACCACGAGATCCACCACGAAACGGCGCCCGCGTAACGCCACTCGCAGCGCCGCCGCCCCCGGCGCGGAGTGCCGCCGCCCCTGGACGCGGGGTGCCGTGGCCCCTGGACGCGGGGTGCCGTGGGCTCCGGCGCAAGGCGGCGCGGGCCCCGGCGCAAGGCGGCGCGGGCTCCGGCGCAAGGCGGCGCGGGCCCCGGCGCGGGGTCAGGCATCTCCGGCCAGCTTGCTCCGGGCACGGTCCTTCTCTGGAGTCACGCAAGCCCCTTATGCCCCTGCCGTACCCATCCCGTGGCCGGCGACGGGCCCTGCGAACCGAAAAATCCTTCATGAGGAAGAAAAAAACCGGAATAGGTGCAAAAGTCTTACAGGATCATGAACCGCAGCGGTAGGTCTGTTACTGGCGGGGTCAGCGTGCTCTGAGAGCCGCTCCGCGCCGTCCCCGGGCCGGCCGCTAGTCCCTCCGGCCGCTAGTCCCTCCGGCCGGTGAGGGCGAGGCGCGCGCCGATGCCGATCATGACCAGGCCGCCGGTGCCGCCCAGAGGTTCCAGAGGAACACCAGGTACGGCCCCGGCCAGCCTGAGCACCGTGAATCCTGAGCACCGTGAATACCGCGACAGGCCGCTCCACCGGCGGCCCGATACCGAACGCCACCGCCACCACCTGCGCGAACGCGCCGGCCGCATTGCCCGTCACGGTGGCCACCCCGGCAGCGCGGCCGAGCGCGACCGCGCGGCTGACGGTGAACAGCACGCTTGGCCCGGGAACAACGATGAGCACGGACGTCGTGATCGTGAACGCGAGCAGATGCGTGGCGGGCAGCACTCGCTGAGCGCAACCCGCCGGCACGGCCGGGCTCGCGTACCGTAGGGGCGTGGAGTCGGTGGAGTCATCTGTTGCGGGGATCCTGCTGGCAGCGGGGGAGGGCTCCCGCCTCGGCCAGGCTAAGGCGCTCGTGAAACTGGGCGGGCAGACGCTCGCCGAGCGCGGCGTCACGCTGCTGCGCGCGGGCGGCGCCGACCCGGTGCTGGTGGTGACGGGAGCCGCGCCGGTCACGATCCCCGGGGCGCGCGTCGTGCACAACCCGCGCTGGCGATCGGGCATGGGATCCTCGCTGGCGGCCGGCCTCCGCGCGTCCTCGGCGGCCGGCGCCGAGGCGGCGGTCATCGCGCTGGCGGACCAGCCGCTCGTCGGGGCCGAGGCAGTGCGCAGGCTCATCGCCGCCTACCGGGATGGCGCGAGCGTCGCGGTCGCCGCATATGACGGGAAGCCGCGCAACCCCGTGCTCATCGCCCGCCGGCACTGGGCCGCCGTGACGGGGCTCGCCGCCGGGGACACCGGCGCGCGCCCGTTCCTGCGGGCCCATCCCGAGCTCGTCACGCTCGTCGAGTGCGGGGACACGGGAAGCCCCGACGACGTGGACACGCTGGAAGACCTGGCCCGGGTCCGGGCGGTCACCGCCCTTCGTCCGGAACGAAGCTCCTGACTCCCCACTGGCAGCCAGCGCTCTCCCCCGGCCGCAGCACGAGCAGGTCCTCGCCGCTCACGAACGCGTTCGGCGGGCACGTCATCGGCTCGACGGCCAGCGCCGTACGGCGGAGTGCCGGCTCAAGCGGGTCGCCGGTGAAGACCTGTAGCCAGCGGTAGCCCGCGTCCGCCCAGAGTGCGGTGCCGGCGCCGCCCGCCGACAAGCGGACCCAGGCCAGGCCGTCCGGCTCGCGGCGCAGGCCGGTGAACGCGTGGTCGAGCCGGGTCCCGCCGAGCCTGCGGGCGGCGCGGAAGTCGAACTCGGTCCCGGTTACGTCCTGCGGCGCGCCGGACGGGATGCCGCGCTCGTCCACGGGCAGCCAGCGGTCAGCGGGCAGCGTCAGCTCGCAGTCGTCCACTGCCGGCGCCGCCACGGTGAGATACGGGTGCTGGCCCGTGCCCCAGGGGGCCGGACGGCTGCCCTCGTTGACGGCGCGGACGGTGACGTGCAGCCCCGATTCGGCGTCCAGCCGGTAGGTCACGTCAACCTGCACGGCGAAGGGGTACCCCTGCTGTCCGTGGGGGAGGCTGCGCAGCGTCACCTCGCTACGGCCGTGCGTTATGCGGGTCCACGGCATCCAGCGGGTCAGGCCGTGGATCGCGTTGCCGCGGTCGGGCTCGGAGAGCGCGAGGTGGTATTCGGCGCCGTCGAAAAGGTAGCGGCCCCCGTCGACCCGGTTCGGCCACGGGGCCAGCAGCTGCCCGGCGCCGTGCGGCGGGAGCTGATCGGCGTCGTAGCCGGTGACCAGCGGCACTGCACCGCGGGTCAGTTCCCGCAGGCCCGCGCCTAGCTCGGTCACGATGGCGCGGTAGTCCCCGGCCTCGATCTCGTACTGGGTACCCGTGATCGGGATCGTCATGCGGTTCAGGATACGGACAGCGCCTGTGCGGCGCGGCAGCCGGCCACGATCCCCCAGGCCAGGTCGGCGGTGCCCGCCGCGGCGGCCGGCCTGGCGGTGAGCAGCCGGCGCGCGGCGGGTTCTACCGGGTCTTCCCCGGCCACGCCGTGCAGCACCGCGGCGACCTCAGCCGCCGCCTGGCCGCGGGCGGCGCAGTGCAGCAGCGAGGCGGCCAGCGGCGTCGTCCGTTCGGACGCGTATCCGGTGACCGCGGCGCTCAGCCAGTCGGCCAGCCACACGGCCCGGA
>DATGLH010000032.1:0-11444 GCA_035294225.1 Trebonia sp.
GCCGGCCGCCGCGTCACCGCGCAGCGGGAGCGCGACGAACTGGTCGCCGACCGGGGCGAGCGCCACCCGCACCAGGTCGCCCGCCAGCGGCGCCACCGGCACGGCCGGCACCGGCTGCGCCAGCTCACCCGGGCCGAACAGCTCCTCCACCGTCATCCCCAGCGCCCGGGCGAGGGCCAGCGCGACGCGCAGGGAAGGGTCCGAATGCCCGGACTCCACGGCCGACACCGCCTGCCGGCTGACCCCGGCCATGCCCGCGAGCTGCTGCTGGGAGAACCCGCGCGCCTGCCGAGCCAGCCGGAGCCGGGTACCGGTCGTGCCAGGGGTCTCCGTCATGCGCGCTCCCTCAGTCGCTAAGGCCGCTCTTCCGGAAGGCTAGCGAGTACGCGGGGTCCGCCCGGTGCGTCACCGCCGCGATGGCCGCGATGGTGACGCCCACCTGCCCATCCTGGACCAGGTCTGGGCCTGGTAAGGACACGGTGCTCACCTCGCCGGGCCGGATACTGCGGCGCCAGCCTCAAGGTTCGCGGGACGGGCGCCTATGATCCGCAAACATGAAGAGCGAGATCATCCGGGTGCACACCGGCGGGCGGGAGACCGTGCGGGACATCACCGGCGAGTGCGCCGAGTTCGCCAGGTCGGCTTCGGGCGGCGGCGATGGGCTGCTGCACATATTCGTCCCGCACGCCACGGCGGGCGTGGCGCTGCTCGAGCTTGGCGCGGGCAGCGACGCCGACCTGCTCGCGGCACTGGCGGACCTGCTGCCGGCCGACGACCGCTGGCGGCACGCGCACGGATCGCGCGGGCACGGCCGGTCGCACGTGCTGCCGGCGTTCGTCGCGCCGTATGCCACCATCCCGGTGCTCGGCGGCCGGCTCGCGCTGGGCACATGGCAGTCCGTCGCCCTCGTCGACGTCAACGTGGACAATCCGGACCGGCAGGTCCGGCTGTCGTTCCTGGGCTGAGGCGTACCCGCCGGCGGCCGGCCGGGCCGGGCATCAGCCTTTCGTGCTTTCTTTACCACTTTGATAACCTGCCCCTGACGCGGTGGCCGCCACCGCGGGGATACGGATACCTTGGAGTCCCCGATCAGGTTTCATGTCCGCCGCCCCCTGCGCTGTTGCCGGGCATCGGCGGCTCACCTCCCGATAATTCCGATGATGAGGTGATGACGACTATGGCCCGCATCGTTGTCATTGGCGATTTGATGACGGACACCGTCGCCCACGCGTCGCTGCCCCTGGCGCGCGGCAGCGACACGCCGGCGAGGGTTACCACCCATGGCGGCGGTTCCGGCGCGAACATCGCCGCGTGGCTCGCCGCCGACGGGGCCGACGTCGCGTTCGTCGGGCGCCGCGGCGCCGACATCGCGGGCCGGAACCGGGACATGGAACTGATGGGCTATGGCGTTGACGCGCGGCTGGTGATGGACCCGGAACGGCCCACCGGGACCTGTGTCGTCATGGTGACCCACAAGGGCGAGCGGACGATGCTGTCCGATCCCGGCGCCAATGCCGCGCTGGCCCCCGACGACCTGCCGCACGACCTGTTCGTCCCCGGCGCGCACCTGCACGTCTCGGGGTACACGCTGCTGTCCGAGGGGTCACGGGCGGCGGCGCTGGCCGCGCTGGACTTCTCCCGGCGGGTGGGCATGTCGGCCTCGGTGGACGGGGCGTCGGCGGCGCCGCTCGAGCGGACGGGAGCGGAGCCGTTCCTCGAGTTGTCGGGCAACGCGGTGCTGCTCTTCGTGAACGCCGCGCAGGCCAAGGTGCTGACGGGACGGGACGACCCCGAACAGGCCGCCCGCGTGCTCACCGCCTGGTACCCGCAGGTCGTCATCAAGCTCGGCGCGGACGGGGCACTCTTCTACGCCAACGGCCGCCCCCCGGTGCGGGTGCCCGCGCCGCCGGTCGAGCGGGTTGTCGACGGGACCGGGGCGGGCGACGCGTTCATCGCCGGGTTCCTGCCCGCCTGGCTGGACAAGAAGCCGCCGGCCGAGGCGCTCGGCAGCGGCTGCCGCCTCGCCGCGCATGCGCTCAACCTGATCGGCGCCCGCCCCGTCCTCTAGCCGGGCGCGGCCGACAGCCGGGGCCGACCGATGACAGCCGGGCGCGGCCGACGAGGCCGGCGCCCAGCGCCAGCGCCGCACAAGGCCTGCCGCGTGAGGTCTGCCGCACAAGGCCTGTGGCGTGAGGCCTGTGGCGTGAGGCCTGTGGGCCGCCGGCCTCGCCTGATGAGGCCGGCGGGCCACAGGGCCCGGACCCGCCCCGGGCGTGGCCCGGCAATCCGTATGACGCACGCCGGAAACCGGACATCGGTAACTTAGATCACCGACGTCCCCATGACTTAGGCGCGGCTGCCGTCAGCCGCACGGTCAGGGGTTCCACCAGGCCAACACGCACGTGGTGGCGGCGGCGGGCGCAGGCATGGTCTCGGTGCGCGCCGTCCGCGGAGCGACGTTAACGGACAGCGTGAGCGGAGTCTGGGAAAGCAGCGCCCCGTGAGAGTCAAAGTTGATCATCAGCTCCGAGACCGGCTGCGGGGAACTGCCGGGATTCCAGAGGGTCACCGTAGCGGCATGCGAGGTCCTGCCCGGCGTTCCCGTCACCTTGCAGCCGATATCAAGCGGCCCGTCTGCCTGCAAGCCAGACGGCTGGACCGACGATTGCGCTGAGCCCCCGGACGACGCCGGACCGCCGGATGACGCCGAACCGCCGGATGACGCCGAACCGCACGATGACAGGCCAACGGCGGCCAGGGCCACGGCGATCACCCCGCATACGGCGGGCGCCGCGCCGGCGCGGGGGCGCCTGGGCGGTCGCGGTTTTCCCCCTGCTGGTGGCGGCGCAGGTGTCGCCGGCTGCCCGCCGCCAATGCCCGGCACCGTAGCGAGCCAGGCCTCGTCTCCGGTTGAATCATGTTTCATAGCAGGTGATTTGTAATGTCCTGGCATATAGCTGTCAATTGTGTTAGAAGTCACGTACGTGATTAGAGGGACGCTTTTGGCGCATGCTGAGCTGCCTATTCCCAGCGGGAGCCCAGAACGGCCGAAAGGGATTTTGGTCTCTTACATAGGGACGGAGCCGTTACATAGGGATGGCAGCGTGGGGCCTGAGGCCGCGCGGCTCTTCGTACCGGCCCTCCTTCTTCACCGTCCCGATGATCGGCGCGCTCTCCACAGACTGGAGGCCGGGCAGGCCGGCCAGCCTGGTCGTCAGGTAGGCGTAGAGCTGGCGGGTATCGCGGAACACCGCGCTGACGGCGAGGTTGGTGGGGCCGGTCGTCGCGACGGCGAACGGGACCTCGGGATGCGCGGCGACGGCGCGCCCGGCGGCTTCGAGGCAGGCGGGTTCGACCTTGAGCCACAGCATCACGGTCACGTTGACGCCGAGGGCCGAGTCATCGATGTCGATGTCGAAGTACAGCAGCCCGGCTCGCCGCAGCTCCTCGATCCGCCGGCGAACGGTCGACTCGTGCCAGTGCGTAGCGGCCGCGAGGTCGGCCACCGGCGCCCTGCCGTCACGGGCCAGCTCGGCGATCAGGGGGTCGTCGCCGGCGCGGAGCACCGTCGCGCTGTCCGGGGTCCAGGAGCGCGCGGTGCCCGGCGGCGGGACCGCCGCGGACGGCGGGGGCGGCGGCTGCGGCACGGCCTGGCGGAGCGCGGCCAGCTCAGCGGCTGACAGGGCGCTGGCGTAGCCGGCGTAGGCGCTGGAGGTGAACTCGTGCAGGATCGAGTGTGCCGTGATGGCCGTGACATGGCGGCTGCCGGGCAGGCCGCGCAGGAACAGCGTGTTGCGCTGCTCCGGGGTGCGCGCCTGCAATGTGCAGACGATCTCGGCGCCCCCCGAATACAGCCGCACCCACCGGGTATCTGACCGGCGCGCGAGCGTGTCCGCGATGCGCTGCGCACTGCCCGGGGCGGCCCGCAGGCGGATGAGCCAGTCCACCCAGCCGGCACGCTGCCCGTCGATGAGGCCGAGCACGCGCAGGCCGGCGGTTTCCGCCAGGCGGCGGTACCGTCTCGCGATGGTCTGGTCGGAAACCCCGATCACCTCGGCGAGCAGGCGGAACGGCGCCCGCGGCGCCAAGGTCAGCGCGTGGAGGAGCTTCCGGTCGACGTCATCGAGCTGGCTGGTTTTCACGGATTCCAGCCTAGTGATGTCGAGATCCGGCTGGATGGCCGCTGAATCCAGGTCATTTTCCTGGTGGCGGGCACGATGGACGATGCAGTGCTAACGAGAAGGGCGATAACCGGTGGACAAGAAGTGGTGGACCCTTGTCGCGGTGTGCGCGGGGATCTTCATGCTGCTGCTCGACGTGACGATCGTCACGGTGGCGCAGCCCGCGATCCAGGCCGGCCTGCACGCGGGGTTCAGCGATGTGCAGTGGACCCTCGACGCATACGCCCTCACCCTCGCCGCGCTGCTGCTGACGTCGGGCGTGCTCGCCGACCGGTATGGCCGCAAGCTGCTGTTCTCGATCGGGCTGACGATCTTCACGCTCGGTTCCCTGCTGTGCGGCCTCGCTGTCGATCCGCTCATGCTCATCCTCTCCAGAAGCGGCCAGGGGATCGGCGGCGCGATCATGTTCGCGACGTCGCTGGCGCTGATCGGGCAGAGCTTTCGCGGTCGTGACCGGGGCGTGGCGTTCGGCGTGTGGGGCGCGGTAATCGGCGTGTCCACCGCGCTCGGCCCGGTGCTCGGCGGCGTGATCACGACAGACTGGGACTGGCGCGGCATCTTCCTGGTCAACGTGCCGATCGGCGTGTTCGCGCTGGCCGTGACGGTCTGGCGGGCAGAAGAGTCCCGTTCCCCGCACCCCGCGCCGCCGGACTGGCCGGGCTTCGCGCTGCTCACCGCCGGGCTGATCGGGCTGGTGTACGGCCTGATCCGGGCCGGCGAGAACTCGTGGTCCGACACCGGGGTGATCGCCTGCCTGGCCGCCGCCGTGGCCCTGCTCGCCGCCTTCCTTGTGGTCGAGGGCCGCGTCGCGCACCCGATGTTCGACCTGTCCCTGCTGCGCGTCCCCACGTTCACCGGCGGTTCCATCGCGGCGTTCGCGATGAACGGGTCACTGTACGCGCTGCTGCTGTACTTCGTGATCTACCTTCAGGAGGTCCTCGGCTACTCGGCGCTCGGCGCGGGGCTGCGACTGGCCATCATCAGCGTCGCGCAGCTCGCCACGTCAGCGCTCGCCGGGCGGCTCAGCGAGCGCGTGCCGGTCCGCTGGCTGATCGGCCCGGGCCTGCTGCTCGTCGGCATCGGGCTGATCGCGATGACGGGGCTGACCGGTGACTCGGCCTGGACGCACCTGGTTCCCGGGTTCGTCATCGCCGGGCTCGGGAGCGGGCTGGTGAACCCGCCGCTGGCCTCGACCGCCATCGGCGTCGTCCCGCCGCACAAGGCCGGGATGGCCTCGGGCGTCAACACGACCTTCCGCCAGGTCGGCATCGCCACCGGGATCGCCGCGCTCGGCTCGGTCTTCACCTCGCAGATCCAAAGCTACCTGTCCGGCGCGCTGCCGCCGTCGCTGGCCGGGTCGGCGGGGAAGATGGTGAACGCAGTGCGCCAGGGCTCGGTCGGGCAGTTGCTCGCCTCGGTGCCGGCCGCTGACCGCGCGTCCGTCGGCGGGGCGCTCAGGTCGGGCTTCGCCGCGGCCCTGGGCGACCTGCTCTACATCACCGCCGGCCTCGCCCTTGCCGGCGCGGTGTGCGCCACGCTGCTGATCCGCCGCAAGGACTTCCATCGTCCCGAAGACGCCGAGCCCGCGGCCGCCGCCCCGGCAGCCGGACGCGGCGCAACGGAAACGGTCGGCTGACGGCGCGCCCGGCCGGCTGACGGTCTGCCCGGCCGGCCTGACGGCGCGCCCGGCCGGCTGACGGTACACCCAGCCGGTGGCGCCGCGCCCCGGCCGGCTGACGGTCTGCCCGGGGCCGGTGGCGCTGCCGCCGTCCGCCGCGCCGAGGCGGCCTGGGAACGCCTCGTCACACGGGAACGCCTCGTCACACGGGAACGCCTCGGTCACACGGGAACGCCTCGGTCACAAATGATGACTTTTCCGCTGATGCCCGTCTCTTGCCGTGTCCGCGGCGCCGCGCCTATGGTAAGCAAGCCTGCGTGATTGGCTTCCTCACGGAATTGTTCTCGCTCGAGGGCCGGGTCGCCGTCGTGACCGGCGGCAGTTCGGGGATCGGCGAGGCGATGGCGTCCGCCCTGGCGTTCGCCGGGGCGAAGGTCGTGCTGGTGGCGCGGGATCCGACGCGGCTGTCCTCCGCCTCGGCCGCGCTGTGCGCGGCGGGCTGCGCCGCGGCGTGGGTCAGCGCCGACCTGTCCGACCGCAGGGAGGTGCGGCGGGCCGCGTCGGCGGCGGCCGCGGCGTTCGGCGAGCCGGACATCCTGGTCAACTGCGCCGGCGTGAACCTGCGGCCACCGCTCGCCGCGCTGCCTGAAGACCAGTGGGACCTGATGCTCGCGGTCAACCTGACCGCGCCGTTCCTGCTCGGGCAGCGGTTCGGCCCGCGGATGGCCGACCGCGGCTGGGGGCGGATCATCAACGTCACGTCGCAGCAGGCGGAGCGCGCGTTCGGCAACAGCGGCGGGTACGGCGTGTCCAAGGGCGGCATGGCGGCGCTCACCCGGTCCCAGTCCGAGGCGTGGGCTTCGTCGGGCGTCCGCGTGAACTCGGTTTGTCCCGGGTTCGTCGCGACGCCGCTCACCGCCGGGGTGTCGTCCGACCCGGCGCGGTCGGCGGCCCTGGCGGCACGGACGATGATCGGCCGGAACGGCGAACCCGCCGACTTCGCCGGGGTGGCGGTGTTCCTCGCCTCCCCCGCGAGCGACTACATCACCGGCCAGACGATCTACGTGGACGGGGGCTTCTCGGCCACGTAGCGCGGCGGACGTCACATAGCGCGGTGAACGGAGCCTATATGGGCTAGCTGGCGGGTCAGCGGGGTGCCGGAGCCGTCGCGCCTGCCCTGCATGCCGGACAGGTCCACCGGGACGCCGGCCTCGGTGGCACCGAGCGCGGGCCCCGGGCCGGCCCAGGCCATGACCAGGCGGTCCTCCCCCTTGAGGAAGCGCTGGCAGCGCACGCCGCCGGTCGCCCTGCCCTTCGGCGGGTACTCCGCGAACGGGGTGACCTTCACGCTCGCGGCCGACGCGCCGGGCAGCGCCCCCGCGCGGCCCGCGACCGTCACCACGACGGCATCCGGCGCCTCGCCCCCGGCGGGGCCTGCGCTGCCGTCGGCGGACCCTGCGGCCCCGCCGACGGCGGGGCCTGCTGCGCCGCTGGCGGCGGGGCCTGCTGCGCCGCTGGCGGCGGGGCCGATCGCGCCGAACCAGACGACGGACGCGCCGTCCGCGAGCCTGATGCCGGCCATTCCGCCGGCCGGGCGGCCCTGCGGGCGCACCGAGGCCGCCGGGAAGCGGAGCAGCTGGGCGTCGGTCGTGATGAACACAAGCTCGGCGTCATCGCCGGTGAGCTGGACCGCCCCGACCACGCGGTCGCCTTCCCTGAGCGTGATCAGCTCGAACTCGTCGCGGCCCGCCGGATAGTCCGGCAGCACCCGCTTGACCACGCCGCTCGCGGTGCCCAGTGCCACCCCGGCGTCCGCCTCCAGGTTCGCCAGCGCCAGCACGGTCTCGCCCGGTTCCAGCCGGGGCACGAACTCCGTCACAGGATGGCCGCCGGACAGGGAGGGGGCTGCGTCGTTGCGCGGCAGGGCGGGGATCTCCAGGACGCTGAGGCGGATCATCCGGCCCGCCGACGTCACGGCGCCGATGGTGCCGCGGGCGGTGGCCAAGACCGCCGACGCGACGATGTCGTGGCTGGCGCGATCGGGCTCGGGCTGGACATGGACAGACGCCACCGTCCGTTCGGGCTGATCGGAAGAGACGGGGAAGCGGGCCAGCAGGCCGGTCGCCGACAGCACCACGACGCACGGGTCGTCGGCCACCTCAAGCGGGACGGCGGCGGCCGCCGCCGCGTCACTGTCGAGCAGCACCGTGCGGCGCGGCGTGCCGAACTTCTTCGCCAGCTCGGCCATCTCGCCGCCGGCCACCTCGCGGAGCCTGGCGTCTGAGGTGAGGATCTCGGTGAGTTCGGCGATCTCGGCGCGCAGCGTCTCCTGCTCGCGCTCCAGTTCCAGCCGGTCGTACCTGGTCAGGCGGCGCAGCGGGGTATCGAGGATGTACTGGGCCTGGGTCTGCGACAGGTCGAAGATTTCCGTCAGGCGGCGCTTGGCCTCGGAGGCGTCGTCGCTGCCGCGGATGACCTGGATGACCTCGTCGATGTTGAGCAGCGCGATGATGATGCCGTCCACGAGGTGGAGACGGTCGGCGCGCTTGCGCCTGCGGTGCTCGCTGCGCCTGCGGGTGACTTCCAGGCGGTGGTCGACGTAGATCGCGAGCAGCTCCTTGAGGCCGAGCACGCGCGGCTGGCCGTCGACGAGGGCGACGTTGTTGATGCCGAACGTCTCCTCCATCGGCGTGAGCCGGTACAGCTCGTTGCGGACGGCCTCGGGGTTGAAGCCGCTGCGCACCTCGATCACCAGCTGAAGGCCGCGCTTGCGGTCCGTGAGGTCCTTGAGGTCGGAGATGCCGGTGATCTTCTTGGCCTGGACAAGGTCCTTGATCCGGGCGATGACCTTCTCCGGGCCCACGCCGTACGGGAGCTCGGTGACGACGATGCCGGTCTTCCTGGCGTTGAGCTGCTCGATCGTCGCGGTCGCCCGGGTGCGGAAGACACCGCGGCCGGTCCGGTACGCCTCGCGGATGCCGTCCAGGCCGACGATCTTGCCGCCGGTGGGCAGGTCCGGTCCCGGGACGAAGCGCATGAGCTGCTCAAGGGAGGCGTCCGGGTGCTTCAGCAGGTACCGGGCGGCGGCGATGACCTCGGACAGGTTGTGCGGCGCCATGTTCGTGGCCATGCCGACGGCGATGCCGGAGGCGCCGTTGACCAGCAGGTTGGGCAGCGCGGCGGGAAGGACCTGCGGCTCTTGCTCCTGGCCGTCGTAGTTCGGGCCGAAGTCGACGGTGTCCTCGTCGATGCCGGCCACCATCGCCATCGCGGCCTCGGTGGGGCGGCACTCGGTGTAGCGCATCGCGGCGGGCGCGTCGTCACCGCCGAGGGAACCGAAGTTCCCGTGGCCGTCGATCAGCGGCAGGCGCATCGCCCACGGCTGGGCCAGCCGTACCAGGGCGTCGTAGATCGCGCTGTCCCCGTGCGGGTGCAGGCGGCCCATGACGTCGCCGACCACGCGGGCGCACTTGACGTGCCCGCGGTCGGGCCGCAGGCCCATCTCGTTCATCTGATAGAGGATTCGCCGCTGGACGGGCTTCAGGCCGTCCCGGGCGTCGGGCAGTGCCCGCGAGTAGATAACGCTGTAGGCGTACTCAAGGTACGAGCCGCGCATCTCCTCGGTGACGTCGACGTCGACGATGTTCTCTTCGATCTCGTCGGGGGGGCCGGGGGGTTGTCCACCCGGGCTAGCGGGGCCGGAGGGAGACGCGGTCGTCGCGCCGCGACGTGGTGGCATGCGGTCCTTCTCAGGTGCTCAGGTACGTGGGTGCTTAGGTGTCGATGCGGGACGGGTCGAGTTCGGCGGCGCTGCCGACGATGAAGTCGCGGCGCGGCGCCACATCGGTGCCCATCAGCAGGTTGAAGATGTCGGCGGCCGCCGCCGCGTCCTCGATCCTGATCCTGCGCAGCGTGCGGTGACGCGGGTCCATGGTCGTCTCGGCCAGTTGGGCGGCATCCATCTCGCCGAGGCCCTTGTACCGCTGGACCGGCTCCTTCCACCGCTGGCCGCGGCGCTCAAGCTCAAGGAGCGTGCGGTGCAGTTCGGAGTCGGAGTAGGTGTACATGTACTTCTGCTGGCCCTTGCGCGGGCTGATCAGCTCCACCCGGTGCAGCGGCGGAACGGCGGCGAAGACCCGGCCCGCTTCCAGCATCGGCCGCAGGTACCGGTGGAACAGGGTCAGCAGCAGGGTCCGGATGTGCGCGCCGTCGACGTCCGCGTCGGCCATGAAGATGACCCGCTGGTAGCGGGCCGAGTCGAGGTCGAAGCTGGAGCCCGAGCCAGCGCCGATCACCTGGATGATCGCCGCGCATTCGGCGTTCTTGAGCATGTCGGCCAGGCTCGACTTCTGCACGTTGAGGATCTTGCCGCGGATCGGCAGCAGCGCCTGGAACTCGCTGTCACGGGCCAGCTTCGCGGTGCCGAGCGCGCTGTCGCCCTCGACGATGAACAGCTCGCTGCGGTCGTCGGCGGACCGGCAGTCGACGAGCTTGGCCGGCAGGCTCGAGCTCGCCAGGGCGGACTTGCGGCGCTGGTTCTCGCGGTGCTCGCGGGCCGCGATGCGCGCCTTGGCCGCGGCCGCGACCTTGTCGAGGACTGCCCTTGCCTGCTGCTTGGCGCCGCGCGGCGGGTTCTCGAAGTACTGCTTGAGCTGAGCGCCGACGACCTGGCTGACGATCTTGGTGGCCGCGGGGGTGCCGAGGACCTCCTTGGTCTGGCCTTCGAACTGCGGCTCGGGCACCCGGACGGCCACGATCGCGGTCAGGCCCTCAAGCACGTCCTCCTTGGTGACCGGCTCGTCGCCGTTCTTCAGGATCCGCGCGTTGCGGAGCTGCTCGTTGAGGGTTCTGACGATGGCGCGGTCGAAGCCGGTGACGTGCGTGCCGTGGTGCGGGGTGGCGATCACGTTCACGAAGCTCCGGGTGACGGTGTCGTAGCCGGTCCCCCACTGGATCGCCACGTCCACGTCGAGCGTGCGCTCCACCTCGGTGGGCGTCATGTGCCCGCGGTCGTCGAGCACCGGGATGGTCTCGGTGAACGTGCCGCTTCCGGTCAGCCGGATCACGCCGGTCACGGGAGCGCTGGTGGCCAGGTGCTCGCAGAACTCGCTGATGCCGCCGGCGAAGCGGAACTCGGCTTCGCGGGCGGCGCCGCCGGCCTCGGTTCCGGCTCCGGCCTCGGTTCCGGCCTCGGCACCGCCGAGGCCGGCCTCGGCCCCGGATCCGGCTTCCGTTCCGGTGCCGGCGCTGGCGCGGGGCCCGGTGCCGGACTCGGCGCGGGGCCCGGTGCCGGGCTCGGCGCGGGACTCGGCGCGGACGGCGATCGTGAGGCCCGGCACCAGGTACGCGGTCTGCCGCGCACGCTCGACGAGGCTGTCATAGCTGAAGGTGGCATCGCGCAGGAAGACCTGCCGGTCCGGCCAGAACCGGATCCGGGTGCCGGTCTTGGCTTTCGCGACCCTGGCCACCTGGCGGAGCCCGGAGCGCCTGGTGAACTCGGCGTCCGGTCCCTCGCCGGCGAACTCGCCGGTGACACCGCGGCGGAAGCTCGCCGCCCAGGTGTGCCCCTCCCGGTCCACCTCGACGTCCAGCCGGGCGGACAGCGCGTTGACCACGCTTGCGCCGACGCCGTGCAGGCCGCCGGA
>DATGLH010000033.1:0-19108 GCA_035294225.1 Trebonia sp.
CGCGTCTTTATGACCGGGGTCGGCCGGGGGACAGAGGGCCGGGGAAGGCAGGCCCGCGGCAGCCGGCCGGGGAAGGCAGGCCCGCGGCAGCCGGCCGGGGAAGGCAGGCCCGCGGCAGCCGGCCGGGGAAGGCAGGCCCGCGGCCGGCCGGGGCGGCGTGCGGGGCCCCGTTACCGGCGCTGAGGAACTGAGGAGGGGTCTGTTACCGCCACTGAGGAGGAGAGGCGGCGGTGACGCTCGGCAGCAGGGCCGGCGCGCGGCGGCCGCGGGTCCCCTGCTCAAAGGCGTAGGCGAGCGGGATCAGCCGGGGCTCGCTCCACTTCGGGCCCACGAACGTCACACCCACCGGAAGCCCCGACACGCAGCCGAACGGGACGCTGATCGCCGACCAGCCGGCCACCGCCGCGGGCCTGGAGGTGCCGAAGACGTTGTGGTCGCCGAGGACATAATCGGTGAGCCATGCCGGGCTGGCGGTGAGCGAGACGATCGCGTCCAGGTTGTGTTCGCTGGCCGGCGTCTCCAGGGCGCGCACCGCCAGCCGGGTCGCGGCGCCGCGCAGTTCCAGGTAGTCCGGGTCGTCCAGGTCGCCGCTCGTCGCCTCCGCCGCCTCGAAGATCTCCTGGCCGAACCGGCAGAGCACCCGGTCGGCGTTGCGCCGGTTGAACTCGATGAGCTCGGCGAGCGAGCCAGGCACATCGGGCGAGCCGCCCTCGGTGGCCAGGTACCTCAGGTAGGCGTTTATGCCGTGCTTGAACTCGTAGTAGAGGGCGTCGAACTCGGGCACGGTGATCTTATCGACGTCTGGAAGGTCCACCGGGTCGGCCAGCTTCGCGCCCAGCTCGCGCAGCCGCTCCACCGCCGCGTCGAGCAGCGCCGCCGTGGCGGCGCCCGCGCTCGCGGAAGCCGCCCGCCAGACGCCGATCCGCGCCCCCTCAAGGGCCCCGGCGTCGAGGAAGGACGTGTAGTCGCAGTCGCCGAGGGGACCGTCGGCCGCGGGGTACTGCGGGTCGGGCGCGGCCAGCACGGAGAGCATCGCGGCGGCGTCCGCGACCGACGCCGCCATCGGGCCCGCGGTGTCCTGTACCGGTGAGAGCGGGACGATGCCGGCGCGGCTCACCAGTCCCGCGGTCGGCTTGATGCCCACCACGCCGCACACACTGGCCGGGGAGACGATGGATCCGTCCGTTTCGGTGCCGACCGCGAGCGGCGCCAGCCCGGCGGAGACGGCGACTGCCGACCCGGAACTCGACCCCGAAGGACTCCGGTCCAGCGCGTAGGGGTTCGCGGTCTGACCGCCAAGCGTGGACCAGCCGCTGCTGGAGTGGGTCGACCGGAAATTCGCCCACTCCGACAGGTTCGCCTTCCCCAGGATCACGGCGCCAGCCGCGCGCAGCCGGGAGACGATGAAGGCGTCACCGGGCCGCGCCGCCAGCAGGGCCGGCGACCCGGCCGTAGTGGGCATCCCGGCGACCTGGACGTTGTCCTTGACCAGCACCGGGATGCCTTCGAGCGGCCCGCGGGGCCGCCCGGACGCCCAGGCCCGGTCGCTCGCCGCCGCCTCCGCCATCGCGTCCGGGCTCACGGTGATCACCGCGTGCAGCGCCGGGTTGAGCTGCTCGATGCGCGCCAGGTATCTCCTGGTGAGCGCCGTGGCGGTGAGCCGGCCCTCGGCCATCGCCTGCCGCAGCCCGGCCACCGATGACGGCGCCGGGTCGGCACTGGTGTCCGAAAGCTCGGGGGTAAGTTCGGGGGAGGTGTGGAATTCCGGCATGCCGGCAGGATAACGGTCCGATC
The DNA here is from genome assembly GCA_035294225.1 of Trebonia sp. Lineage (GTDB taxonomy): Bacteria > Actinomycetota > Actinomycetes > Streptosporangiales > Streptosporangiaceae > Trebonia. Next base: position 1,795 of record DATGLH010000033.1, read on the forward strand.
CCGGAAGCGTAACCGGCTAGCATCTGCGCGCATTCCGCAGCAGGTCGCTAAGCGTCCGTGCCGCCGAGCGCACCTGGCCCAGCAGCCGTTCCCGCAGCGCGGCGGGCGCCCGCACCAGCGGAGACGGCACGGTCAGCGCCGCTACTACCGAGCGCCCGTCGCTCACCGCCGCCGACGCGGCCCACACACCGCGGTCGATCTCCTCCTCGCTCACCGCCCAGCCGCGCTCGGCCGCCTCGGCCGCGGCGCGCTCCACCCGGGCAGCGGCCTCCGGGTCCGCCTGCGCCAGCGGCGCCAGGTAATCCCGCCTCGTCTGCGGGGGAAGCCCGCTGAGCAGCACCCGGCCGCTCGCGCCGCGCTCTAGGGGCAACTGCTGGCCCGGCTCGAACGTCGCGCGCAGGTGGTGCGCGGACTCCACGCGGTGCACGCATACCGGGACACGGGAGATCAGCCGGACCAGGATCACGGTCTCGTCGCACTCGCGGACCAGCTCGCGCATCACCGGATCGGCGATCTCGATGATCGACTCCGCCGCCTCGGCGGCCCTGGCGAGGGATATCAGGCGGGCCGACAGGTGGTAGGTGCCCCGCTCATCGCCGACAAGCAGCCCCGTTTCACGCAACAGCGCGATATAACGGTACATGCTGGGCAACGGGATGCCGGTGGACTCGGCCAGGTCCCTCGCGGTAAGCGTGTGGCGCTGGGGCGAGAAAGCCTGCAGCACCGCCAGTACCCGGCGGGCACCCTCGGCACCCGAGGCAGCGGCAGCTGACCCCCGTGCCGCTGGCACCCTGGATGATCTGACAGCTGGATATGTGGCCAATGAGCTCTTTCTCGATTATTCATAACGTGATTTTCAGGTCACGGTAACGATACAGCAATGGGCCATCAAGCCGCCCGGAAAGCCTGCCGGCCTGGGCCGGCAGGTGGTCTGGGCCAGCGGGAAGCCGACGAAAGCCGGCAGGGCCGGCAGGGCCGGCGGGAAAGCCGGCGGGGCCGGCAGGAAAGCCGGCAGGGCCGGCAGGAAAGCCGGCAGGGCCGGCAGGAAAGAAGAAAACCGCGCGGACGGGAGCCGGCCAGCACGAGCCGGCGGGAAGGGCCGGTGAGAATCTGGTAGGGGTGGCCAGTTCCGATGTGCCCGTGCTGATCGCCGGCGGCGGTCCGGCCGGGCTAACGCTCGCGATCGGCCTCGGCCAGCTCGGCGTCCGCTGTGAGGTCATCGACGCCAGGCCTGCCCCGGCCCGGGTGCCGCGCGCGGAGCGGTGCGGCTCGCGCGTCATGGAGATCTTCCGGCAGCTGGGCATCTCCGGGCGGCTGCGCGCCGCCGGGCTGCCGGCCGAGGCACCGCTGGACGTGGTGGTCTGCGCCGGCTCGCTGGCCCGGCAGCTCGAACGGCGCCGGTTCCCGTCGGCGGCCGAGATGCTCGCGACCATGCTCGAGGTCAACGACGGGACGATGCCGCTGGAACCGCCCGCGGTCATATCGCAGTACACCCTGGAGCCGGCGCTGCGTGAGGTGGCGGAGGCAACGCCCGGGGTGACCGTGCGGTTCGGCGCGGAGCTCATCGACTTCACGACGGCAGGCGGCGGCGTCACCGCGGTGGTGCACACCGCGAGCCGGCTGCGCACGGTCCGGGCCGGCTACCTGGTCGGCTGCGACGGCGCGGACAGCACCACCCGCCAGATGCTCGGCATCGGGCTGCGCGGCGAAACCCGGCAGGCAGCGCGCCACGCCCTCATCTACTGCCCCGACCTGTACGAACGGCTTCCAGGCGGGCGGGCCATCCGCTACTACGTGGCCGGCGAGCACCGCTGCACGCTCATCGTGCAGGACGACACCCAGCATTTCGCGCTGCACGCCCCGGCGGCCGGACCGCCGCTGGCGGCGGTGTTCGAGGCGGTGGCGGGCGCCGTCGCCCAGCCGCTCAGCTACAAGGTCGTGTACGAGGGCGAATGGCCACAGCGGCTGATGCTCGCCGACCGGTACGGCGACGGCGGCCGGGTCCTGCTCGCCGGCGACGCCGCGCACCCGGTGACCGTCGCGGGCGGTCTCGGCCTGAGCACCGCCGTCGCCGACGCGGCGGACCTGGCCTGGAAGCTCGCGGCGACGCTGCGCGGCTGGGGCGGCCCGGCGCTGCTCGCCTCCTATGAGGCGGAACGGCGCCCGGTCGCGGCGGAGGCCGTCACCGCGTCGTTCGCCCAGGCCGCCGAAGAACCGTGGTCCGCCAGCCTGCCCGAGGCCGAACTCGGCTACCGGTACACGGGGTCGCCGGTGATCTCCCCCGCCGCCGGCATGCCCCCGGCGGGTTCCGCCCCGACGACCTGGCCGGGGGCCCGGCTGCCGCATATCTGGCTGGACGACGGCAACCCGCTGCACGACCTCCTCGGCGGCGGTTTCACGCTGCTCCGGATGCCCGGCGCAGCGGCCGGCTGGGGCGCGCCGGCGTTCGGGCAGGAGCTTGCCAGGGCCTTCGGCCGCCTGGGGGCGCCGCTCGACCTGCTCGAAGTGACCTCCGCGGCGGCGCAGGCGGTCTACGCGGGGCACGAGCTGATCCTCGTCAGGCCCGACCTGCATGTCGCCTGGCGCTCCGGGGACTCCCGCCCCGACCCCGGCGCCCTCGCGGCGCTGGTAACCGGTCACTACGGGAGCCAGGAGACGTGGCCGGCGAGCAGCGCGTAGCCGACGAACGCCACCGCGTCGATCAGCGTGTGCGCGATGATCATCGGGGTCGCCCGCCGCCAGCGCAGGAACAGCGTCCCGAAGATGATCCCCATCACCGCGTTGCCGAAGAAGCCGCCCAGCCCCTGGTACAGGTGGTAGGAGCCGCGCAGGGTGGCGCTGACCGCGACCGCCCGCCACGGGCGGACGCCGAGCTTCCGCAGCCGGGTCAGCAGGTACCCGGTGACGAGGACCTCTTCGAGCAGCCCGTTCTGGAGGGCGGAGAGCAGCAGCACCGGTATCCGCCACCACACGTCCGGCAGGCTCTCCGCGACGACGTTCAGGTTGATGCCTGACTTGTACGCGATGAAATAGAGGCCGAGGCCGCTGCCCCCGATCAGCGCGGCCAGCCCCGCGCCCCGCAGGAGGTCACGCAGCGGCTGGGAGCGGTCGACCCCGATCGCGGACGGCCCCTCGCCGTCGCGTGCCAGCAGGTAGAACGCGAGCACGACCGGCGCGACCCCGCTCAGCAGGGACACGAGCTGCAAGAACAAGTCGAGCAGCGGGCGGCCCGGCGCCCGGGAGCCGTTGAGGATGACGTGCTGGGAGCTCAGCGCCTGGTGCGCGGTCAGCGAGCCGATGAACGAAACGAGGGCGTAGACCCCGCTGGCGCCGAGCGACACGGCGAAGACAGCGATGATCTCCCACCGCAGAAGCCGCCGGTCCGCTCTAGATAGCGGGTTTTCAGCGGGAACCGGTGAGAGGGTCTCGTCAGGCGAGGAGCGCGTCGAAATCCCCGTCCCGCGCGCCGCCGATGAGAGCCTCGATCTCCGCCCGGGTGTAGATCAGCGCCGGGCCATCGGGGTCCGCGGAGTTCCGCACCGCGACCTGCCCGTCGGGCAGCTTCGCCATCTCCACGCCGGTGCCGTCGGCGCCGCCGGCGCGGCGCCACTGGACGTCGGGCAGGTCGCCGGATGGCATCCCGTTGTAGACCGCGCCCTGGGCCATTGGTGTCTCAGATCTCCTTAAGCATCGATGTCAGGATCTCCCTGGTCCGGTCGGGTGACGTGCCCGCCACCGAGAGCCGCTCCATCACGGCGGCGTACCGCTCGACCTCGTCCGGCTTGTCGAGGTAAAGCGCGCCGGTCAGGTACTCCATGTAGACCATGTCCGGCAGGTCCGCCTCCGGGAACCGCATGATCGTGAAGGCGCCGCCCTCGGCCGCATGTCCACCATACTTGAACGGCATGACCTGCAACGTGACGTTGGGCTCGCTGATCGCTTCCATCAGCCGCTCGATCTGCGCGGCGAGCACGTCGCGGCCGCCTATCGGGCGGCGCAGCGCCGCCTCGTCGACGATCGCCCAGAACCTGGGCGCGTTCTCCCTGGTGAGCAGTTTCTGCCGCCCCATCCGGAGCGCGACCCGCCGCTCGACTTCCTCGGGCTCCAGACCGGGCGCGCCCTGCTGCACGACGGCCCTGGCGTACTCCTCGGTCTGCAACAGGCCGGGCACGAACTGCATCTCGTAGACGCGGATGAGCTGCGCGGCCTCTTCGAGCCCCACGTACACCTGGAACCAGTCGGGCACGACATCCTGGAACTTCTGCCACCACGGCTGGGCGTTGGCCTCCCGGGTGAGCTGGACGAGCGACTCGGTCTGCGCGGGATCGGTGACGCCGTAGAATTGGAGCAGGTCGATGACGTCGCGTTCCTTGAACGACACCCGGCCGAGTTCCATCCGGCTGATCTTGGAACCGGAGGCCCGGATGTGGTAGCCGGCCTCGTCCCGGGACATGCCGGCTGCTTCCCGCAGGCGGCGAAGTTGCGCACCGAGCAGGATGCGCAGCACCGTGGGGCCGCCCGCGGGGGCGGCACCCCCGGGCAGAGTGACGCTCAACGCGATCCCCTTTCAGGCCCGTGTCCGGGCCGGCGCTCCCCCCTCACGTGCACTTCCTCACCACCCAGCAACGTGATGCACGAGCCGTTTGCATGGCATTTTGCGCTTGCGCGCGCGATGACCTGATGCATGATATCGCGCGCGGTGCCCCGGCACGAGTTCCCGGCAATACCAAGTAGACAGGGGCAGAATGGGACACTGCCGACACCCGGGGGACTCCCCCGGCGGCTTTTGGGCCGTGTGCTGCTTTGCGCAGTTCAGCACTATGCTTCGACCGTCAGCGCGTCACCGATAGGGCAGCACATGTTCAAGTCACTCACGGAAAAACTACCATCGGGTAATAAGCCACCCCAGCGGCCAGGGCAGCGGCCGGGGCAGTCGCCGCGGGCACAGGACCCGGCGCCCCCGGCCACCGTGCAGTGGTCGGTAAGGCTCATGCTCGCCGGAGCCGCCGCAAGCACGGTCTACCTGGTGTTCGCCCTCATCGTCACGGCGAGCGTGAAGAGTTCCCTGGTCAAGTGGAACGCGACCCAGCCGAAGGCCAAGCAGCTCACCGCGGGCCAGCTCAACTCGCTCGCCACCTATTACATAGTCAGCACGATCATCATCGGGCTGATCGCGGTCGGCCTGTGGCTGTGGATGGCCAGGATGAACGGCGCCGGGCGGAACTGGGCGCGGATCACCGCCTCGGTGCTGTTCGCGCTGTGGACCTATTACACCTACGTCAGCATCGGCCAGGTCCGCGGCGCGGCCACCTTCGTCGTCTCCATGGCCATCGTGCTGGCGACCTGGCTGATCGGCCTGGGGGCGCTGGTCTTGCTCTGGCGCCCGGACTCGTCGGCGTACTTCAAGGCCCGATCGTCCCGCTGAGACCAGGAGGTTCCCTTGGCCGGTACCGTCCTCGCCGCGGTCCCCACGCCGTTCGCCGCGGACGGGACGCTGGACCTGGCGTGTGCGCGCCGGCTGTTCGGCTTCGTCGCCGGGCACGCGGACGGCCTGTTCGTGGCCGGCACCACCGGAGAGTTCCCGTCCCTCGACGACGGCGAGCGGCTGTCCCTCGTGGAGGCCGCCCTGGAGGCGGCCGGCCCGGACCGGGTGATCGCGCACATCGGCGCCCCGGACTCGTACCGGGCCGCGCGGCTCGCCCGCCAGGCGGTGTCCCTGGGCATCACCCGGATCGCCGCGATCACGCCGTTTTACCTGGCGCCTTCCCCGGCCGAGGTGACGGATTATTACCGGCGAATCCGGGAAGCCGCTCCAGCCGCGGGGCTTTACGCTTACATTTTTCCCGAACGCACGGGGCTTGCTGTGGCGCCCCCGCAATTTTGTGAATTGGCCGATGCCGTGGGATTGGCTGGCGCCAAGTTCTCTGGCAGGGCAGCCCGCAATGTCGCCGCCTGCGCGGCGGAGCGTCCCGCGCTGCGGATCTTCTCCGGCGACGACTCCGACCTGGGGGCGACGCTGCGCACGGGAGGCGCCGGGATCATCTCGGCGCGCTGCGCGGCCTTCCCCGAGGTGTTCGCCGCGCTGGCCGCAGCCCTGGCCGCGGGCGACAGCGCCGCCGCCGCGGCCCGCCAGTCCGACGTGGCCGCGATCGCCGCCCTGGGCGCCAGCATCGGCCGGGTCAAGGAGGCGCTCCGGCTGCGCGGCTTCGGCCCGATGGCCGCCAGGATGCCGGTCGCCGAACCCGACGAGACGACCGCTGCCCGGATCGCGGAGCTGGTCAAGGTCCTCGCGCCCGCCCCCTGACAGGCCGGGCAGGCGGTTGTCACGGTTCGCAAACGCGGGCATAGCCGTGTGAACCGGTTGGCCGGGTGGGGCGTCACTCATGGGGAGGCCCGGCGAAAGCGGGGCGCCGGGCCTCTTTCCGACAGCCGTGCGCCGGCCGGAAAGGCGGCGGGCACGGCATTTGGGCATGCGCGCCGGAGTGCGTCTGGCATGTCGTTTTCCATGAAATCCCGATCGCATTTCGTTAAGTTCGCCGATCCCCTCTGGACTAATCACAGTCGCGGGCGTAAGTAGGTGAGAGAAGTCGGGGACCGCGAGGTCTAGACCCTTGACCTGGGAGGGAGCCGTGGCACACGCATGGATGCCGGGAGCTAGGCGCATCCGGGCGGAAACTGACGGAGGTCCCCTCAAGGGAGGGGCACCGCGCGCGGTCTGGCTGACCCTGGGCACCGCCCCGCGCGCGGTGTCCATACAGTCGGCCGCGCAGCGGCTGGTCAGCGAACGCCGCCCCTGTCATCTCGTCTGGGACCCGGTGACGGGCGAGATCGTGCAGCTCATCTCCGTCTTGCGAGCCGGCCGCGCGCTGGGCGCGCCGGAGCGGCTCGACTGGGGTCCGGACCGGGTGCCGGCCTACCCGGACAACGTGAACGCCGAGGGCCGGGTATGCGTCCAGATCGGCGTGCTCGGGCACCCCGCCGAGCCGTTCACCAACGGGCCGCTGGCCGGCGCCGGGGAGATCGTGAACTGGCTGGACTCATGGGGAGTGCCGCGCCGGTGGCCGGCCGGGCGGCCGGCCGGGTACCTGATGGCCGGCGGCGAGCGCAGCCGCGCGCTGTGGGCACGCGGCGGCCACTTCGGCGCGTCCCAGGTGCCCGGCTGCGAGAACATCGGGCCCGGCGGGATCGACATCGACCGCCTCACCGGGCCGCATGTGCTACAGGTTCACCCGCGGGAACTGCCGTCCCCGCTGACCCCGGCCGAGGCGCTGCCGATCCCGGCGTTAGCACGGACGGGCTAGCAGCCGCCCGAGTTCGCTCGCCGCGCGGCGTACCTGGGTCAGCGGGACCGCGCCGTAGCCGAGGATCAGCCCGGTGAGCGCGGGCGGCCCGGCGAAGTACCGGTCGAGCGCCTGGAGCCCGACGCCGCGCGCGGCGGCCGCGGTGATCAGCCTGCCGACCGGAAAGCCCGCGGGGAGTTCGAGAGCCACGTGCATCCCGGCGGTATCGCCGAGCAGGCGGCCATGCCCGGGCCTGCGCAGGGCCTCCACGAGCGCGGCGCGGCGGCGGGCGTACTCCAGGCGCATCCGCCGGATGTGGCGCTCCAGGTCGCCGGAGGTGAGCAGCGCGAGCAGGGCGTGCTGCACCGGCTCGGGCACTCGCTCGCCGAGGCTGGGCCGCAGCTCCGCCAGGCGCTCGACCAGCCCGGGGCCCGCGGCCAGCCAGCCGGCGCCGAATCCCGGCGCCAGCACCTTCGATGTCGTCCCGAGGTACACGACGACGTCCGGGTCCATGCCGCGCAGCGCGGGCAGCGGACCCACGTCGTAGCGGAACTCGCTGTCGTAGTCGTCCTCCACGACGATCGCGCCGCAGCCGCGCGCCCAGGCGATCAGCGCCTGCCGGCGGCCGACCGGCAGGCGGCCGCCGAGCGGGTACTGATGGGCCGGCGTGGTGTACAGCAGCCGCAGATCCCCCGGGAGCTCGTCGGGCACGATGCCGTGGGCGTCGACGCGGCAAGGCACGATCCGCGCGCCGGCCCGGCGAAGCACCTCCCGGGCCGCGGGGTAGCCGGGCTCTTCGACGCCGGCCCTGTCGCCGGGGCGCAGCACCGCCGCGGCGAGCAGCGCCAGGCCGCCGGACACCCCCCGGGTCACCAGGATGTCCGCCGGGGTGACGCCGAGGCCGCGGGAACGGCGCAGGTAGTCGGCGAGTTCGGCACGCAGCTCGGGCAGTCCGCGCGGGTCGGGCCACGGCGACGGCGGCCGGGTCCCGGCGTAGCGCCACGCGCGCCGCCAGATGGCGGGCTCGATCCCCGGCGCCCACGGTATCCCCGGGCTGAGGTTGATGAGGTCACGCGAGGTGAGCGGGGCCTGCGAGATGGGCGACTCGGCGGGCGGGGCAGGAGCACGCGACATCAAGTGCGCAATTGAGGCCGCTGGAGCGTACCCGATTGCGCGATCAAGGTCGCTGGAAGGCGGGGCGGCCGGGAGCCGGGGAGCGGCCGCGAGCCGGGGGGCGGCCGGGAGCCGGGGGGCGGCCGGGGCTACGTCGGCTACGTAGGTGCCTGAGCCGTGGCGGCCTTCCAGCCAGCCCTCGGCGAAGAGCCGGGCGTAGGCGGTCGTCACGACGGTGCGGCTCACGCCGAGGGCGGCGGCGAGGCCCCTGGTGGACGGCAGCCGGTCGCCCGCGCGCAGCACGCCGGCCGCGGCGGCCGCCCGGAGCTGCGCGGATATCTGAGCCGCCAGCGGCACGGCCGCCGCGCGGTCCACGACGACGGGAAGGCCGGCGGGCAAAGTGGTCATCAGAACTTCCCCGGAAGTGGCTATTTTCGGCAGTCCACTCGTCGCCTAGGCTACGGGGCCATGAGCGCTGACACCATCCCCCTGTCCGGCACGCCCCGCACCACGCTCCGCAGGCACCGCGAGCGCGGCATGACCGACCGCGCCGACCTGTACGCCGTGCTCGACGCCGGGCTGGTCTGCCACCTCGGCGTGGTCTCCGGCGGCATGCCGGTGGTGCTGCCGACCGCGTACGGCCGGGACGGCGACACGCTGTACCTGCACGGGTCGTCGGCGAACGGGGCATTCGGCGCGGCGGACGGGCAGCAGGTGTGCGTGACGGTGACGCACCTGGACGGGCTGGTGTGCGCGCGTTCGGTGTTCAGCCACTCGGTGAACTACCGCAGCGCGATGGTGTTCGGCACCGCGGCGATCGTCCACGACTCCGACGAACGCTGGCGGGCGCTGCGCGTCATCACCGATCACCTGATCCCCGGCCGGTGGGCGGCGGCGCGGCAGCCGACCGGGAAGGAGATGGCCGCCACCGCGGTGCTGTCGGTGCCGCTGACCGAGGCCTCGGTCAAGATCCGCACCGGGATGCCGAAAGACGAGCCGGAAGACTATGACCTGGACGTGTGGGCCGGCGTGCTGCCGGTGTCGGTGACGTTCGGCGAACCGGAGCCGGACCCGCTGCTGCGTCCGGAGATCCCGGTTCCGGCGCATATCGCGGGCTTCCGGAAATGAGCGCTTGCCCCGGGGAGCCAGCCGCGTACGTTCGGGAGAATTAAAAAAGGCCGTAACCTAGATGAGATGAACGACCGGCTGGTATGGATCGACTGCGAGATGACCGGGCTCGACATCGAGCGGGACGCGCTCATAGAGATCGCGTGCCTGGTCACCGACGCCGAGCTGAACCTGCTCGACGACGGCATCGACCTGATCATCAAGCCGCCGGCCGAGGCGCTCGAGGCGATGAGCGACGTGGTGCGCGACATGCACACGGCGTCGGGTCTGCTCGCCGACCTGGCGGGCGGCATCACGCTGGCCGAGGCCGGCGAGGCGGTGCTCGCATACGTCCGCCAGCACGTCCCCGAGCCGCGCAAGGTGCCGCTGTGCGGCAACTCGATCGCCACCGACCGGTGGTTCATCGCGCGCGACATGCCCGAACTCGACGCCTACCTGCACTACCGGATGGTCGACGTATCGTCGATCAAGGAACTCGCGCGGCGCTGGTACCCGCGCGTTTACTTCGCGTCCCCCGCCAAGCACGGCGGGCACCGCGCGCTCGCGGACATCACCGAGAGCGTGCAGGAGCTGCGGTACTACCGGGAGACGCTGTTCGTCCCGGAGCCAGGGCCGGATTCGGCGACGGCGCGGGAGATCGCCGCGAAGTACGGCAACGTCCCGCCGGAGAAGAACGCGCCTTCTGCGAAGTAGGTTCATGGGCCCCTGCGGGGACCGCTATACTCGTGGTCAGCCGCGCGGCGCCCGGCGGGCAGCGCGCGGCGCCGCGGCCGTATGCGGCCCGGCGGCGATGGTGGGCGTAGCTCAGCTGGCAGAGCACCAGGTTGTGGTCCTGGGTGTCGTGGGTTCAAGTCCCATCGCTCACCCTGCGTGAAGGGGCGGCCTGTCCTTCGACAGGCCGCCCTCCTTTTTGGTCTTGCTGCCCCGCCTGCCCCGCGGGCCCGCCGCCTTTTGCCGCCCCGCCTACCCCTTGGCGCCCCCGCCTATCCCTTGGCGCCCCCGCCTGCCCCGCGGGCCGCCACGCGCCTCTGACGTTTCACTCCGCTCACCTTGTGACCAGTGCAGCGTCCGGAATGTCATGAAATGTCCGTGCGGAAAGTGTGCGAAGTGGCATCGTCCGCTGTTTCGCGGGCATCGTCCGCTGAGGGCTTGAGTCATTACGATTCGACAAAATACCGGTCACAGTCCACGGCGATCAGCGAGGTTTCTCCCCAGGTTCCTCGTTCACCGGAACCTTTCCGCCGGCGAGGTCACGAAGGGGAGTACATGCGAAAACTGATCGTTGTGCTGGCCGTGCTGGCAGTCACGGCCTCCGGGGCGGCGGTGTCCAGCCGTGCTGGGGCTGCCGTCACGGCTGCCTCGCCTGCCGCGCGGACCGCGACTGCCTCCATTAAGTGGGGGGCATGTTCGGATTCATCCCTCAGGCAACTGCATGCGCAGTGCGGTTTTCTGAAGGTGCCGCTGGATTACAGCAAGCCGGACGGCGCGAAGATCTCACTCGCCGTGTCGCGGATCTTGCACACTTCCCCCGCGTCCCAGTATCAGGGCGTCATCCTGACCAACCCCGGCGGCCCCGGCGGGTCCGGACTGGCCTTGAACGCGTTCCTCGTGCCGGTCCTCCGCCAGGAGAAGCTCGCGAACGGCAGGGCCGCCGCGGACGACTACGACTGGATCGGCTTCGACCCCCGCGGCGTCGGCTCCAGCGTGCCCGCGCTGAGCTGCATGCCTAACTACTTCAGCGCCGACCGGCCGGACTACGTCCCGACCACCGCCGCGCTCGTGCAGACCTGGCTCAAGCGGTCGAAGGCATACGCGACGGCGTGCGGCAAGAAGGACGGCCCGCTGCTCGCCCACATGACGACGATCGACACGGCGCGGGACATGGACAGCATCCGCGCCGCGCTCGGCCAGAAGCAGATCACGTACTACGGCTTCTCGTACGGGACGTACCTGGGCCAGGTCTACAGCACCCTGTTCCCGTCGCACGTGCGCCGGATGATCCTGGACAGCAACGTCGACCCGCGCGGGGTGTGGTACGGCGACAACCTCGACCAGGACATCGCCTTCAACCGGAACATCGACATCTGGTTCGGGTGGATCGCCAAGTACCACAACGTCTACCACCTCGGCGCGACCGAGAGGGCGGTGCAGAACCTGTTCTACGCCGAAGAGGCCAAGCTGGCCAAGAGGCCGGCGGGCGGAGTCATCGGCGCCGACGAATGGGTCGACATTTTCCTGGAGGCCGGCTACTACGAGCAGACCTGGCTCCAGCTGGGCAGCGCGTTCGCCGGCTACGTGCACAAGGGTGACTGGAAGACGCTCAGGTCCCTGTACGAATCGACCGACACTCCGGGCAGCGACAACGAGTTCGCGGTCTACAACGCCGTCCAGTGCACCGATGTCCAGTGGCCGCTGAGCTGGGCCAGGTGGGCCAGGGACAACTGGGCCGTATACAAAGAGGCGCCGTTCGAGACCTGGGCCAACGCGTGGTACAACGCGCCGTGCCTGTACTGGCCGGCGAAGGCGGGCACACCGCTGAGCATCAACGGAAGCCGCGTGCGCAGCGCCCTGCTGATCGACGAGACCCTGGACGCGGCGACGCCGTTCACGGGGAGCCTGGAGGTCCGCAAGCTCTACCCGCACGCGGTCCTGCTCGCCGAGCCCGGCGGCACGACCCACGCCGACTCGCTGTCCGGGGACCTCTGCGTGGACGGCACGATCGCCACCTACCTGGCACTCGGCAAGCTCCCCCCGCGCAAACCCGGCGACGGGCCGGACCTGCTGTGCAAGCCGCTCCCGGTGCCGGTGCCGGCCGCGGCGGCTTCGTCCCCGGCGTCCCCGGCGGGTGCGGCCTCTCCGGCATCCCCGGCGTCCCCGGCGGGCGCGGCGTCCCCGGCAGGTGCGGCCTCTCCGGCGGGTGCGGCGTCCCCGGCGGGCGCGTCGGGCGCGGCATCGTCTTGGCTCGCGCTGGCCGGCTGAGCGCGGTCCGCTGACCGTGATGGGGTCCCCGGCGGCACCGCCTGCCGGGGACCCTCTTCGCCAGCCTCCTTACGGTCGGCCCGGCGCGGTCTGCGGCATCGGGGCGGTCGCGGAGCCGCCGGACGGCGCCCGCCCGTTCAGCCGCTGCCGTTGCGGGACCACCGTGTACTTCGGGTCGCCCGCCGAGGCCATCCCGGCGTGGTAGATGCCCCACCGGGTGGCGGCGGAGGCCGCGAGCAGCGCCGCTCCCGACAGGGCGGCGGCGACCCTGCTGCGCCGTCCCAGCGCCGCCCCGGCCGCGCCGAGCAGCGCCAGCGCCTTCGCGGCCTTCATGTACGCGCCGCCGCGTCCTTCGGAGTACGGTTCGGCCACCATGCCGATGCGGCGGGTCATCCGCTCGGACGCGGCCAGCTCCATCGCCGTGCCGAGCAGCGCCAGGTTGCGCGCGGGCACGTTCTCGGCCGCGGGGGTGGCGAGCAGGCCAAGGCCGCCGGCGGCCATCGCGCCCGAGCCGGTGAAGACGAACGGCATCTCCGGATAGCCGTCGTGCCAGGCAGGCACGGCGGTGTCGCTGATCAGCGCGGCGGTGTAGGAGGCCACCGCCGGGCCGAGCAGCGCGGAGGCCGCCGTGGCCGCGGTGCCGACGGGGCGCAGGCGGCCGGTCAGCGCGGTGAGGGCCGCCACACCGGTCGCCGGGACATAGCCCGCCAGCAGCCATGAGCCGACGCTCATCGGCGATGTCACCTTGAACACCCGCAGCATGTTGAGGAACCGGGCGCGCCGGCCGAGGTCGTGCACGAGCGCGGCCAGGGAAAGGCCGCCGGCCGCGAACGCTCCCGCCTTGGACACCCGGCCGAGGGCCGGGCGGCCGGTCAGGTCGGCCCCGGCGGCGAGCAGGGACGCGCCGCCGGCCAGGCCGCCGAGGAACAGGTACCCGGGGATGTCCGGGGCCTGCCACACCGGCTGGCTGATGACCGGCTTGCCGTAGTAGGAGGTGAACTCGGCGGGCGGCACCATCGGCTGCTCGCCGCGGCGCCTGCCGCGCCAGCGCCGGGGGATGTTCACGCCGGTCATGGCATGCCGGCCCGGCCGCTTGCCGCGCAGCCCCTCCCTGGTGACCCCCTGCCCGGGCGCCTCGGACTCGCTCACCGGTCCCTCCCTCCGATGACGGCGGCCGCGAACGCGCCGACGGCGGCGGCCGCCATCGCGGCCGCCGCCGCGCCCACGTGCCGCCACATGGACGGCAGGTCCCTGGTGGTGACCACCGGGTCCGGCGGCAGCCCGTACACCTCCGGCTCGTCAAGCAGCAGGAAGAACGCGCCGTCGCCGCCGACCCCGTCGCCTGGGTCCGCGCCGTACAGGCGCGCGTCGGTCACGCCGGCCTCGTGCAGCCGGGTGAGTCGGCGCGCGGCGCGCTCGCGCAGCTCCTCTAGCGGCCCGAATTGGATGGAGTCGGTCGGGCACGCCTTCGCGCAGGCCGGCTCCATGCCGTCGCTGAGCCGGTCATAGCACAGCGTGCACTTCCACGCCCGGCCGTCCCCGGCGCGCTGGCCGATCACCCCGTACGGGCATGCCGGGATGCAGTAGCCGCAGCCGTTGCAGATGTCCTCCTGCACCACCACGGTGCCGAACTCGGTGCGGAACAGCGAGCCGGTCGGGCATACATCCAGGCAGGCGGCGTGTGTGCAGTGCTTGCACACGTCGGAGGACATCAGCCAGCGCAGCTGGCCATCCGGCCCCGTGGCGGACGGCCCCGTGGCGGACGATCCCGTGGCGGACGATCCCGTGGCGGACGGCGTCATCGCCGGCTGTTCCGGCGAGGCGCCGGAACCCTGCCCTGCCAGCGCGAACACGTTGACCTCCGCATGGCTCACGCCCGGGTCCTGCCAGGCCAGCGGCTTGCGCTGCTCGATGAACGCCACGTGCCGCCAGGTGTCCGCGCTGAGGCCGCCGGTGTTGTCGTACGACATCCCGGTGAACTTAAGCCCGTCCTCGGGCACGTGGTTCCATTCCTTGCAGGCCACCTCGCAGGCCTTGCATCCGATACACACCGACGTGTCGGTGAAGAAGCCCATCCGGGGCGGGTGATCGGCGTAGCCGTCTATCGCCGCGGGGTCGGCGTCCCCGGCTAGGGCGCCCTTGAACCCGCCGTGGAGGACCTCCGGCAGCCATGGCGCGACCTTCGCGGCCCGCTTCACGTCCACGACGCTCATATCTCCGTCCCTGTCCGCTCGGTGATCCCGGCCCGTCGCTGGTACTCGCGCACCAGCGCGGCCCGGCCCGCCCCGGTGGGCCGCCGGCCGGGCCTGATGTCGCAGGCGAACGCCTTGACCTCCTGGATGTGTGAGTTCGGGTCCAGGCTGATCGCGCTCAGGTCGTTGGCGGAGTCGCCCTTGCTGAACCCGTTCTGGCCCCAGTGGTAGGGGATCCCCACCTGGTGCAGCCGCCGTCCCTGCACCGTCAGCGGGGCGATCCGGTCGGTGACCAGGACCCGCGCTTCGATCGCGTTCCGTGCCGTGACGATCGTCGCCCAGCCGAAGTGCTCAAGGCCGCGCTCTCGCGCCAGTTCCGGTGAGACCTCGCAGAAGAACTCCGGCTGGAGCTCGGACAGGTACGGCAGCCACCGAGACATCCCGCCCGCGGTGTGGTGCTCGGTCAGCCGGTAGGTGGTGCCCACGTACGGGAAGACGTCGCTGCCGGGCGCGCCGCCGCTGGGCTGGAACCGGTTGCCGGGGTGGACGAACGACAGCACCTGCCGGGCCGGGTTCCGCTGCTGGCGGTAGAGCAGGTTGGGGAACGGCGAGTCCTGCGGCTCGTAGTGCGCGGGCAGCGGGCCGTCGGTCAGGCCGGCGGGCACATATAGCCATGCCTTGCCGTCGGCCTGCATGACGAACGGGTCGACCCCGGTCAGCGCCTCCGCCCCGGTCGCGCCGGGCGGCGGCCGGTAGTGCGGGGACTTGTCGGCGGCGAAGTCCGGGATGTCGTGCCCGGTCCACATCGCCTTCTCCTCATCCCACCACACCAGGGCCTTGCGCTCGCTCCACGGCTTGCCCTCGGGGTCGGCGGAGGCGCGGTTGTAGATGATGCGCCGGTTGGCCGGCCAGGCCCAGCCCCACTCGCTGGCGATCCAGTTCTGTTCCTTGCCGGGCTTGCGGCGGGCTGCCTGGTTGACCCCGTCCGCGTACACCCCGCAGTAGATCCAGCAGCCGCAGGCGGTGGAACCGTCGTCGTTCAGCTGCTCGTAGGAGGCCAGCGGGCTGCCGTCCGCGTCCCAGCCGTTGATCTCGGCCAGCACCGCTTCCGCGTCAGGCTCGGCGGTCTCGCCCTCGGTGGGGTAATCCCACGTCAGGTCGAGGACCGGCCGGTCCATCTCGTCGGCCGATCCGGCCAGCTTCTCCCGGACCTTGCGGCCCAGGTGGTACGTGAACCACAGATCGCTGCGCGCGTCCCCGGCCGGC
This sequence comes from Trebonia sp., assembly GCA_035294225.1. Lineage (GTDB taxonomy): Bacteria > Actinomycetota > Actinomycetes > Streptosporangiales > Streptosporangiaceae > Trebonia. The sequence goes on from DATGLH010000033.1 coordinate 17,753, forward strand.
TCGACCGCCTGGTGGTGCCATTGCAGCATCCGCTGCGTGTTGGTGAAGCTGCCGTTCTTCTCGGTGTGGGCGGCCGCCGGCATGAAGAACACCTCGGTGCGGATGTCTTCCGTGCGCAGCTCCCCGGTCTCGATCTCCGGGCCGTCCTTCCAGAAGGTGGCGCTTTCGATCAGCGAGAAATCCCGGACGACCAGCCAGTCCAGGTTCGCCATGCCGAGCCGTTGCAGCTTCGCGTTGGCCGAGCCGACCGCAGGGTTCTCGCCCAGCAGGAAATAGCCCGTGCACTCCCCGGCGAGCTGCCTCATCACCGTCTCGTAGGTGTTGTGGCTGCCGGTCAGCCGCGGCAGGTAGTCGAAGCAGAAGTCGTTGTCCGGGGTGGCGGCCGGCCCCCACCAGGCCTTGAGCAGGCTCACGATGTACGCCCGCATGTCCGCCCAGTACCCCTTGTCGGTCCCTTCCGCCAGGACGAACTTGTCCAGGTCCTCGTTGGAATGCGCGTGCGGCATCGGGATGTAGCCCGGCAGCAGGTTGTACAGGGTCGGGATGTCGGTCGAGCCCTGGATCGAGGCGTGCCCGCGCAGCGCGAGGATCCCGCCGCCGGGCCGGCCTATGTTGCCCAGCAGCGTCTGCAAGATCGCCCCGGTCCGAATGTACTGCACGCCGACCGTGTGGTGGGTCCAGCCCACGCTGTACACGAACGCGGTGGTGCGGTCGCGACCGGAGTTGCTGGTCACGGCCTCGCACACCTGCCGAAAGGCCTCCGGTGAGATGCCGCAGATCTGCTCCACCATCTCCGGGGTGTAGCGGGCGAAGTGCCGCTTGAGCACCTGGAACACGCAGCGCGGGTGCTGCAGCGTCTCGTCCCGGTCCGGGGACGGGTGCGCTTCGGCCCCGCCGGAACCGTGCGCCTCACCCCGGGCGGCGTCGCGGACGGACCCGTTGCCGTTGCCGTCGCCGTCGCTGTTGTCTTTGTCTTTGGCGATGAGGCGGTCCCGGTTGCCGGCGGCCGAGCCGACGTCGCCGCCCTGGTAGCGCCAGGCCTCGAAGTCGTAAGTCCGGTGATCGCGGTCCAGGCCGGAGAACACGCCGTCCCGGTCCTCGGTGTCGGCGAAGTCCTCACTAAGGATCGTCGACGCGTTCGTGTAGGCCAGCACGTACTCGCGGAAGTACTTTTCCTCGGTCAGCACGTAGTTAATGACCGCGCCCAGGAACGCGATGTCGGTGCCCGCCCGGATCGGCACGTACTGGTCGGCCAGGGCGCTGGTCCGGCTGAACCGCGGGTCGACGTGAATGACCTTGGCGCCACGCGCCTTGGCCTCCATCACCCACTGGAAGCCCACCGGATGGGCTTCGGCC
>DATGLH010000034.1:0-10195 GCA_035294225.1 Trebonia sp.
CTGGCCGCGGCTTCCGCGGCCAGGGCGGCCGTTATCCGCCGCTCGGCGGCATCGGGCATGGAGGGGGCGGGCACCGACGCCAGGAGCGAACTCACCGCGGCCAGTTGCTCGCTGACCGACGTGCAGCGGGCGCAGCCCGCGATGTGCGCCGCGAGCCGCCTGCCACGGAAGCCCCCCGCGAGCCCGGCCCGGTACCTCGCGAGTGCTTCCGCATCAGGGTGCCACTGCGCGCTCATCCGCCTCCTCCCTGCTCAGGTGAGACGCCGCCGATGGCCGGCCGGTTCCCTTCCAGGGAGTAATCGCCGCGCAGATGCGAAAGATAGGGGAGCAGCCGGGCCCTGCCCCGCGCGCACCGGCTCTTCACGGTCCCGGTGGACACCCCCAGGATCCCGGCCGCCTCGGCTACCGGATAACCCAGCATGTCGACGAGCACCAGTGCCGTCCGCTGCTGCACGGGCAGCATGCGCAGCGCCGCGTCGACGTCCAGCCTGGTCTCGATGGCGTCCGCGGCGTCGGCCGGGCCGGCGGCCGGCCCGCCCCCCACCGCCGCCGGCGCGGCGGGGGGAGGCCCGCCGCTGCCGGCCTGCATGGCGAGTGTCTCGAGCGTGCCAGGGTCGCCCGGCCAGCTGATGCTCCGCGTCGAGCGGCGGCGCAGCCGGTCGACGGCGGCATTCACCACGATCCGGTGCAGCCAGGTGGTGACGGCCGAGTCGCCCCGGAAGTCCCCGGCTCGCCGGAAGGCCGAGACCATCGCTTCCTGAAGCGCGTCGGCCGCGTCCTCTGGGTCGCACGCGGTGCGCAGCGCTACCGCCCACAGCCGGTCCTTGTGCCTGCTGAACAGCGTGCCGAAGGCTTCGGCGTCCCCCGCGACGTGGCGGCGCAGCAACTCGGCGTCAGACGGCTCGCCGGAACCCCGCTCGCCGCCCGCTGGTCGCTCCTCACCCGCTGTGCCAGGGCCCATGCCGCCCGCCGGCTTCCGCCGCCCTATCATCGGCGCGACGCGGCTGTCAGCCGGTTCTGGACGCGGCGGACCCGCGGATGACCACGTTGTATATCCGTGCCTGGTACCGCCCCGGTTGCCCGGGCATGGGCGGCAGGTTGCCGGTGAGCCAGATCAGCACATAGCGGCCGGTGGCCGGGGAGTCGATCGTGTAGACGTGGTCTCCGGATGCCGTCGCGGCAGGCGCCACCTTGGTGAAGTTGCCCAGCGCGGTCCTGGACATGGCGCTGGAGTTACCGAGGTAGATCTCCGCGGTCGTGCTGCCCGACGTGCCGAACTGCACCTCTACCTGGCTCAGCCGCACCTCCTGGCCCATGTCGATGAGGAGGCCGGTGCCCGGCTTGAGGCCGCCGAAATCGGGCTGCAAGTAGTAACTCGTGGCCCAGTAGGTACTGGGGTTGTTGTCGATGGCCTGCCCCGCGGTCGAGGGGTCCTCGGTGTTACCGGGCGGCGAGCCGTAGATGTTGAACGTGCTGTCGCCGACCGGCTTGAGCACCGCCGCCGACGCCGGCGGCGCGGAGCTGACCTTTGTCCGCGGCGTGCCGCCCGCCTGATGGCCGGACGCGTGCAGGCCGCCGCTGATGGCCCACGCCGCCGCGGCGGCCGCCGCGAGCACGAGCACGAGCACCACGATGACCGCGGCGCGGCTGCCGGAGCCGCGCTGGGCGGCCGGATAGTGCCGCCGGTACGGAGCGGTGCCGCTGGGACCGTTGTCCGGCACCGCCCAGGTGCCCGGGTCGTCCGGACTGGGCGGGTAGCCGTAGTCGTACCGCTGGGGCGCGTCGAAGGCGCCCCGCCCCGCCGGCGGGGCGGGGTCCGGGAGCGGTATCGGGGGCGCCACGCTGGTCAGCTCGTCGGCGAACGTGGCGGGGTCCGCGATCGGCGGTCCCTGCCGGTTCGGGCGCTGCAATAGCGCCCGGCAGACCACGCCGTCGATGGCCGGCGACACGTCCGCGGTGACCTGCCGGGGCGTGCATACCGTGCCGTCGGAGGCCGTCGGCGCGGGCGGCAGCCCGGTCTGCGACTCGCCGGGCCAGTAGCCGGTCAGCGCCGCGTACAGCAGCGCGGCCAGGTCCCGCGTGTCGGCGGCGGCGGGGTCGCTCGCGGCCGGGGCGGTGAGGCCGTCGCCGGCCAGTGCCGCGTCGATGCCCAGCCCGGTGATCTTCACCCCGCTGCTGCGCGTCCAGCGGAGGGCTTGCGGTGTCAGCCGCAGGTGGACTTGCCCGGCGGCGTGCGCCCCGGCCAGCGCCCGGGCCGCGTCGGCCACCAGGGCGCATGCCCGTGCCGGGTCCAGCGGGCCGTCCGTGAGCAGTTCGGTCAGCGTCTCGCCGCCCACCCACTCGAGCACCACGTAGGCCTGGTCGCCGCCGTCCTCGACGTCGAAGACCTGGGCCAGCCTCGGGTCGGTGAGTCTGCTCGCGGCCCGGGCTGCGGTCACCACCTGCGGTATCCGCGGGAATCCCGGCGCGAACGTCAGCACGGAGACAAGGCGCGCGAGCGTCTCGTCCATGGCCTTCCACATGGTCCAGCCGCTGCCGGCGGTCGCCTGGTCCACGAGCCGGTACCGCCCGGCGAGCCGGGTTCCGGGTTCAGAGGTGTACGTGCTCATACGTCAGCGCCAAGAGTGGGGCCGCTCTCGGCCTCCTTCCAGCCCCGGGTGTCCACGATCACCGTGCGGGTCCCGCCGCGGGTACCTCTCATGCTAATGTCCGGCGCTAGCCGGGAATCGGCGGCCTACGGGTGGTCCGGGAAAGGCCGCCCCACCGTTATACGCGAATACTGCCAATGTCTCACACCGGCACGCCGAGTGTGCGCCACGACGCCACGTACTGTCGCAGTTGTTCCAGAACCGGTCACACACCCGTCACTCCCCGCCAACCTCCCTGTGATGATTTTGCCGCTATTTCGTTACATAACCGCACGAAGCGGCCAACTACGGAGCGTATCAGGACTCGGAACTCCTCAATACCGAGCACCCTGGCACAGAAGGCGTAAAGCAGCAGCGCGCCGCCGCCGCCGACGACCGTGCTCACCAGGCCGTAGAGGGGGCCGGGGGCGTGCAGCACCGAGCCGATGACCGCCATCGCCACGAACGCGAACACGAGCCCTGGCAGCGTGGCCAGGAACATCCGGACCAGGCTGCGGGTGATCCGCCACCCGTCCAGGCTGCCCACCCGGCGCAGCAGCAGCGGCCAGGCGAGCGCGGCGCCGGTCAGCGTGACGATATCGTAGGCGGCGGCCAGCCCGATCACCACCTGCCGTGGCGGCAGGATTTTCAGCGCGACCAGGTTGCCGATGACGCCGACCACGAGCATCACCATGCCGATGATGGCCGGCGTCCGGTTCTCGTGGAACGAGTAGAACACGCGCAATTGCAGCTGGGTGAGCATGAACGGCACCAAGCCGAGCGAGAACACCCCGAACACCTCGCCGATGAGCCGGGCCTGCTGCGGTGTGGTGCTGCCGTGCCCGAAGAGGAACTCGCACAGCGGAGCGCCGAGCACGGCGAGGAAGACCGCCGCGGGCACCACGATGACCGACGCGAGCCTGACCCCGGTCGAGAAGTCATCCCGGACCAGTGAGTACCGGCGGTCGCTGGCATGGCCGCTCATCCGTGGCAGCAGCGCGCTGATCACGGAGAGGCCCACGACCGCGTACGGGAGCTGGAACAGCTGCCACGCGTAGGAGTAGGGCGAGTACCCGTTCCCGCCCGCGTGCGCGGCGGCGTTCGCGACCCGCTGCACCACCAGGTTGCCCGCCCACTGGGAGACGACGTAGCCTAGCATCCAGCCGGACATCCGGCCGATCTCGCTGATCTCCGACCGCCGCAGGTCCCACCGCAGCCGCATGCTGAACCCGGCGCGGCGCATGATGGGGAACAGCGCGATCGACTGGATCACGATGCCGAGCGTGGTGCCCAGGCCGAGCAGCCGGATCCCGGCGGGCGAGATGTCCTGCGGCGTCCGGCCCAGCCCTTCGGTGGCGACGAAGATGCCGCCGACGGCGATCACCACGACGTTGTTGATCACCGGCGTCCACATGTTGGGGCCGAACCGCCCGCGCGTGTTCAAGATCGCGCCGAGCAGGGAGTCCATCCCGTAGAAGAAGATCTGCGGGATGAAGAAGTACGCGAAGACCACCATCACGTGGTACTCGGCGGCGCCCGGGCTGCCGGGCGGGCCGTTGATGTTCCCCGCGTACAGGTCCACCAGGGGAACGGCCAGGATCGTCGCGACGACCGTGACGGCGAGGAGCGCGATCACGCCGAGCGTGAAGATCCGCTCGGCATACGCCTCACCCCGGTCCGGGTCCTCCTTGGCCGCCCTCACCAGGAGCGGCACCACCACGCTGGTGAAGATGCCGCCGAGCATCAGGTAGTAGACGGTGTTGGGCAGCGTGTTGGAGTTGTTGTAGGCGTTCGCGAGGTCCACCGTGCCGAGCGCGTACACGAACACGAACGTGCGCAGGAACCCGGTGGCCCGGGACGCGAGCGTGCCGAGCGCCATCACCTGGCTGGACCGCGCCAGGTTCGGCTGGGTGTCGGCGGCCGGCTGCGGCCCGGTGCCCGGGACCTCCGGAACCCCCGGGGCCTCCAGGATGCGGGTGCGGTTCTCCCCGTCCGCCGGTTCCGGCGGCCGCCGTGCGCCGGGTGCCCCGCGCCTCGGCGGCGCGGGCCGTGGCGGCGCCTCCTGGTAGCCGAAGGTCTGCGGGTATCCCACCGGCGGCAGGAACGTCGTCGCCGGCGGCGGGTAAGCCACGCGCTGCCTGATGTCCGGCGGCGGGAGGTACCCCTCCCGTGGCGTGAACGTCGGGCGAGGCCGGCCATCGCCCCGGCGTGCCGCGCCGTGGCGCCCGCCGCGCTGCCGCTCGCCGCCCTGGCGCGGCGTGAAGGTGGGCCGCGGCCGCCCCGCGGGGGGCGCCTGCGGCGGCTGCCCGTAGGGGCCCGGTTCCGGCCGCGGTGCGGGCTGCTGCGGTGCGGCGGGCTGCCGGGGAGCGGGCTGCTGCGGTGCGGCGGGCTGCCGGGGCGTGAACGTCGGCCGCGGCGGAGATGGCGGCGGCGGATCGTCGTCCGGGAAGGGCGGGCCCGGGGGCCGTGTCGGCCTGGTCATCCGGTCCCTCCAGGTCTGCTCTCGCCCTTACCGTCGTTCAGCCACTGGCGGATCCACCGCGCCACGGACGTCAGCACCAGCACCCCGAGCGCCGCGCCGATGAGCACGAGCAGCGCCTGTCCGTACCGCGTTGCCTGGACGCTCAGCGACTCCGTGGCTCCCTTCCAGGTCAGCGGCGACCCGTCCTTAGTTGCCAACTGTAGCTGCACCAGCGTGGTCCCGATGGCGGTGGAGTGCAGCTGTATCCGCACGGTGCCGGTTTTCCTCGCCTGGACCGTGAGGAGCTGACCGGAGTTGCCCACCGACAGCGCGTTGCCTATCGGCGTTGCCAGCACCTTGACCTGGACCGCCTGCTGGCCGAGGTTCGTCACCGACACCGGGGTATACCCCGAGGCCCCGCCAAGCAGCACCTTCTTGCCCGCGATGATCGTCACTTTCTGCTCGGCGTCGCTCAGGTAGTCGGTGAGCCGGGCCAGCGCCTGCTCGCCGCCCGCCGGATCGGTGCGCCAGGCGGCGGACGTGGTGGCGGCGACCGCCGCGTCGAGCGACGCGAGCAGCCCCGCGCCCGGCTGGTAGAGCAGGTCCTTGTACAGCGCGACGCCGGCGTCGGCCGCGCTGACCTGGTCCAGGTACCTGTCGCCCAGTTCGGCGCCGCTGATCTGCTTCCCCGGCAGGGACTCCCGCACCTTCAGCTGGCCGGCGGCCGCGGCGAGGCTGGACAGGCCCACCTCGCGCAGCCACGGCGCCTCGTAGGTCAGCGAGAGGAGCTTCGCGGCTTCCGCCGCCGACGGGTCCCAGCGCCGCGGCGGGGCGATGACGATCGAGCGCTGCACGGATGGCGCCTCGGCGGCGATCATCGCGGTCTGGGCGAGGAAGTCCTGCTCGGCGTCGAACTGGGCCGCGGTCGGCGAGGCGGCGGACGCCGACCCGAGGATCGCGGTCAGCCCGGAGTCGGCGAGCAGCACCCTCATCGTGCTGCCGATGCCGGTGGTGACCTTGCCAAGGGCGTTGTCGTAACGGCCGTCGGTGGAGGGCAGCTCCCCGCTGTTGAGGATGACGGTGCCGATCCCGCCGTCGCTCGCGAGGCTGGTCAGCACGCTCGCGTCCGCGGTGCCGTCGGCCGGCCAGGCCACCGGAGCTGGACGGTCGCCGCCGCCTCCCGCCCCGTTTTTCCCGAACGTACCCGGCAGTATCTTCTCGGCCACCGACTCCCCGAGCTGGTAGGCCGCCTTCAGGTTCGCGTCCAGGCCGGCATGGGCCAGCGCGGAGACGTCGGCGTCGGCGTAGGGCGTGAGGAACACCTCCTCGCCCGCCGTCCCGGTGCGCAGCGAGGACAGCCAGGCGCCGGCCGCGGCGCTGGGCGGCAGTCGGGCCGCGCCGGTGCACCCGCCCACCTTGTACCTGCGCGTCATCACGTTCGCGTCGGAAAGCAGCGCGGGATCGATCGCCCAGGTCAGATGGTCCTGCCGGGTCCACCGCACCCCCGCGGCGAGCAGCGCGGCGAGCCGGCCGCCGGGGCTGAGGCTGCCGGCCAGGGAGTTCGTGGCCAGCGTCTGGTCGCACGCGCCCTGCTGCGGCTGGTCGATCAGCGGCCAGACCCACGCCGTGTTCAGCGGCCTGGGCCTGCCGTTATCGGGCCAGAACGGCAGGAAGGTATGGTCGGTCGCCAGGTAGCTGGACGCCGCCGAAGAGGCCTCCACCTCCAGCGGGTAGACGCCGAACACGCTGTACTGGGCCTGGGCGGGGCTGAACGAGACCGTCCAGTGCACGGTCGCGCCCTCTGCCAGCGCTCCGCTCGCCGTGTACGGCGTGCCCTGCGCGAGAAGGTTGAAGTAGCTGCCCGAGGCCGCGAAGCTGTCCATGCCTGACCGGGTGCTGAACGGGCTCGGCGAGGTCAGCAGCTGGACGATGAGGCCCGCTATGGCGGAGCCTGTATGGTTAGTGAGCGTCCCGCGCACCGTGACGGTCGAGGCCGGAGTCGCGAAGTCGGGGCTCATCCCATCGATAGCGATGGCGAGCCGGTGTGAGGATGCCGCGTCCGTTCGGGATGATTGCTGGATTCCCTGGGCATGCGCCCGCACCGCCGGCGCGGCGAGAACCGCCCCGGCGGTGGCGAGGAAGACAGCGATCAGGGTACGAACGACGGTGCGCACGCTTTGCATGCTATGGCCGTTCGCTGGAAAGGAATGGGCTAGATACCCTCGATGCCCGTGTCAGAATCCACCCTTCAGCCTAATCTCGATCAGCGTAAGGCAGCCGCGGAGCTGCTGCGCAGGCTGACGCCGTCCGCGGGCGAGCTCGGCAAGCTGTTCGCGAAGGCCGGGCATGAGCTGGCGCTCGTCGGCGGATCTGTGCGGGACGCGTTCCTCGGCAGCCGCCCCGGCGACCTCGACCTGACCACCGACGCGGTGCCCGAACAGGTGCTGGCGATTACCAGGAAGTGGGCCGACAAGACCTGGACGGTGGGGATCGAGTTCGGCACGGTCGGCCTGCGCAAGGGCGAGGTCGTCTTCGAGATCACCACCTACCGCAGCGAGCAGTACGGCCCGCGCTCACGCAAGCCCGACGTGCGGTACGGCAGGTCGCTGGAGGAGGACCTCGTCCGGCGCGACTTCACGATCAACGCGATGGCCGCGCGGCTGCCCTCCTACGAGCTGGTCGACCCGTTCGGCGGCCTGGCCGCGCTGCGGGAGCGTGTGATCCGCACGCCGGCGCGGCCGGAGGACTCGTTCTCCGACGACCCCCTGCGCATCCTGCGCGCCGCCCGGTTCGCCGCCCGGCTCGGGTTCGCCGTCGCCGACGACGTGCTGGCGGCGATGGGCACGCAGGCCTCGCGCCTGGAGATCGTCTCCGCCGAGCGGATCGCCGACGAGCTGACCAAGCTCATGCTGACACCGGACCCGGGCTACGGCATCGACCTGCTGGTGCGCACGGGAGTGGCGGACCGGGTACTGCCCGAGGTGCCCGCGCTGCGCATGGAGGTCGACGAGCATCACCGGCACAAGGACGTCTACACGCACAGCCTGACGGTGCTGAAGCAGGCGATCGGCCTGGAGCCGAGGTACGGGCTCTCCGGCGACCTCGTGCTGCGGCTGGCCGCCATCCTGCACGACATCGGCAAGCCGAAGACCCGGACCCTGCTGCCCGGCGGGAAGGTCGCGTTCCATCACCACGAGGTGGTCGGCGCCAAGATGGCGCGCAGGCGGCTGACCGAGCTGCGGTTCGGCAAGGAGGTCATCGCCGACGTCTCCCGGCTCATCGAGCTGCACCTGCGGTTCCACGGGTACGGCGCGGGCGAGTGGACCGACTCGGCGGTGCGGCGATACGTCCGCGACGCGGGGCCGCTGCTGACCAGGCTGCACGCGCTGACGCGGGCGGACTGCACGACGCGGAACGCGCGCAAGGCCGCGCGGCTGGCGGCCGCCTACGACGCGCTCGAAGCCCGCATCGACGTGCTGCGCGAGCAGGAGGAGCTGGACAAGATCCGCCCGGAGCTCGACGGGACGCAGATCATGTCCCTGCTCGGCCTCAAGCCGGGGCCGCTGGTCGGGAAGGCCTGGAACTACCTCCTCGAGCTGCGCCTCGAACAGGGCGAGCTCGGCCGGGAGCGGGTCACTGCCGAGCTGCTGCGGTGGGCAGAGCGCGAGGGGATCCGCCCCCCGTCGCCGTCCGGACCGTGAGCGCGGCATAGCCCAGCCCGGCGGCCAGGTAGAGCGCGCCGACGACAAGCAGCAGCGGGTAGGACTTGCCGGTGTCCGGCATGAACGGGACGGCGATCGCCGGGCCGGCGACGTAGGCGACGTTGTACAGCATGTCGTACAGCGAGAAGACCCGCCCCATGTAGCGGTCGTCCACCTCCTGCTGCACGGTGGTGTCCACGCAGATCTTCACGCACTGCGCGGACAGGCCCATCACGAAGCCGAGCGCGAGAAAGGCGAGCTGGTTAAACGTCGGTCCCAGGGTGACGGTGGCGACCCCGCCGATGACGAGCCAGGCGGTGATCCAGATGTCCTTGGATGTCCGCTTGACGCCCGGCGGCGTTACCACCGCCGCCAGCCCGTAGCCGATCGCGGAGGTGACCACCAGCAGCGTCGCGTGGCCGAGCGCCCTATTGCCGTTGCCGCCGTGGTAGAAGTAGTTCCGGTACAGCAGCAACGCGGCGACGAGCAGCGTGCCGTACAGCGCGTGGTGCAGGCCGACCGCGCCGAGCGCGTAGGCTGCCTTCCTGCGCTGGCCAAGGTGCTTCAGGCCGTCGGTCAGCCCGCGGAGGACATCCCTGAGGTCGGAGGCGACGCTCCAGGCCGGCCGCCGTCCCTGCTCCAGGCCGGCGCGGTCCGGCCCGAGCAGGTCGCGCGCCATCCGCAGGGCAAGCAGCCCGGCGGCCACGTAGCAGGCGCCGCCGAACCACAGCGTGGCGGCGGAGCCGGCCAGACCGCCGCCCGTGACGAGGTGGACGCCGAGGCCGACCACGCCGCCGACGAACCCGACGATCGTGCCGGACGTGGGCGCGACGGCGTTCGCCGTCACCAGCTTGTCGCTTTGCACCACGTGCGGCGTGCCCGCGCTGATCGCCGACAGGAAGAACCGGTTCACGCCGAGCACGGCCAGGGCGCTGACGTACAGCGGAATCCCGGTCTGGCCGGCCAGCACGACGAGCCCGGCGACGGCTACCATCGCGGCACGGATCAGCGCCCCCCAGACGATGATCTGGCGCCGTGACCAGTGGTCGATGAAGACCCCCGCGAACGGCCCGATCAGCGAGTACGGCAGGTAGAGCACCGTGAACGCGTACACGGCGGCGACCGGGTCGGGGAACGTCTGCGCGCTGAAGAACGCGTAGGCGGCGAACCCGGCGTTGAACACGCCGTCCCCCGTCTGCGAGACCAGGCGGCTGGTGAACAGCTTGCGAAAGTCCCGTTCGGCCAGGACGACCCGCAGGTCGCTGACGAACGACGAGCGCCGGCCGTCATCCGGCGCGGACGCCGCCTCGGCGCGCGTTCCCCCGGTATCGTCCGGCTGTCCGGCACCGCTCGGTGCCAGGCTCCCGGGTTCCGGCCCTACGGACACTTGTCCAGCTTAGTGCGGC
>DATGLH010000035.1:0-20842 GCA_035294225.1 Trebonia sp.
GCGCGCACGGCAGGAACTGCTGCTGCGGAGGATCGTCGTGCTGGACGGCGTCCTCGATGACGACAACGGAACGCTGCTCATCACGCAACTGCTGTCGCTCGCCGCCGACGATCCCGCCGCCGATATCGCCCTGTGGATCCACTCGCCGGGCGGTTCCGTACACTCAATGCTCGCCATCCGCGATGTCATGCGGCTCGTGCCGTGCGACGTGACGACGCTGGCGTTCGGGCTGGCCTGCAGTGCCGGGCAGTTCCTGCTCTCGGCCGGCAGCAAGGGCAAGCGGTTCGCGCTGCCGCACGCCCGCATCCTCATGCACCAGGGGTCGGCGGGCATCGGCGGCAGCGCCGTCGAGATCGAAGTCCAGGCCGACGACCTGCGGTACACGCGGGACACCGTGCTCGGCATCATCGCCGAGGACACCGGCCAGCCGGCCGAGCGGATCTTCAACGATTCCCTGCACGACCGCTGGTACACGGCCGCCGAGGCCAGGGACTACGGCTTCATCGACCAGATCGTCGATTCCTTCGGCCAGGTCATGCCGACGAGAACCCACCGGATCGGGCTGAAGGGCGGCTCATGAGCACGTACACCATCCCGAACGTCATCACCCAGCATCCCCGGGGCGAGCGCATCATGGACGTGTACTCGCACCTGCTCACCGAGCGCATCGTCTACCTCGGCACCGCGATCGACCCCGGGGTGGCCAACACGCTCACCGCGCAGCTCATCTACCTGGAGGCGCGCAGTCCCGACCAGGAGATTAACCTGTACATCAACTGCGAGGGCGGCGACATAACGTCGATGCTCGCCGTGTACGACACGATGCGGTACATCCAGGCGCCGGTCTACACAACGTGCGTCGGGCAGGCGATCGCGGCGGGCGCCGTCCTGCTCGCCGCCGGGGCGCCGGGACGGCGGGCCATGCTGCCGCACGCCCGGGTGGTGCTGCACCAGCCCGCTGCCCGCGGGCAGGGCGCGATCCCGGACTTGATCCTGCAGGCCGACGAGGTGGTCCGGCTCCGCGCCGAGATGGAGGCGGTGCTGTCCCTGCACACCGGCCAGTCCGTGCAGACGCTGCGCGCCGACACCGACCGGGACCGGGTCTTCACCGCCCAGGCGGCCCTGGAGTACGGCCTCATCGATCAGGTGCTCACCGACCGCTCGTAAGGCGCGGCGCCGCGCCGCCGCCTGCCCGGGCGTGAGCCGGACCGCGGCGACGGCGCGGCCGCCTGCGCACGGGATCGAGGATGACCTGAGTCCGGGCTATTGGCCAGCCTGGATGAGCTACGCCGCCAGCGCGAGCAGGACCGGGGCGGCCGAAGCCTGCGCGCGGCGCAGGTCTTCGGTGACATGGGTCGTCAGGTCGGCGAGCGTGGTGTCGAGAGCGCCCGCGAGAGCGGCGATCATCTCGCTGGACGGCTCCTTGCGCCCGCGCTCGATCTCGGAGAGGTACTGCGGCGAGATCCCGGCCCGCCGGGCGGTCTCGGCGAGCGTCTCAGCGCGCTCCGTGCGCAGCGCCCGCAGGCGGCCGCCGAGCACCTCCCGCCACAGCGGCTCGGGCTGCCTCTTGAGCTGATAGATCCTGGCGACCTCACCCATGGCCTCACTGTAGGGACACGCGGCCGGGAGCGAAATCGGCGTTCACTGTGGGCGGAGCGCGGTGAGCGCGCGCCGCCCTGCGACCGGATGAGCGCGGCCCCCCAACGACCGGATGAGCGCGGCCCGCCAACGACCGGATGAATGTGGCATTCAGCCGGCTATTACCGGCTCGATGTCACATTCATCCGGGGCGCGCGGGGCCGGGGCGCGCGGGGCCGGGGCGGGGGGCGAGGGGCGCAGGCGGGCGGGCGTGTTACCCCGGAGGCTCAGAACGCGGGGTCACGCAGCAGCGGGCAGGTCATGCAGTGCGAGCCGCCCCGGCCGCGGCCAAGCTCGAAGCCCTCGATCGTGATGACCTCGATCCCGGCCATGCGCAGGGCCGTATTGGTGCTGGTGTTGCGCTCGTAGGCGATGACGACACCGGGTTCCAGCGCGACGACGTTGTTGCCGTCATCCCACTGTTCGCGCTCGGCATGCAGCGCGTCCCCTCCGGTTTCGACGATCCGTATCTTCTCCACCCCTAGGGCGGCGGCCATCAGTTCGGTCAGCGGCCTGTGCCGCTCTTCGATGACGAGGTCGTCGGCCGACTCGCCGGGGCGGATGGCCCAGGTACGGGCTCCCATGATGACCTGCGGGAACAGCGTGACCAGGTCGCGGTCGCACATCGTGATGACGGTGTCGAGATGCATGAAGCGGCGCGACTTCGGCAGTTGCACCGCCAGCACCAGCCGGGCCGGCGCGGAAGAGCGAGCGCGCGATCCACAGCGCCGCCTGGGGCGCGGTGCGCTCGCTCATGCCGATCATCACCGCGCCGTTCCCGATCGGCTGTATGTCGCCGCCCTCGGCATTGGCGCGTCCCCAGTCCTCGTCTGAGCCGCCCAGCCAGACCGGGAATTCCCCGGCGGCGAGCATGGGGTGGAACCGGTAGATGGCTTCCATGATCATCGTCTCTGGCTTGCGGACCGGCATGGTCATGGGGTTGAGCGTGACACCGTCGTAGATCCAGCACGAGGGGTCACGCTGGAACAGGAAGTTCGGCAGCGGGGCAGCAGCACGCCGACGGGCTCGTCCGGCTCCCACCTCAGCCCCGCTTCTCCGACGGCATCGACCCTGGTGATCCCGCCGATCAGAAACTCGGCCACCAGGCCAGGCTCCGCCGCTTCGACCCCCTCGCGAGCCCGGGGCGCCGCCGTGACGCCTACCTCGCGTTCGTTGAGGTTGCGCCGGCAGACCCAGTCTTTCGCCTCGCGCGCGCGAGGCGCCTCGGCAAGCAGTTGCTGGACCTCGAAAACCGCTGCCCCGTGCTCGCGCATCACCGCACAGAACGCGTCGTGCTCCGCCTGAGCCCTGCTCACCCGCAAGACATCGTCGAAGAGCAGCTCACGGGCGTTGGACGGGGTAAGGCGGCTGTGCTCGAGGCCCGGTCGGTGCACCATGACCTAGCGCAGCTTGCCGACCTCGGAGTGAACCCCGAACGGCATGTCGATCACCTCGTTACCTCGCTGTACCGCTCACCGCGCGGGCAGGCCCGAAGGCGCCAAGGTACATCACCTGCAACGGGGGATGCGAGGGGGGCGGCAGCCGGCCGATCGTGGGAGTCCGGGTGACGATGGCCTGCCGACGACGGCCTGGATCCGCAACCGCCCGGCAGCGAGGCACCAGCACTGAGGGGAGCGCCGAAATGACCGTCTCCGGCGTACGGCCAAGCCAGATGGAGCAGGCCCTGGGCCCGGTCAGCTATCTGATCGTGGAATTCCCTGGGAACAAGATGACCGGGGAGGGATTCCCCATCCTGGTAGACCTCGTGGACCGCGGGCTGATCCGGATCCTCGACCTCCAGTTCGTCACCCGCGATCCCGGCGGGTCGGTGCGAGCCGCCGAGCTGCGGGACATCGATCGCGATGGCCGGTTCGACCTGGCCGTCTTCCAGGGCGCGTCCTCGGGGCTGATCGACGACAGCGATCTCGCGGATGCCAGCTCGGTGATCGAGCCGGGTTCGTCGGCCGCCATCTTGATCTTCGAGAACCGGTGGGCGACCCCCTTCGTCCAAGCGCTGCGTCGCAGCGAGGCGCAGCTCGTAGCCGCCGGCTACATCCCGCAGGACACCCTCGCGGCGGCCGTCGACGCGACCGAGCGCTGACCAGGAACAGAAGCTGACCAGGAACAGAACCAGCCAGGATAACCAGGAAAGGACACGACCATGCCCAGACTCCTGCGGGGTGCCGCCCGTACCGCCGTCATCGCCGGGACAGCGACGGCGGTGTCCAACCGTGTCTCGCGCCGGCAGGCCAACCGCTGGGCCCAGCAAGAGGAAGCCCAGGACGCCCGCGAGCAGCCCTACCAGCAGCAGCCCGCGCCCGTTCCGGCGCAGGCACCCGCGGCCGGGGCCGCGGCGGCCAAGGACCCCGTCACCCAGCTGAAGGAACTCGCGGAGTTGAAGTCGCAGGGCTTCCTCACCGACGCCGAGTTCCAGGCGCAGAAGGCGAAGATCCTGGGCACCTGACGCCCGCCGGCTCCCGTGGCGGCCGCGTCACGCGGGCACGCGGCCGCCGACGGCGGTGAAGGCGACGGCCTGCGCCCACCAGGCCGGCTAAACCCCGGCAGGACTGACCCGGGGCCGCATGAACAGGCGGACCAGCCGGACGATTAGCGCCTCGATCGCGGTATATGCGACTTTAGCCAAGATATTTGCCAGGAACTCTTCCATGCCTGCTGCCGTTCGTCGTCGTCCGTTTGGCCGAAGCTAACAGCAGGCTCTTTCCTTTTGCCGAAGCTTGAATGAATGAATGGTGAGTTCCTGAGGACACCGCGGTAAATATCTGTGACAGCGGCTTTTCGTTCAGGACGTCTCGCGAAGGCGCGCTTCCGGGGGACGGGGACAACGGGCCGTGCCGGGGGACGGGGACAACGGGTCATCCGGGCCGCGGGCGAGAGCCATCGGAGTGAGGGAGCACGAGATGACATCGGAACAAGCGAGCACGCCATCGGCGGCCGCGGGGGAAGAGCGGAAGGCCCGGGGGGAAGAGCCGAGGGACGAAGGCATCATGCACCGCATGTCGCGGCTGCCCCTTCCCGGAGCGGCGATAGCCGGGGCCATGCCCACGGGCATGCCGGGCCGGGTGCTGTGGTGGGGCGGCCTGGCGGCGCTCGCCGCGTTCGACATCGTGGAGTGGCCGGTCGCAATCATCGTGGGGGCCGGGGAGTGGGTCGCCGAGCAGTACGCGAAGGCGGCGGTCCAGGGCCAGCGCGCCGATCAGTGGAAGACAGCCTCGCACGAGCCGTCACACGGCTAACGGATAGCACCGCAGATCCGTAACGCCGGCGGCTGAACGCCGCGGCACGGCGCCCTGGCGCGGGCCGGCCGCGGCAAGGCGTCGGGCAAGCACTGCCGCGGCCGGCACGCCGGGCGGCCGTATCCCGGATGGCCTGCGTGCTCCGCACGAACTTCTTCGCGGGGAGGCACATGAGCATCGTTCCGGGCTTGAGGCTCTCGGCGCTCGCGGACTGGCTGCCGCGGCCGCCCGAGCGGCGCCAGCGCCGCCAGTGGACAGGTAACGGCCGCGCGCACATCGAGGTCAAGGGCGTGCACCAGCGCGAGCACGCTGACCTGGCACGCCAGGTAGAAGACGAGCTCGCCCAGATGGAGGGGGTGCGGTGGGCGGCGGTCATCGCGCCGCTGGGCCGCGTGGTCGTCGCGTTCGATGACAGCCGGCTCGGCGCGGACGATCTCATCAAGGTCATCGAGCGGGCCGAGGAGGTCCACGGTGTCGCGGCCGAGCAGTATCCAGCCGGCCGCCCGGAGCATCCGGCGGACACCGAACCCCTCCACCGGCAGATGCATGCGATCGGAACCGAGATCCTCGGCGTGGGGCTGGGGCTAGCCGGCCGGGTGGTCCGGGCGCAGCCGGTGCTGCCGGAGGTCGCGTCCCTGGTCTCGCTGGCCGACGCGATGCCCGCCGTCCGCCGGCGCCTGGAGGACTGGCTCGGCTATCCAGTCGCCGACCTGGGTCTGGTGGCTAGCAATGCCATTGCGCAAGGGCTGGCACAGGGACCGTTCGGCCTGCTGGCGGACATCGCAAACCGCGTCCTGAGGCTTGACGAGCTGCGGGCGCGGCAGGCAGCCTGGCAGCGGCGTGAGCCCGAGCTGTCCGGGCCGGGCGAGGTCGTTCCGCCGTCAGCGCTAAGCGGGGCCCCGCGCCCCGCCCCGCTTCCGCCCGGCCCGGTGGAATCCTACGCGAACCGCGCGGCGCGGGCCGCCGCGGCTGGCGGAGCGGCGACAGGCCTGCTCACCCGGGATGTCCGCACGACGGTGGCCGCGGCGGTGGCGGCCACGCCGAAGGCTGCGCGACTTGGCCGGGAAGGCTTCGCCGCGCGGCTGGGACGCGATCTGGCCCGTTCCGGTGTACTGGCCATGGACGACGCGGCACTGCGCCGGCTCGATCGCGTGGATACGGTGGTGCTTGACGCCGCGGTGCTGACCACCGGCAGGACCGTGATCAGCACGGTGTGGGTGTCGCCGGATCACGATGGAGACGACTGCCAGCTCAGGGTGACCGCGCAGGCGCTGCTCGATCCCGCCGCGCCGGCCGTGACCGTCCGGCGGGGCCGGTGGGCGCTCGGGCCAGCGCCGCGCCGGCTGGGCGGCGTGGCGGGAGATGCCGCCCGCGCCCTGCGCGGGCCCGGCCGCCGCGTGCTCGCGCTCCGGCGCGACGGGGACCTCGCCGGGCTGGTCGTCACCGAGCCCGAGCTCGATCCGCTGGCCGCCGCGCTGGTTGGCACCGCCCGGCTTGCCGGCCCGGTAATCGTGGCCGGCCGGCATGGCAGGGCCGGCGAGCGCGTGCACGCGGACCGCGTCGTTCCCGGCGGCAGGCGCATGGCCAGCTCGGTGCGCGCACTGCAGGCCGAGGGCCACGGGGTTGCCGTCGTCTCGAGCCGCGAGCACGAGGCCCTCGCCGCCGCCGACGTCGGGATCGGCGTGCTGGCCGGGCAGCCGCCGTGGGGCGCTGCCCTGCTCACCGGTGCCGGCCTGGCTGACGCGTGCCTGATATTGCAGGCGATCGCGCCCGCCCGCGCGGTGAGCCGGCGTGCCGCCATGCTGGCCGCCTACGGGTCCGGCGTCGGCGCCCTGCTGGCCTTGGCCGGCCCTCGCAGCGGGTCGTCCCTGCGCGCGCTGATAGGGGTCAACGGCGCCTCGTTCGTGTCGCTGGCCAGCGGGCTTTGGTCGGCCAGGACGCTGGCCCTGCGTCCGCCGCCGGTACCGGCCGCCACCACTAGCTGGCACGCGCTCGCTGCCGATGCCGTGCTCGCGAAGCTGGCCAGCTCACCGCGGGGACTCGGCGAATCGGAGGCTGCCCGGCGCCGCGGCGCGCAGCCGGGCCGGCCGCCGGCCGGGGAGCCGGGCCTGGTCCGCTCGTCGATGGAGGAACTGGCCAACCCGCTGACACCTGCCCTGGCCAGCGGGGCCGTGATGTCCGCCGCGAGCGGGTCCGTCATGGACGCCGCGCTGATCGGCGGGGTCATGGCGGCCAATGCGCTCGTCGGGGGCGTCCAGCGGGTCGGAGCACACCGCGCGCTGCGGCATCTCGTCGACGAGTCGGCGGTGCGGGTCCGGCTCCGGCGGGGCGGCGAGGAGACGCTCACCACAGCCGACCGGCTGGTCGCCGGGGATGTGATCATCGTGCAGGCGGGCGATGCGGTGCCCGCGGACTGCCGGATACTGGAGGCGAACGGCGTCGAGGTGGATGAGTCGAGCCTGACCGGGGAATCGCGGCTGGTCCCGAAGAGCGCCGCCCCCGCCGGCGCGGTGAGCGTCGCGGAACGGCGGAGCATGCTCTACACGGGAACGTCGGTAGCCGCCGGTACCGCCACGGCCGTCGTGGTGGCAGTGGGCCCGGCCACCGAACTCGGCCGCAGCGAAGAGGCGGCACGGGGCAAGGCCCGGCCCTCCGGCGTGGAGGAGCGGCTGAACCGGCTCACCAGGACCACGGTACCGGTCTCGCTCGGCGCCGGAGTCGCGGTTATCGCTGCTGGCATGCTGCGCGGCCGGCCCGTCAGCCGGATGCTCGGCACGGGTGTCAGCCTGGCGGTAGCGGCGGTTCCGGAGGGGCTGCCGATTGTCGCTACCGTTGCCGAGCTCAGTACCGCGCGGCGGTTGTCGCGGCGCAACGCGCTTGTCCGCAATCCGGGGACCATCGAGGCGCTCGGCCGGGTCGATGCCTTGTGCTTCGACAAGACCGGCACGCTGACCGAGGGCCGTATCACGCTGCACCGGGTCTGGGCCGCGGGCGCCGGCCAGCCCCTCGGCACGCTGGACGCCGCGGGGCGTGCCGTGCTGGCTGCCGCGCTGCGCGCGAGTCCGGAACATCGCAACGGGGAACCGCTGGCGCACCCTACCGACCGCGCGGTCGTCGACGGCGGCGTCGCCGCTGGCGTGAGCGCTGAGCTCGGCGCCGGCAGCTGGCAGCCAGTGGCTGAGCTGCCGTTCGAGCCGTCCCGCGGTTACCACGCGGTTCTCGGCCGCGCCTTGCGCGGATACCGGCTGGCGGTCAAGGGCGCGCCGGAAACCGTGCTGCCCCTGTGTTCGCACGCGGCCGCCCCGGGCACGCCGGTACAGCTTGACGAGCATGCAAGGCAGGCCCTGCGAGGCCAGGCCGACCGGCTTGCCCGCCGCGGCTACCGGGTTCTCGCGGTGGCCGAACGCGACGCCGCCGGCCGCGACGGCCTGAGCGTGGACCGGATCGGGGAGCTTCGCTTCGCCGGGCTGCTCGCCTTCACCGACCCGGTCCGTGACAGCGCTGTCCGGGCGGTCCGGGGACTGCGCGGCGCGGGCGTGGACATGCTGATGCTGACCGGAGACCACCCGAGTACCGCCGAGGCGGTCGCCACCGAACTCGGCCTTATAGATGGGCGCCGGGTGATCACGGGAACCGAACTTGACGCGCTGTCCGACCGCGAGCTGGACCGGCTGATCGGGCAGACAGGAGTGTTCGCGAGGGTCACCCCGGACCAGAAGGTGCGCATCGTCGCCGCCCTGCAGCGCGCCGGCCGTGTCGTCGCGGTGACCGGCGACGGCGCCAACGACGCGCCCGCCATCAAGCTCGCCGACGTCGGCGTCGCACTCGGCCTGCGCGGCACGAACGCGGCCAAGGAGGCCGCCGATGTCATCGTCACCGATGACCGGGTCGAGACGATCATCGACGCCATCGCGGAGGGCCGCGCCATGTGGTCCTCGGTGCGTGACGCGATCTCGGTGCTGCTCGGCGGCAACCTCGGCGAGATCGCCTTCACCGCTGGTACCAGCCTGCTGCTGCCGGGCGGGTCGCCGCTCCGCCCCCGCCAGCTGCTGCTCGTGAACCTGCTCACCGACATAGCCCCGTCCATGGCGCTGGCCGTACGCCCTCCCAGCAGCGCTACCCCCGGTGCCTTGCTCGCCGAGGGGCCCGAGGCGTCCCTTGGCGCGGCGCTCACCCGCGACGTCCTCATCCGCGGTGCGCTGACCAGCAGCGCGGGGATGGCCGCCTGGCTGGGCGGACGCGTGACCGGTATCACCCGCGGCAGGGCGGCCACCATCGCCCTGATCGGCATTGTCGCGGCTCAGCTCGGCCAGACGCTGATGGCGGGCCGGCACAGCCCGCTCGTCATCGCCGCCAGCCTGGCATCGGCGGCCGTCCTGGCCGCGGTGGTCCAGACCCCCGGGGTCAGCCAGTTCTTCGGGTGCCGGCCGGTCGGCCCGCTGGGCTGGGCGATCGGGCTGGCCGTGGCGGCTGCCGCCAGCCTCCTGGCACCGGCCATGGCCGGCTTGCCGCTGGCCGAGCGCGGAACACCGCACGGCCCTGCTTCCCCGCCATGTTCCCCCGGCATGGGTGAGGCGCGCCGCCGCGGCCGGGACCAGCATTGAGCTGGAATTCGCTGCCTATGGCCGCGCTGGCGGCAGGGAGAAGGAGCCCGATGGCCCCCACGTTTTCGATCGTCACCGCCAAGGGCGGGCACCGGATACGGCTGACGGCGGACGGGACCCGTGTGGAGACGCCACCCGTGGAGCACCTGGTCTTCTATGCGGGGGTCGGCCTGCTGGCCGCTGCGGACATCATCGAGTGGCCGGTGGCGCTGGTGCTCACGACCGGGCACATCCTTATCGGCCTCACCAACCGCCCAGCCCTGCAGGAGCTGGGCGAGGCCCTCGACGAGGCCTGAGGCACTGGTTCGCCGGGCACATGCGGGACAGCGGGCTCCCGCCGGCAGAAGGGGAACTGCGAAGCGGGGAGGAGGAGGCGAGAGCCTAGCGCGGTCGTTCCGGCCTCTCACCGGTGGCCGGAGGGGAGACCTCCTCGGGAGTGCGCGGCGTGATGGGCGGCGGTTTCGCGCCGGGCTCACGATCGTTGAACGTCACCTCCACGTGCTGCTCCTCCCGCCGCTGGTTCTGCAGCGCCTGGAGGGCCATGCTGGCCCGGTCCGCCTCGGTGAGCGGCGGCTGGACGAGGGCGCGCGGCCACAGCCTCCGGGCGAGGACCACGTTGATCTCCGCGGAGTACACCGTGACCTCGGCCGCCAGGTACAGCCACGTGACCAGTCCCAGCACGGTCGCGAACACGCCGTACACCGAGTCGCTGTGCAGGTAGTGGCCTACCACGTAGGTGCCGGCCACCTGCAACGCCGTCCACAGGATGCCGGCCGCCACCGCGCCGGGCGCCAGGTCCCTGGACGGCACCCCGCGGGGGGTGAGGATGCGGAACCCGGCGAAGTACATTCCCGAGTTCACGGTGGCCTGGACCGCGTAGGCGAACGCCGCCAGCGACTGCGGCCGGTTGCCGTAGGCGGACAGGGCGGCCAGCAGCGTGGTCGCGATCACGTCGCTGCCGAGCAGCCCCAGGAACAGCAGCGCGCGCCCGAGCCGCGGCACGTATCCCGGCCGCGCCGGCCCCGGCAGGTTCCACACTTGCTCCATCGTGAACAGGCCCGCCTGCGCCAGCCCCGTCGACCCCCAGACCAGCCACAGCAGCCCGGCGATCAGGCCGATGAGGCTGGATCTGCGGAGCTGGCGCACGTTGGTCAGCTCGTGCCCGATCAGCGGGAACTGCCCGGCCACCGCGTTGATGGCCGCCTGGCGGAACGACGGGTCGCCGGCGGCCACCAGGCCGAGGATTGTCACCAGCACCAGCAGCAAGGGAAAGAGCGAGACGAACGCGGAATGCGTCAGGTTGGCGACGAGCACGCCCCCGTTGTCGTCGCCGAACTTCTTCACGACACCGAAGGCGAACGCCGACGCCCGGTGCCGTTGCTGCGCCGCGTCGGCCTTCCGGATCAGCCGCTCGGCGGGGTTCATGGTGCGCTTGACCGGGGCCGGCCGGCCGGCCGCGCATGGCGCGATCCGGGTGGCCAGGGGGCAGCGCCGCCCCCCGCCCGCGGTCCGGCGGCGGCAGGGCCCGGGGCAGGCGCGACGTTCATGCTGTCGGGCTACCCGCGCTGCCGCCTGCTATGCGCCTCGGCGCCCCCGGGCCCGGGCAGCTGGCCCGGTTCCGGCGCGGGCACCGGGACCCGCTGGCGGGCGGCCAGGATCTGGCCGGTGAAGAAGTCGTACCAGAGGATGCCCGCCATGCCTTCGGCGAGCGGGCCCGCTATCGGGATCCACCAGTAGCCGGTGAACGCCCCGAAATCGCCGGGAAAGGCCAGCCGCCCCCACCCCAGCGCGCAGGCAAACAGGCGCGGGCCGAAACCGCGTGCCGGATTGCGCGGGCCGAAACCGCGTGCCGGATTGATCGCGTACCCGGCGTTGACGCCGTAGGAAATGCCTATCACCGCCACGGCCAGGCCGATCAGCGGCGCTGGCACGTTCCCTTCGGGCGCCTGGTTCCGGTGGTCTACCAGCGCGGCGATGAGCGCGACGAGGATGCCGGTTCCGACGACCTGGTCCACGAGCGGCCCCATCCAGGGACCCTGGAAGTAGGCCGCGGGAAACGCCGCGAGGACCGAGAACGTGGGCACCGAATGAGGACCGAGAACGTGGGCACCGGATGCGGCCTGGTGAAGTGGTTCGCGGTGTTGAACCAGTTGATGGCCGACTCGTAGACCGCATAGGCAAGCCCGGCGCCGCAGAACGCCCCGGTCAGCTGCGCGAACCAGTACGGCACCACCTTGCGCCACGGGAAACCGCGGCGCAGCGCGAAGCCGGGCGTCACCGCCGGGTTGATGTGCGCGCCGCTGATCCCGCCCGCCGCGTGGACACCGAACGTGACCGCGAACGCCCAGCCCCAGGTGACGATGACCCAGTTGGCCGGGCCGAACGAACCGGCCTGCCTGCCGGAGCCCGGCAGGCCCGCCACCGCGAGCGCGACGGACCCGTCACCGAGCAGCGGCAGGATGAAGGCCCGCGGCCAACCGGCCTCATACGGCGGGCCGGGCGGCCGGAATCAGCGGCAGGCATAACGCTGCGAAAATGGCAATCCTGGCATACGTCCGCCGGGGGCGCCGTGACACGTCCGAAGGAGGGCCGCCGCGACACGCCCGAAGTTGATAACAGGCGCGGCCATAGGCATAAAAGGCCTTCAGGATCATGAACGGCAGGTCCCGGGCTGGAACCCGGCAGGCGGCGCGCGCGGCTTTACCGTCGCCCGTCAAACGACACCCGGCCGAAACGTCAATTCCCAGAACTTTCTGTAGTTGCAGTGTTACTCTCCGATACAGCGGGACGGGAACGGCGTGCGGGGCGGGCTAATGCCTCATGGCGGCCGCCTCACAGCGGCGTGCATTTCTTCTGGTTTCTCCTGGCCTCGGCCGCGGACCGGGTGACCGGCGACCGGCGGGCCAGCAGCCAGCGAACTGGCGTGATCCTGTCCTGCCTCTGGTCCGGGTAACACACGCGGCTTCGAGGGGGAAGCATGAAATCCAACCGGTTCATCCGGCTAGCGGGCGCGCTGCTAGCGCCGCTGCTGGCCGCCGGCGCGGTGGTGGCGCACGCGGGAACAGCGTCCGCCGACACGGCGTGGTCCAACGGCAAGACCCTGTTCGTCTCTCAGCGGGCCAAGCCGGGTAACAGCGACCGGTCCTGCCGTTCCGCCGCATTCCAGACCGTCCAGTCCGCGGTCAGCGCCGCCCCCGCCGGGGGGACCGTGATCGTGTGCGGCGGGACGTATCACGAGCAGGTGGTGATCTCCGAGCCGCTGTCCCTCATCGGCAAGCGGGCGACCATCGACGAAACGGGCGTCAAGCCGTCGTTCCAGGCCACCTTGCCCGGCCTCGGCACGCAGACCATCTTCGCCGCCGTGATCGTGGTGAGCTCCCACGTCACGTTCAGCGGGTTCACGGTCCAGAACGCGCAGGGCGAGGGTGTCCTGGCCGCGGGGCTCGGCGCTTCCCTGTCCGGCATCGTGATCTCGGACGACGCCGTGGTCCACAACGACCTCGGCTTCGGCGTCCCGCCCGCGTCGCCGTACTTCGAGTGCGCGGCGATGGGCCAGGTGCCCGGCGACTGCGGCGAGGGCGTTCACTTCGCGGGTAACGTCGCCTTCTCGGCGGTCCGGGACAACGTCATCGCCCACAACTCCGGCGGCGTGCTGCTGTCCGACGACGTCGGGCCCACGCACGACAACGTGGTCGAGGACAACGTCGTCACCGCCAACGCTACGGACTGCGGGATCACCGTTCCCGGGCACAACCCCGGCGCGCTCAGCGCCAGCGGCGTGCCGCAGCCCATGGTCGCGGGTGTCTACCGTAACGTCATCCGGGGCAACGTGGTGACCGGCAACGGGCTCAAGGGCGAGGGAGCCGGCGTGCTGTTCGCCAACGCCACGGCCGGCACCGCCTCCTATGACAACCTGGTCGAAGGCAACTACATCGCCGGCAACGGGCAGTCCGGCGTGACGATGCACGCCCACACCCTCGCCCCGGGACAGTTCGAGGACCTGAGCGGGAACACCATCGTCGGCAACGCCATCGGCAGGAACAACCTCATCGGGGACAGGCTCGACTCGCCGTCAAGCCCCGTGGACTTGGCCACGACCGGCGTGCTCGTGTTCTCCGGCGGCACGCCCGTCACGGTGACGATCGCGCACAACGTCATTTTCGACAACTCGGTCGGCGTCTGGCTGAGCAAGGCGGTCAAGGCGTCCGGCCTGAGGAGCAACGAGTTCATCAACGTGACCACCCCGGTCTCCGGGCATCACTGACCCCGGTGGCTGGATGGCGGGGCACGGGCGCCCGCCATCCAGCCCGGTCAGCGGCGGCGGGCCGGTTTGATTGCCGGTTGATTCCGCTGGTCTAGCCTACGCGTTCCATGACGCCTAACGCCGTTACCTATGACGTAATGTCATTCGATATGGACACTGAGGTACTCCGCTGGTTCAAGCTGGTCGCCGAGGGCGCGACCGTGACCGAGGTCAGCGACCTCGAGCCGGTCACCCAGTCCGGCGTGTCCCGCGCCCTCGCCAGGCTTGAGGCGCAGGTCGGGACCCCGCTGCTGCAACGGTCCGGCCGGACGCTGCGGCTGACCCGGGGCGGGGAGGTGTTCAAGCCATACGTCGACGGGATGCTCCAGCAGCTTGCGGACGGGCTAGCCGCGGTGGCGCAGTTCGTATCGCCGGATACCGGCACCGTCACGGTGGCCTTCCAGCAGTCGCTCGGCTCCTGGCTGGTGCCCGACCTCGTGCGGAGCTTCCGCGCCGGTTATCCTGGCGTGCGGTTCCACCTGACGCAGGTGCGCGACGAACTGCACGGGCCGCCGCTCAACGCGGGCGCAGCGGACCTTGAGGTAGGAACGCGCCGTTTCCGGACTGGCCGTGAGGCCGCCAGGCCCGGGGACCTTGCCGTGTGGACGTGGCAGATAGGCGTGGAGCCGCTGCGCCTCGCGCTGCCGCGGGACCACCGGCTCGCCGCGCGGCGGGAGATCAGGCTGGCGGAGATGGCAGCCGAGTCGTTCGTCGGCCTGCGGCCGACGTCGGCGCTGCGGAAGCTTGGCGACGACCTGTGCAAGCAAGCCGGTTTCCGCCCGGACGTGGTGTTCGAGGGCGACGACCTGGCGATCGTCCGCGGGCTCGTGGCCGCGGGCCTGGGGGCCGCCATCGTGCCGGCGCCGCGGGCCGGCACGCCGGAGGCAGCCCCCGGTCCCGTGGTCTACCCCAAGATCGCCGACAGCGGCGCGCAGCGGACGATCTACCTGACCTGGCGTGCCGGACGGCCGCTGCTCCCGGCCGCCGAACTGTTCCGCAAGCACGTGATCGGCACGGTCAACGCGGGACGAATCCGGCCGGTCAGCGGCTGACGCTCCACCAGCGACAGCACGCCGGCCTGATCGCGGCCGCCGCATCGCCGCCCCTGGCAGCCGGGCGGAAGAGACACCACCCTCCGTTCGGCCGGACTATAGGCCTGGTTCCGGGAACCCGAACCTGGGAGAATCCTCGCGCGGTAAGCCCGGGCCGGAGCGCGGCCGCGGCGAGGCCGGCCCTGCCCTGGTCACGGCCCTGCCCTGGTCACGGCCCTGCCCTGGTCACGGCCCTGCCCTGGTCACCAGGTGCCGTGGTGATCGGGCACCAGCTTGACCAGCGGCAGCATGAGCACGAGCAGGGCCGCGAACACGAGGAACACGCGGGCCTGCACCAAGCCGGGATGCGCGCTGCGCGCGATGACCGCCGTGGTCACCGAGACCGCGGTGATCGACCCCGACTGGCGGAACATGCCGCGCAGCCCGGCGATGGCGGCCACCTGGTCGGGCGCGAGTTGCAGGCTCGCGTTGTTGGCGGCCGGCACCGACAGCCCCATGCCGCAGCCGGTGACGGCGGTGCCGATGGCCAGCCACGCATAGGGCGGCAGCGACGGCGCCGCCGCCGCCATCATCAGCAGGCCGCCGGCCAGTATCGCGAACCCTCCGATCATCGGCAGCCGGTAGCCGGTCCGGCGCAGCGCCATCGCCGCCGCGCCCGCGACCGCGATCATGCCGACCGCCCGGGCCGTGAGCAGCGTGCCCGCGCCCAGCGGCGCGATGTGGTACCGGTCCTGCGCGTAGAGCGGGACGAGGGCGGCGAAGCCGAGCGCGGCTGCCCCGTACACGTAGTTGATCAGGTTCATGACGCCGAAGCCGCGCCCGCGCAGCAGCCGGTAGGGGACGAACGGCGCGGGGTCCCGCCGGGAGTGCCTTACGAACAGGCACAAGGTGGCGGCCGCGGCTGCCTCGCAGCCGAGGAAGACCGGGCTGTAGAGCGGCACCTGCCCGCTGCCGAGGTAGGTGATGCCGAACATGGCGGCCGCGATCAGGACGGCCAGCAGCGCGATCCCGCGGATGTCGACGCGGCTGGCCGGACGCGCGGCCGAGGCGGGGATGAACTTCGCCGTCAGCGCTATAAGCGCCAGGCCGATCGGGACGTTGACCAGGAAGATGCCCCGCCATGACCAGTAGCTGACGAACAGCCCTCCGGCCACCGGGCCGATGATGCCGCCGACCGGCAAGATGGACGTGAACATGCCCACGGCGCGGTCCCGTTCCGCCCCGAAGTGATCGGACACGATGCCGGTGGCAGAGGGCATGAACGCGCCGCCGCCGAGCGCCTGGATGAACCGCGGCAGCAGCAGCAGGGGCATGTTGCCGGCGAAGCCGCAGCACAGCGAGCTCGCGGTGAAGATGGCCGCCGAGATCATGAAGACCTTCTTGCGGCCGTACATGTCACTGATCTTCCCTGCCATCGGCATGGCGATGACCTGGCCGAGCGCGTAGATGGAGATCGTCCACCCGCTCCAGTTGACGGCGGCGTGCAGCTCCCGTTCGATGGCAGGCAGCGCGGTGGCCACAATGGTCTGGTCGATCGAGGCCATGAACAAGCCGATGGAGACGATGGCGAAGACTAGCTTGCGCCGGTCCAGCGGTTCCGCTCGGTGCGTGCCGCGGAGGCCGGCCAGGCCCCCTCGGCCGGCCTGGCCGGCCTGGCCGGCCTCCGCAACTTCTCCTGCCGCGCTCACATGCCGTAACGTTAGTTGCTTGCCAGCAAGCATTCAAGTTGATCCGGAGAACGTGAATGGATGCCGAACTCGTGGCCCGGTTGCGCGGGGTCATCCCCCGGCTTGCCCGGCAGTTCAACGAGACGTCCACGGGTGAGGGGCTGACGCCCACGCAGTACTCCGTCCTGGCGCTGGTCCGCGTCCGCGGCCCGCTGGGGCTGGCGGAGCTGACCGACCTGGAGGGGCTTAACCCGACGATGCTGTCGCGGATCGTCAGGGTGCTCGACGAACGCGGCCTCATCCGGCGGCTGCCCGACCCGAGCGACATGCGCGCGGCGCGGGTGGAGGTGACGCCAGCGGGCGAGCAGGTACACGAGCGGGTCAGGCGGCAGCGCACCCAGGTGCTCTCCGAATGCCTGGAGCGGTTGCCCCCGCGGACCGCGGAGCAGCTGCTCGCCGCGGTGCCCGCCATGGAGGCGCTGGCGGAGGAGGTGAGATCCCCGTCACGGGCTGCCCGCGCTCCCCGCTGACCCGATGCCCGTGATCGCCGGAGAGGGCGGGCGCGGTACGGCCGCCGCCTGAAGCCGGCGGCTCCGCACCCTCGGTTATCGCTTGCGCACGGTTATCACTTGCGCACCGGCGGCCCCAGCGGCGGCCATGCCGGGCCGCCGCTTGCCTCGGAGGCGACGTTCAGCCAGGCGTAGGCGCCGAGGACCGTGAAGGCCAGCACCGCCGCTCCCCCGGCGGTGACGAGGTTGGCGTTCCCGGTCAGATAGGCGGCAGACAGCAGGCACAGCGCCGCCTCCACGAAGATCATGATGGCCCCGTAGACCGCCGGGAGCTTGAGCATGATCCAGGTGAGGAACACGAACACGATCGCCCAGCTGATGGTGAACAGCGCCTCCACCCCGGACAGGTCGGCTGCCGGGATGGCGAACCAGTTGTGGAACACCCCGAGCAGGAGGATGCTCAGGGAGGACGCGATCCCGGAGAAGAGGCCGAAGATCGCCGCGACCAGCGACTGGCCGAGCAGGAATGCCCACACGGCCGAGATGAACTGGAAAACGGCCGTGCCGAGCAGGAGGACGGGGACGACCCCGCCGACGGCGGCCGCGGGGACTACCCCCACCAGCGCCAGCCCCACGCACGTCCAGCCGACGACGAAGGCGGGCAGTCCCAGCATCAGGGGATCGCTGCCCGCCCCGATGAGGACCCCGGTGGGGGCCGGACCGGTCGTTCCCGGGGCATGCGCCGCGTGCTGCAACTCGCCGATCGCTTGTTGCAGTTCGGCTACGGCCCGGTGCAGGTCGGTCTGCTGCGTCGGGACCGAGGCAGCGCCGACGATGTTGTCTTGCTGTGTCATGGCTCCCCCCGAGCACCTCGATCTGCGGACGGACCGCGTGGCGCCCTCTGCGGGGGCAACCTGCCCGCACGCAACTCCGCCAGCAGGTTTATCGTAGTACGATACTGCATCGTGGCGGTTACCGCAATGAGGCGCGGCACGGGCCGGGCAGCGCGGCCGGGCGCAAGCCCTGATACGTTGCCTGGCGCCGGGGAGGCCCGGGGACGGGCTCCGCGGCAGGGCCTGTGACGGGCTCCCCGGCAGGGCCTGTCCTGCTATGACTCCGGCGGGGGTATCTGCTCGCCGGCGTGGTCGACGATGTCCGCCACCGTCGTTCCCGGCTGGCCCTTGATGTGGTAGTTCTCCTCGCCCTTGCCGTAGATCACGCTGTTCAGGACATCGATGATGGGCTGGCTGCTGCTCAGGTCCACTGGCTTTCCGTCCGGGCCGATAACGTCGCCCGCGGCTATCAGCTCCATGACCATGGAAAGCTCGGCATAGTACTTGGCGAGCCGCTCCAGCTTCTCGTTGTCGCTGGCCGGATTGCCGTCGCCGCTGCCAGAGTCCACCAGCTGGGCGATCTGGTCGGCGCCCCAGCTCGCGACGTCAGAAAGGACCGTGCTGCCCACCGCTACGCCGCCGGCCAGCGCCTCGGGCGCGGCGAAACCGACCGCGAGGAGGACGACCGACAGCGTCATGCCGGCGATCAGCTCGCCCCACATCTGCTCGTTCGACGTCTGCGCATGGTTGGCGTCCTCGAAGGTGCCGATCCAGTTCTGCCATTGCTGGACCAGGCCCCAGACGGTAAGGCCCGTGGTCTGCGCCCACTGGCGCAGATCACCGCTGGGCGGGGTGACAGCGAACGCCACGTACGTCATGAGGAACTGCATGGCGGCGCCGAGCGCGGGCTGCGCCGGCCGCGGCTGCGTGGCCTTGAGCAGCGCCCACATCCGGTTGTAGAACTCGGTGGCGCTTACCGCGTCGGGCTCGTATCGAAGCGTGAGCTCCATGAGCCCGATGATCTGGGCCTCCTTATCGGAGCTGTTGGCGTTCGGCAGGTCGAAGTTTCCGTCCAGCAACTGCTGGAGCTGCTGGCCGGTCGCGTAATTGATGAATTCAGCCGCCGCCTTGGGATCGTTCTTCAGGTCGGCGAGGAGATACTGGTTGAAGAAACCAACATAAATACCACGATGCGAGTCATTCATCATGACAGTGATGAGATTCTGCACCGCCGACGGGGTGAGCTGCCCCGAATCGAGAGCGGTTACCCAGGCTTGCGCGAGAGCCGGCATGTACTTTTCCCGGGCGCCCGGAGTCGCGTTCATGTACTGGATGAGCAGAAGGATGGCATCGGGGCTGAGGGTGTCGAGGAAGGCCGATGTCCAGGCGGCGTTGTCCTGGTTCGCGGCGATCTCGTCGATCAGTTGCTGCGTTACCCCGTCGCTGGCCATGAAGCTCAGGGCGGCCTGCCGGCCGGCCTTCGAGTCCGCCGTGAACTTCGCGATGGAGGCATCGGTGGCCTCGACCTGCCTGATGGACTTGTCGAGTCGTGACTGGCTGAGCGTGATGAAGTGGCCCCCGTCCGGGTCGCCCTGGTCGCCGGGGGTAACACCGTGCGGCGACGTGGTGATCGGACTGGCGATCGGATTGCTGTCAGCGTTCTCGAATGCCTGCCCGACGGTCCGGACGTACGCGTCCATCGGCCGGACCGTGCTGGTGAGGTAATAGGCGACGGCGCGCGGGACCGCCGAGTCAGGATAGAGGCCATCGATCGGCTGGATCAAGTTCGGCATATCGGAACTCGATGACGTATTGTAAGTGGCGTAGTAGTCGTCCACATACTGCCGGAGGCCTTTGAAGACAGGCAGGATCTGGTCGTTGAGCCCTGTCATCAGATCCGAATAGTCATAGAGCATGTCGGGCGTCGCGCCCTCAGCGTTGTCCGGATCGGCATTCTGGGGAGCGAGGATAGGGTTGCCGGCCGGCGCGGGAACCGGCAGCCGGGATATCCCGGAATTATTGTACATGTACATTTCGGCGTCATAAGTGGCGTTGTGCACCTGGACCCAGAGTTGATTCAGGTCGTTGACGTAGTTAGTGAGCGCATTCTGCGAGGTGTTGTAGTCGACGCACCACTTGTCGTACGCGTTCCCTACCCAGCCTTCGACCGTTCCGTTCACCGTGTACCCGAAGTCGTTATGGGCGGTCTGCCCCCGCTGGGCAACGAAGCTCTCCAGGGTGTTCGCCGCCGTCCGCAACGCCGACTCGAGATTATCGGCGGCACCATAGTCGTAGTTCCCGGGTCTCACGCAGGCACCCCTATCCAGTTAAGTTGACCGGGAATAACCGAATGCTAACCATGCCGTCTTCGCTCTGTCAGCAGCGGTCGGCAGCCGCGCCAGCGCAATGAGAGGCATCTTAGCCAGGGATTATGCAGGACCCTGCCCGGTCGCGCATGTCCCGAAATGACGGGACAAGCGGCCCGGGACCCTGATGTCAGAAAATGCCGGATCTATGGACGCGCGATTCTGGGATGAGGCCGCGAGTTGTTCCCTGCTTGCTGTGGTCCGCCGGGAAAGACCTCCTGTCTGACTGATCTGCCAGCCTGCGGACCTGGGGGTCGCCATGCAGTTTGTGTTCGATGACGGGCGCGCGGAACACGAGCTCGAGCTTCAGCTCAGCCGGCCCGATGCCTCCGTCGCCGACCTGGCCGCCGCGCTGGGCGTCGGTGAGCCAGCGTTGTCGATCGACAGCCGGGTGATTCCCGGAGACCTGGCGCTGGCCGAGTCTGGGCTGGTCGTCGGCGCGCTGGTGCAGCCGCCCTGGGCAGCCGTGCCACCCCGTCCCCAGGGCGCGGCCGTGCTTCGGGTAGTCGGCGGTCTCGTCGCGGGCCGGTCGTATCAACTGCCACCGGGACGTACCGTGGTGGGCCGCGGCGGTCAGTCGCAGGTCGTCATCCGTTCGCCCGAAGTGTCGCGCGAG
>DATGLH010000036.1:0-65528 GCA_035294225.1 Trebonia sp.
CGAAGTTCATCACGCCGCCGACCCCGAACTGGAGGTTCAGCCCCCAGCAGGCGATCGCGTTGACGCCGAGGTACACCAGGAGCGTCGCTATGTAGCTCTGAATGGCCGGGCTCACGCTCTGCCTCCCGCGCGCTTCCGGGGCGCCCGGAGACGCCGCTTTCCCTCGTCGCTCATGCCTCGCTCCTCAGTCCAGGCGGCGCCGCGCCCCGCAGCGCGCTCACGCCGTTACCTCAGCTCGCATCTGGACCCGGCCGGACCGCAGGCCCTCGGGGCGGAACAGCAGGACGAGCACCAAGATGACGAAGGCGACCACGTCTTTGAGGTTGGGACTAACGATGGCCGCGAGTTCGCCCGCGATCCCGATGACGAGGGCGCCGAGTACGGCGCCGTAAGGCTCGCCGACGCTCCCGAAGACCGCGGCCGCCACGATGAGCAGCAGGAAGCTGCCGCCCGTGGTGGAGTCGAACGTGCCCAGGTCCATCGCCAGGGCGACCCCGGCGAGCCCAGCGAGCAGGCCGGACAGCAGCCACGCGGCGCTGACGATCCGGGATGTGGGGATACCGACGCTGCGGGCCAGCGCGGGATCGTCGGAGGTCGCGCGCATCGCCTTGCCTAGCCGGGTGTACTGGAACAGCAGGTGCAGGCCCAGCAGGCTGGCGACAGCCAGCCCGATGATGGTGAGCTGCCTGGCGTCGAAGACCATGCCGAGGAAGCGGATAGACGACTCCGGCGGGAGCTGGTAGCTGTAGAAGTTCGCACCGCTCCAGATCTGGAGCACGTTCTTGAGGATGAACGACACCGCGACGGTGACCATCACCATGGCGAACTGCGACGTGCCACGCCGCAGGAACGGCAGGAATACGCAGCGGCTGATCGCCAGGGACAGCAGCATGCCGCACACGCCGCCGGCCGCCATCGACAGCCACATGTCCCAGTGCAGCGCGGTGCGGGCGAGGTAGGCCGCGAAGGCGGCCACGGTCATCGTCTCGCCATAGGCGAGATTGAACAGGTTCGTGACCCCGAACTGGATGGTGAAGCCAACCGCGCCTATCGCGAGGATAGACGCGGTCACCAGTCCGAAGCCGAGGCTGAGGACGATCTGGCTCAATCGGTGGCTCCTTCGCTGGCAGTGCGGCCGCTGGCAGTGCGGCGCGGGCCGACCCCTACTGCCCCGCGTTCTGCGGCAGGGCTTGGCCCATTACCCAGCTGTGGGCGGTGGCGTTGTAGGTCCACTCGGCGTAGGGCCGGTTGGCGGTGTTGTACCGGTTGAAGACCATCGGCCCGGCTGCCCCGACGTACTGGATCGTCTTGCCTGCCTTGAGAGCCGCGACGCCCTGGGCGTAGGTGTTCACGACCGTGACGCCGCTGCCTGGCGCGGTGACCTTCGGAATGTACGTGACGAACACCGACCCGTCGGTGGACTTGGCGGCGTCCATGGCCAGCGCGAACGCGATCACACCGTCATACCCGGCCGCGACGAAGGGGTTCTTCACCTGGAACGGGTTAGCCTTGGCGGCGGTCATCGCGCTCTGGAAGGCCTTGAAGGCGGCGCCCGCCGACTGGAGCACCGGCGCGATCGTCGTGACGTACCTGCTCACGGTCGCGCCGCCGAGCGCGGGCACGACCGCGGCGGCCCAGTCGCCCTGGAGGGCGCGCTGCGTCACCACGAACGGGATGAGGGACCCGTGCTGCTGCCGGAGCTCGCTGAGGAAGGTGGCGGAGGTGCGGGCATCCATCTCGCCGACGATGGCCTGCGGGTGAGTGGCCAGCGCGGCCGCGACCTCGGTCTGGTAGGAAGACTGGTCCGGGGCGATCGTCAGCTGCTTGAGGATCGTCCCGCCCAGCTTGGTGTAGCTCGCCTGGAAGGGAGCCGTTGTCGTCTGCGCCGACAGGTCGCTGGTGAAGACCTCGACGATCCTGGTATAGCCGAGGTGGTAGGCGGCGTAGGCAAGGGCGGGCGCCTGGGTGCTGTCGCTCGGGGTGAGGCGCCAGAAGTACTGCGACGTCTGCGTGTCATACCGCGGGTCGCCGACTGTGTTCATCTCCGGCGCCTTCGACTGTTCGAGCAGCGGAAGCACCGACGGGATGTCACCGCCGTCCGGCCCGACGACCATCACCAGGTGCGGTGCCGAAACCAGCATCCGGTTGGCCACCGGCACCGCGTCGGCCGGATCCCCCTTGGTGTCGTAGGCGGAGCAGGCAAGCGGGTGGCCCATGATGCCGCCCGCGGCGTTGATCTGCACGGCCGCCGCCTTGCACGCGACTTGCGCGTTCAGCCCGAAGAAGGCGTTCTGTCCGGTGAAAGCGTGCAATACGCCGGCCGTGACGGCGTACGTGCCCCCCGAACCCGCTGATGATCCGGTTGTGCCGGCGGATCCACTGCCGGAACCGCCCGGCGAACACCCGGCGACGGCTATCGATGCGGCGGCGGCGACCCCGCAGGCCGCCAGCCAACGGGTCCTTGTATGCTTCATTGCCAGGGCCTCCGTCCACTTACGTCCCGCAATATCGCGTGGACGCTTGTGTTATACGTCGTTACGAAACGCCGAGGGCGAAGGCTTAGGCTTCGGGAATCGCGCGACGCCGTGACCGTATCGTGTCTTGACCGGCCGCACCCGCGGACTGGCCGATTGTCAACAATTCCGGCGGAGTCGGCAGAGGAGGCACGCATCCCAGGCCACGGCAGCTAGCCGGCGAATGAATGTAAAACCGCATGCGTTAGTGCGCCGGCAATGGAGAAAGGGCTTGTCGCTGCTGTCCGGCCCGCGGGTGTCCGGTTTCTTCCTGGCTGGCCGCGGCCTTATATCCATGGCCGTGCAACGGCGGGAAACACGCCGGCGGCGGCGTGCCGTTCCGCCGGCGGCGACGGCGGTTCCGGTCGGCCCACAGCCGCCGGCACGATCGCTTTCATAGCAATATAAAGATGTCACGATAAAACGCGAATATCATCGTTGCCGCCAGTGAGCATTTCAGGCGGCCTGTCCCCGCGTACGACTGGTTTGAAGCGCATGAAGCCGGGTCCGGGAACGTCGTTCAGCCGTCCGTCCTGGCAGGGCTCGCATAGCCCAGCACGACAGCGGGCGCGGGTTCCAGTGGCTCTCACCAGCCCTTGCCGGCCGAGCGGCCGTGATTGGCGCCCCATTGCGTGTTAGGCCTCGGTCACCGCCCGGCCGCCGGCGCGGAACTCCGTGACCGGAGATCCGCCCCGGCCACGGGCCCAACTCCGTGACCGGAGATCCGCCCAGGCCGCGGGCCCAGCGTATTCATGCTCCCTGGAGCCCGGCTTAGCCCGGACCGCTTACCTGTCCGGGCACGGTCAGGCCCCTGCCCGCATGGGCCGTCCACTAGGTCTTCACTCCCGGCACAAGCCGAGAACGGCCTCGTAGACGCGGCCGGGATCTTCCTGCATGACCGACCGCACCCGCAGGCCGGCCGGAGCGAGCCCGTTGCCAGGCACGCGGACGGCGGCCCGCATGGCCGCGTTGCGCGCCTGGCGCACACCTGGCGCAACCAGCCGGTCGCTGACGAACGCCACGGCCGATGACATGCGCTGCACGCGGGTCGCCGCCGGGCGGCGCCGCGCCTCGTAGCGCGCCAGCCCCGCCGTCACCGGATCGCCCCGCCCGGCCGCGCCGGCGAGCTCGCAGACCAGCACGGCCGCGTCCAGCAGCGTGCTGTTGGCGCCCTGGCCCAGGTGCGGGGGCATGGCATGGGCGGCGTCGCCGAGCAGCACCAGCCGCCCGTCCACCCAGCGGCGGCAGGTCACCA
This sequence comes from Trebonia sp., assembly GCA_035294225.1. Classification (GTDB taxonomy): domain Bacteria; phylum Actinomycetota; class Actinomycetes; order Streptosporangiales; family Streptosporangiaceae; genus Trebonia. Next base: position 3,769 of record DATGLH010000036.1, read on the forward strand.
CGTCGATCTCGTTCACCAGCAGCTGGTCGAAACTGCTGAGCCCGGCAAGCGCCTGGGCCGCCTGGGGCAGCGCTTCCCCTCACAGCCGCGACACCGCCGCCAGGTCCCTGCGCCGCAGCGCCGCGCGTACCGGCCGCGCTCCCGCAGCCAGTGACATGTACGTCCGGCCGCCTGCGCCACGGCCGGCGATCGTCGTCCCCAGGCGTGTCCAGCGTTCCCCGTAGCTGCCCCGGGCCGCGTCGTCCTTCCCTGAGCCGAACGGATCTCCAGGCGCCATCAGCCGGATGACGGCCAGCGGCTTCCGCCGCATGCGGGCACCGAAATTTCCGTGCGCCCGGACCGTCGAGCGCACCCCGTCCGCCCCGATCACCACATCCGCCGACAACTCCCCGCTGGAACCGCTCGCCCGGAACCGCACGGTCCCCGTCCGCGTCGCCCCGGTAACCTCACAGCCGTACCGCGTCTCGATCCGCGGCTCGTCCAGCATCGCGTCCTTCAGCGCCCCGCACAGCACGCCCCGCGCCACCGCCAGCCCGTGATCTAGTCCATGGCCCCAGTCCCGGATCCGCGCCCGGGCCAGCGGCGTGCCGTCTTCCAGCACCGTCGTCGTCTCGCGGACGATCCGCCCGTGCGGGCGCAGCACGTCCGCCAGGCCCAGCCCGTACAGCACCGCCAGCCCGTTCGGAGCCAGCACGTACCCGCCGCCCGCCGCGCCGTACTCCGCGACCCGCTCAAGCAGCACCACCTGGGCACCCGCCCGCGCCAGCAGGAGGGCGGCGGCGGGGCCGCCCACGCCCCCGCCGGCCACCGTCACGCGCAGGCCGCTCAAGCGCTCCGAAGACATAGCCACCTCCCGATGCCCAGGGCTGGCGCCCGGCGAGACGCGCCCGGCGAGTCAACAGTGCTGTAGCGCTACGTCACAGTCCATGGCCAGGCGTGCAACGTTAGCGTTCGGCCCTGCCCGCGGACTCCGGGGCGTGATGACAGCGGTCGCACAGCCGGGAAGGACGTGATGCGATGCGCGCTGTCATGGTGGCTAGGGCCCGGCGGCCCTGAGGTGCTCGCCGTGGAAGAACGCCCCGCCCCCGTCGCGGGCCGCGGCCGGCTCGCGGTCGGGGCAACGGCAGCTTCTTCTCAGGAAAGGACGGCCTCGGCGCACCGCGCCGCCGGCCGCGCTCATTGTCGACCCGGAAGGCCGCCGTACGGCAGGCAGGCTGCCCTGCTCCCATCGCGCGGCCGGAGCCGGCGGGCCCGCCCGCCGGCTCCGGCTCCCGCCGGCTCCGGCTCCGGCCGTCCCGGCTAGGAACTTCGGCGGCGCAGCAGGGTGGAGATGGTGACCGCCACGACGAGGACGCCGCCGTAGAACACGTCGGACACCCATTGCTGGAGGCCCAGGTCGTTGAGCCCGAGGATCCCCGTTTCCAGGAAGTAGATGCCGATCCAGGTGCCGATCGGGTTGAACCGGCCCGGCTGGAAGATCGCGGTGCCGAGGAAGACCGCGGCGAAGACCGGCAGCAGGTACGAGTTGGAGGACTCCGGGTTGTAGCTGCCCAGGGTAGCGACGGTGATGACGGCGCCGATCCCGCTCAGGGCGCCGGCTGCGACATAGGAGCCGAAGCGGATCCGGTTGACCCGCACACCGGACAGCCGGCTGACCTCGCGGCTGGCGCCGACGAACCGCATATGCCGGCCGAGCGGGGTAAACGCGAGGATGTAGCCGAATCCGAGGACAAGGATTATGCCGTAGTAGAACGAGATGTACAGTCCGCCGACCGTGAAGGTGCCGATCTTCTCGAAGCCGGAGGGCTGGAGGACCACGGTGTTCAGGTCGGACATCCACAGGGCCAGGCCCGTCAGCAGCGTGCCCATGCCCAGCGTCACCACGATCGTGTTCACTCCGAGCACGACCACGAGCAAGGCGTTGACCGCACCGCACGCGGTCGCGCCGACGACGGCCACGACCGCCGCGGGCCACACCCCCCAGTGGTGGTTGGCGACGAGCACCGGCAGGATCGTCGCCCCGAATCCGAACACCGACGGGACGGACAGGTCGACGAACTCGCCCACGATGATCGTGCACAGCAGCGCCATGGTCATGAAGACGAGCGCGTACTGGCCGGTGAAGATCGAGGTGAACGTCGAGCCGGTCATGAACACCCCGGGCTCGGCCAGCCAGTAGATGACGATCATGACGGCCCAGACACCGATCACCGCGTACCGCGACGCGAAGTGCCGGGCCTCGAAACCCGGCCCCGCTTTCGATGCCGGCGCCGACGGCGGCGCGACGCCGGACACGTCGCGCTGCCCCTGCCGGGCGGCGTCCATCAACCGACCCACCTCTTCCCTTGTTGCTTTTCCTGCGGCACGCCGAACGTGGCACGGATGATGCCGTCCTGGTCAAGTTCTCCGCTCAGCTCGCCGGCCACCTCGCCGTTGCGGAAGACGAGCACCCGGTCGCAGAGCACCGCCAGGTCCGCCGCGTCGATCGAGGCGATGAGCACGCCGCAGCCGTCCTTGGCCGCTTCCCTGATCGCGTCGATGATGTCGTGCCTGGCCCCGACGTCGACCGCCTGGGTGGGTTCGCGCAGCACGAGCAGGTTCGGCCTGCCTGCCAGCCACTTCGCCAGCACGACCTTCTGCTGGTTGCCGCCGCTGAGCGTGCCGACGGGGGCGTCGGGGCGCGGCGGCCTGATGTCCAGCTTGGCGATCATGGTCTTCGCCTCTTCGGCTTGCCAGGCACTGCCGGTGCGCAGCCGGCTGCCCTTGCTGCGGACCCGGGGCAGCGTCATGTTCTCCGCGACCGTCATCTCCGCCGCGAGCCCCTCCTCAAGCCGGCGTTCCGGAACGTAACCGACCCCCGCGCCGACGAAATCCTCGGTGGAGGCGCGGCGGGCGCTGAGCGAGAGGGTCCGGGCGCCCACGGTCAGTTCCCCCGCCTCGGCGCGCCGGGCTCCGCCGAGCACCTCGGCCACCTCCTCGAAGCCGCATCCCATCAGGCCGGTGAGGCCGACGATCTCCCCGCGCCTGACGGCGAGGTCCAGTCCGCGCACCTGCCCGACGCACAGGCCGCGCACCGAGGCGGAGACATCGTCTCGCGCGTGGCTGTCCACCCGGCTGTGCGTGACCAGGTGGCGTCCGAGCATCAGCCTGGTCAGACCCGCCTCGTCGATGTCACGGGTCGGGATCCCGGTCTCCACGACCTGCCCGTCGCGCAGCACCGTGACCCGGTCGGTCGCCTCGACGATCTCCTCCAGCCGGTGCGAGATCAGCAGGACGGACGCGCCGCCGTCGGTGAGCGACCGCACGAGCTCGAAGAACCGGCCCCGGGCCGATTTCCCGAGCGCCCGCGTGGACTCGTCGAAAATGATGAGGCCGCCGCCCGGGCGATGGTCCTGCACTGCCCGGGCGATCGCGACCGTCGCGCGGTCCTCCGCCGTGAGGGTCCCGGCTAGCGCGCTCACGTCGATGGCCCGGCCCAGCCTGGCCAGCGCCGCCGCTACCGACTCCCGCTCGGCGCGGCTGTTGATCTTGCGGAACGGGCCGCGCGCCTGGTACCGCCCGAGCCGGACGTTCTCCCAGACGGTGCGGTCGTCCACCAGCCCGAGGTTCTGGTGGACGACAGACACTCCCGCCTCTCGCTGCTCCATCGGCCGGACGGGCGTCCGCAGGCGCCTGCCGTCCACCGCGATGGAACCGCCGGGATCGGGCGTGTACACGCCGGTGAGGATCTTGACGAGCGTGGATTTCCCGCACCCGTTCTGTCCCACCAGGCCGTGCAGCTCCCCGGGGGCGACGCTCAGCTTGATGTCGCGCAGCACCCGCGCGGACCCGAAGGTCTTCGACAGGTGAGCGACTTCCAGCCGGTGCTGCGGCCCGCCCGGTCCCCCGGCTTGCGAGATGGTCACGCTAGCGGCCTTTCCTTATCAGAATCAGACGCCCCAGAGCTTTTCGAACTCGGCCTGGTAGGAATCGTTACCGAACCAGGCGCCCGAAGCCTGAGCCGCCGATGTTACCTGGATGGAGCCGATGTTCGCGGAATCGAACAGCCGGGACGGGAAGGTCTCGGTGACCGGGCCGGACTTGGTCATCATGCGCAGGATCTCGTCGGTGAGCGCCCAGCCGGCGTACGCCTGGTCAACGGCGACGACGGCCTTCACGAGCTGACCGCTCTTGAGCAGGCCCAGGCCGTTGACCGAACCGCCCGCGACCGCGATCCCGACGCTGGACGCCTTGCCGGCCGCCTGGATACCGGACACCGTGTCCTGGAGGCTGTCCTCGAACTCGGTGTAGTAGTACTGGGCGCCCGGGTCGGTCTGCACGTTGGACGTCACCGATGCCGTGATCTGCTGGTCGGACATCGACGCGGTGATCGGCTTCACGACGATGTGACAGCCCGGGCAGTACCGCTTGAAGATGGGCAGCGCGTTCTGCACATAGGCGATGGACGACGGAGAGTCCTCTTCTTCGCCGATGATCGCGTTGGCCTTGCCACCGGAGTTGGCGATCAGCCACCAGGCGATCTGGCTGGGCTGGTTGACCACGCCTTCCACGTAGGCCACCTGGTTGGTGCTCTGCGCGCCCTGGCTGTACTGGTCGGCGATGATGATCGGGATGCCCTTGTTCTTCGCCGCGTTGAGCGCGTTGTTCACCATGCCGTAGGGGATGGCGTCCAAGACGATGCCAGCGGCGCTGGCGCCCTGGGCCTGGCTGACGCACGAGGCGATCGCGGTCGGGGTGCCCTGGCCGTCGCACTCCTGGAACTTCAGGCCGGCCTTGGCCAGCGCCGTCTTCATGGTCGCCGCGGTGACGACGAAGCCGGGGATGTGCGCGTCGAGCGGAATGTAGTAAACCGTCCGGCCCTTGAACCTGGGCACGCCGGGCACGCTCGCGGTCGGCACCGGGTAGTGGTTCGTCATGGCTTCGAACTGGCTGACCATCTTCTGGGCCTGGGCAAGGCCCGGGCTTGCGGCGCCGCCGGCGCTGCCGCCCGGAGCGGCGCTCGTGGCCGAGGTGCCCGCGCCCGAGCCTGAACTGCTGCTGCCCGAGCTTGAACTGCTGCTGCCTGAGCTGCACGCGGCCAGCAGCGCCGCCGCGGCGATCGCCGCGCCCGGCGTCAGCCAGCCCTTCCATCTATGCGTCATTGCCTTATAGCCTCCATCACACCGGTCACGACACGTCCGTGAACGGTTGTTTTCTACTCCGTTGCGCAAGCCCGGTGGCGAAGCCTAAGGCTTCGCCATCCGCGACTGTCCGGTCCCGGGCTCCCCGAGCGGGACGAGGTCGAGCCTGGTCCGCTCGGCCAAAGATGGCAGCACCTGCCCGCTGAGCCAGGTAGTGAAGTGCGGGCTGGCCCGGTGGGCATCGAACGCGGACTCGTCCGCGTACCGCTCGAAAAGCACGAAGACCCCGGGCTGGCCGGGATCGCGGAATACCTGGTAATCCAGGTTCCCCGGTTCGGCGCGGGTAGGTTCCACCATCTTCCGCAGGGCCTCTTCGACCCGGTACTCCTCGCCCGCGCGTGCCCGGTACCGGGCGATGACCACGAATTCCACCGTCGACCTCTCATGCGTCACGAATGCCGAGATTCTGTCCGCGCCGACGGGGGCGCCGGAACCTTCCCCGCGTACATCTAAGGTTGCGCCGCACGCTGCTGACCTCAGCGTCCGCGCTTCCTAGGATGACTGCCGCCGCGCCTGGCAGGCGGCGTTAGGGATCCGATAGGAAATCCGATAGGAAAGCTGAGGCTTGATGCTGGAAGTCAGGGACCCGGCGGACGTGCGTTCGGTGGTCGCCGAGGTGCCCGCGATGAGCGCGGGCGAGGTGGCGGCCGCTTACACCCGGGCCCGGGCCGGGTTCGACGCCTGGCGGCGCGCGAACCCGCTCGACCGTGCCGCGGTCATGGCCAGGTGCGCGGACCTGGTCCGGGCCCGCGCCGAGGACGGCGCGGTCACGCTGGTGCGGGAGAACGGCAAGACGCTGGCCGAAGCCCGCGCCGAGGTGGCCAAGACCGCCGACTTCCTCGACTACTATGCCTCGTTCGCCCGCCAGCCCTGGGGCGAGATCCTGGCCGACGCGCGCGGCGGCACGCAGACCACCGTCCGTTACGAGCCGGTCGGCGTGGTGCTGGCGATCACGCCGTGGAACGACCCGCTGCTGACCCCGGCCCGCAAGCTGGGGCCCGCGCTCATCGCCGGGAACGCGGTGCTGCTCAAGCCGGCCAGCCAGACGCCGCTGGTCGCACGGTGGCTGGCCGACCTCTTCATCGCGGCCGGCCTGCCGGGCGAGGTGCTCACCGTGGTGACCGGCGAGCAGCGGGAGATAGGGGACACGCTGCTCGGGCATCCCGAGCTTGACGCGCTGACGTTCACCGGGTCGACGGCAACCGGCGGCTACCTCCGCCGCGCGCTGGCCGACCGGAACATCCGGCTGCAGACCGAGACCGGCGGCAAGAACGCCTCGGTCGTGCTGGCCGACGCCGACCTCGAGCTGGCCGCGGCGACGGTGGCGGCCGCCGCGTTCGGGCAGGCGGGCCAGCGATGCACCGCGACCAGCCGGCTCATCGTGGACTCATCGGCGGCGCCCGGCCTGCTCGAGCTGCTGCGCAGCCGCGCCGATGCGTGCGTCCTGGGCCCGGGGCTCGATCCCGCGACCACCCTGGGCCCGCTGGCGACCGCCGGGCACCGTGACGAGGTGCTGGCCCATATCGAGAAGGCCAAGGCCGAGGGCGCCACGGTGATCACCGGCGGTGACCGGCCCGCCGGCGCGTCGCTGCGATACGGATGCTACGTCTCGCCAACAATCATCTCCGTGGATACCAAACACTCGCTCTGGCGGGAAGAAGTGTTCGGACCGGTCATCGCGGTGCGCGAAGCCAGCGGCTTCGATGAGGCGGTCAAGCTGGCCAACGACTCTCAGTACGGCCTGTCCGCGGCGGTGTTTACCCGCGACCTGCGGCTGGCGAACGACTTCATCGACCGGGCGGAAGCCGGGCAGGTCTCGGTCAACCTGCCCACGTCCGGCTGGGACGTGCACCACCCGTTCGGCGGGTTCCGCGACTCCGGCTCCCCGTTCAAGGAGCAGGGCAGCCCGGGACTGCGCTTCTACACCCGCGTCAAGACGGCGGCCGTGAGGTTCGCGTGGTAGCCGGCCCCGCTTCCCCGCTGCCAGGAACCAGCCGGCATCCCGTCGGCATCGTCGGCGCCGGCATCGTGGGGCTGGCCGTGGCACGGCACCTGGCCTGCGCTGGCGTCCCGGTCGTGGTGTTCGAGAAAGAGCAGGTCATCGCCGCGCATCAGACCGGGCACAACTCCGGGGTGGTGCACGCGGGGATCTACTACGCACCCGGGTCGGCCAAGGCCAGGATGTGCCGGCGCGGGGTGGAACTACTGCGGGACTACTGCGCCGGCCGCGGCCTGGTCTGGGACGCGCGCGGCAAGCTCGTCGTCGCCAGGAACGACGCCGAGACGGTCAAGCTGCGGGAACTCGAACGGCGGGCGAGAGCCAACGGCGTTCCCGGTGTGCGCTGGCTGGAGGCAGCGCAACTGCGGGAACTCGAACCGGACGTGGCCGGCGTGGCCGCCCTGCTGTCTCCCACCACGGCCATCGTGGACTACCCCGCGATCGCGCGCGCGTTCGCCGACGACGTCGTGCGGCACGGGGGCCAGGTGCTCACCGGCACCGCGGTGACCGGCGTGCAGCGCCGCGTGGGCGACGGCGTGTACGCCATCACGGACGGCGGGGCGCACCGGCTGTCCCGGCTGGTGATCTGCGCCGGCCTACAGGCCGACCTGCTCGCCAGGGAGGCCGGCGACGAGGCGTCGCCGGAGATCATCCCGTTCCGGGGGGAGTACCTGCGGCTGCGCCCGCACGCGCGGGACCGGGTGCGGCACCTGATCTACCCCGTGCCGGACCCGAGGTACCCGTTCCTTGGCGTGCACCTGACCCCGCGCGTCGACGGCGAGGCGGACCTCGGCCCCAACGCGGTGCTCGCCCTGGCCCGGGAGGGGTACCGCCGCCGCGACGTGTCCTGGGACGAGCTGGCGCGGCTGTCCCGCTCCAAGGCGTTCTGGCGGCTCGCGCGGCAGCACTGGCGCACCGGCGTGCGCGAGATGCGCGGCTCGCTGTCCCGGCGCGCGTATCTGGCCGAGGCCAGGACCTACCTGCCCTGGCTCGAACTCGGCGACGTGATGCCCGCGCCCGCCGGGGTGCGCGCCCAGGCCGTCGACGCCGACGGCGCGCTCGTCGATGACTTCCGCATCCACCGGGCCGGTTACGTGACATCCGTCCGCAACGCGCCGTCACCCGCGGCGACGGCTTCGATGGCAATCGCCGAGCACATCGTCGCCGGCCTGGACCTCCGTTTCCCCGATGGCAAAACCCAGCCGGTGCTCGGCACAGAAAGGTAGCTAGTCCGTGTTTATCGTCGATTCACAGGTTCACATCTGGCGCGAGGAGACCCCGGACCGCCCCTGGGTCCCGGGCGCCCGCGAGCGCATGCGGCTCAACGGGCACCGCGAGGAGGCGTTCACCTATGAGGAGTGCCTGGCGCTGATGGACGAGGCGGGCGTGGACCGCGCGGTGATCATCCCGCCGTCCTGGGAGGGGGACCGGGTCGACTACGCGCTTGAGGCGTGCGAGGCGCATCCCGGGCGGTTCGGCGTCATGGCCCGCATTCCGCAGAACAAGCCCGCCGAAGGCGCCGCGATGATGCGCGACTTCGCGCAGAACCCGCACATCCTGGGCACCCGGCTCACCTTCCACCGGCCGGTCGACCGCAACTGGATGATCGACGGCACCAACGACTGGTACTGGCCGCTCGCCGAAGAGCTCGGGATACCCACGATGGTGCACGCGCCGATCTGGAAGGCCGAGCTCGGCGCGATCGCCGACCGGCATCCGGGCCTGCGGATCATCATCGACCACATGGGCATCATGGCCCGCTGCGTCGACGACGCCATCGGCTACTGGGTCAGCGAGACAGCCGACCTCTACACTCACCCGAACATCTACGTGAAGGTGTCGGCCGTCCCCGGGTACTCGACCCAGCCGTTCCCCAACCTCAACATCGCGAAGTACGTGCGCGAGATGGTCGACAAGATGGGACCGCACCGCTGCTTCTGGGGCACCGACCTGACCCGGCTGATGAGCCACGGGCTCACCTACCGGGACACGATCGAGCAGTTCACCAAGCACTTCCCGTTCACCCGGGAGGAACTGGAGTGGATCATGGGGCGCGGGATCTGCGAGTGCCTCGACTGGCCGATCCCCGTGACGGCGTCATGAGCGACGCTGTAGCGGCTGAAAGGTTCGACGGCGGGGAGGCGCTGGTCCGGGCCGCTGCCGACCTGGGCGCGGACTGCATCTTCTCCTCCTCCGGGTCGGAATGGGCAGCCGTCTGGGAGGCCTACGCCCGGCGCGCCGAGGCGGGCATCAGGAGCCCGAAGTACTTCGACCTCGCCCATGAGACAACGGCGGTCGGCATGGCCACCGGGTACGCCGCGGTGACAGGCCGTGCCCAGGTCGTGCTCCTGCACGCGGCCGCCGGACTGCTACAGGGCGCGAACGCTATCCACGGCGCCCTGCTCACCGGGGCGCCCGTCGTCGTCTGCTCGGGCGAGTCCGCCGGCTACGGCGATGCCGCGGGCCCGGATCCCGGGTCCCAGTGGTACCGGAACCTGTCGGTCGTCGGCGGCCCGCAGGGCGTGGCCGCGCCGTTCACCAAGTGGGCGTGCGCGGCGGCCGACGTGAGCGTGGTGTACGGGATGGTCAAGCGGGCCGGCGAGCTCGCCGCCCAGGCTCCGGCGGGCCCGGTGTACGTCAACACGCCCGTCGAGGTGCTGCTCGCTCCGTGGCAGCCGACGGCCGCCGACGCGCCGGCGCCGCCGCGGGGCCGGACGGTGGCGGCCGCGGAAGACGTCGATGCCGCGGCACGGCTGCTGGCCGCCGCGCGCGACCCGGTGCTCGCGACCGAGACGGCGGGCCGGGACCCTGACGCGTTCGCCGCCCTCGTCGAGCTCGCCGAATTGCTGGCGATCCCGGTGGTCGAGCCGGCCTCCGCGCTGTGCGCTAACTTCCCGCGCACCAGCGCACTGCACGCAGGCGGTGAACTGGCCCCGCTGGCGAAGGACGCCGACCTGGTGATCCTGCTCGGCTGCCGCGCCCCGTGGTACCCGCCGAGTGCCAAGCCCGGCGCCGCCAGGGTGCTGGTGATCGACGAGACGCCGCACCGGCCGCACATCGCCTATCAGGTGCTCACCGCCGACCGGTACGTCGGCGGCGACATGGCCGCGACGCTGCGGGCGCTGACGGACCGGGTCCGCGAGCTAGGCGCGGACCCCGCGGCCGTCGCGGCCCGCAGGCAGCGGCTCGCCGCATCGCATGCCGCGTCCGAGGAATCCCGGCTGCGGGCCGAATCCCAGGCCGCAGCCGCCGAAGGGCCCGTCGATCCGGTCGCCGCGGCCGCCGCGCTGCGCGAGGCGCTCCCGCCGGACGCCGCGGTGATCGACGAGACCATCACGCACAGCCGCCTGATCGCCCGGCATCTGATGGCCCAGGCTCCCGGCCGGTACCGGTACGTCCAGGGCGGGCTCGGGCAGGGCCTCGGCGTGGCGCTCGGCGCGAAGCTCGCGCTGGGCGACCGGCTCGTCGCCTTCACGGTCGGTGACGGCTCCTGGCTGTACAACCCGGTCCTGCCGGGTCTGATGGCATCGGCCGGGTACGGCCTGCCGGTGCTCGTGGTCGTCTTCAACAACGGCAAGTACCTGTCCATGCGGCACAACCACCGGCGCGTCTACCCGGACGGCGCGGCGGCCCGCACCGGCTATCAGCTCGGCGTGGACCTGTCCGCTCAGCCAGACGCCGCCGCCGTGGCCGCCGCCGCCGGCGCGGCCGGCTTCACGGTGACCACCGCGCGGGAGCTCACGCCGACGCTGGAGAAGGCCGTAGCCACGGTCCGCGGCGGCCAGACCGCGGTGGTCAACGTTTTCCTCACCCGCTAGGCAGCCCGCAGACGGGCTCTCAACCGAATCCGGAGGCGGACTCATGTCCACCGAAACGCCGGCGCCGCCGCGCGCCGCGAAGGTTCTAGTCGACGCGGACGATCTGCGGGCGGTGGTGGCCGGCGTCTTCCGTGCGCGAGGCGCCCGCGAGGCCGACGCCGCCGCGGTGGCCGACGCCCTCGTCTGGGCGAACCTGCGCGGCATCGACTCACACGGCGTGTCCCGGGTACCGCGCTACCTGGAGCTCTTCGACAAGGGCGAATCCGTGGCCGACGCGGTGCCGGCCGTGACGCGGCCGCGCGCCGCCATCGCGATCGTCGACGCGCACGCCGCCCCCGGCCCGGTCGCCATGAACCGGGCCGCCGACGAGGCGGTCGCCGCCGCCCGCACCTGCGGCGCCGGCTGGGCGTCGGTGCGCGGCACCGTGCACACTGGTGCGATCGGCTACTACACCAGCCGTGCTGCCGCGGCCGGGATGGCAGCGGTCGGCGTGGTCGCGGGGGTGCCGAACATGGCCTACGCCGGCGCACGCGGCGCGGCGGTCGCCACCAGCCCGCTGTCGGTCGCCGTGCCCGCCGGCCGCCACGAACTCGTGCTGCTCGACATGGCCACCGCCGTCATGGCACTCGGCCGGATCGCCCAGCTGAAAGCCGCCGGGAAAGAACTGCCGCCGGGCTCCGCCCTCACCGCCGACGGTGAGCCCACCACAGACCCGGCGCTCGCCAAGGTCCCGGCCCCGGTCGGCGGCCCGAAGGGCTCCGGAATGAGCCTGGTCTTCGAGATGCTGGCCAGCGGCCTGACCGCCAACCCCATCGTCCCCGGCTACCACTCCGGCACCAAGGAGGGCCGCCGCCACCGCCAGAACGCCTTCATCCTGGCCATCGACGTCTCGGCTTTCCTGCCGCTGGAGGAGTTCAAGAAATCTGTCGACCAGACGGTCGACGCGATCAAGTCCCTCCCGGCCGCCGACGAGGCGAGCGAGATCCTGGTCCCGGGCGAGCGAGGCCGCCGCAGCGAGCGCGAGCGGAGCTCGGCCGGCATTCCCCTGGGGCCAAAGGTGTGGCGTGAGCTTACCGAGATCGCCACCGCCCTCGGCGTAGCGGTCCCGTCCCCGCTCGGCTAACGCGCCCAGCCGGATGAATGTGACAGTCAGCCGCCTATAGCCGGCTCGGTGTCACATTCATCCGGCCTGGTGGTGGCTGCGGTGGCTGCGGGAGGCTGCGGTGGCTGCGGGAGGCTGCGGTGGCTGCGGGGCCGGTGAAGGGGCGGGCTACTGAGAGGTTTCTCTGAGTCCTGGCCACAGGCCTTCCGCGCGCGGATCGCGAAAGCTAAGGTTGCAGCTCCGGACCTCCCGGCTTGCGGGGCATGGTCCCATAATCGACGCATCCTCATCGACGAGGGGGGAGATGGACCAGCTCACGATCATGCGCAGTTTCGTCGGCGTGACGAAGTCCCGCAGCTTCAGCCAGGCGGCACGCGCACTCGGGATATCGGGCTCCCTGGTATCGCGGCACGTCGCGGAGCTTGAGCGCGCTCTTGGCGTGCACCTGGTCAATCGCACCGCCCGGACGATCAGCCTGACGGAAGCCGGGACGCGCTACGCGGAGTTCGCGTCCCGGATCATCGACGAGATCGACCGTGAGGAGGCGCAGCTCCGGGGGCTGCGCGACAAGGCCGAGGGGTCGCTCGCGATCATCAGCCCGAAGTGGATCGGCAGCAATGACGTCGGGGACGCGATCGTGGCGTTCTCCGCGCGCTACCCCAAGATCCACATCAGGTTCGAGGTCGGCGGCATGTCGGAGCGCTCCTATGAGTTCCTGGACCAGGGGTTCGACATCGCCTTCCACACACGGCACGTGCGCGACTGCAACCTGATGCTGCGGAAGATCGCGGACCTGCAATTCACGCTGTGCGCGTCGCCCGGATACGTGCACCGCGCCGGCCGGCCGGCGCGGGTGACCGAGCTGAGCGACCACGACTGTCTGGTCAACACCAACGACCCGATCTGGCACCTGCGCCATGCCGGGCACGACGTGCACCTGAAGATCAACGACCCGGTGTACTCGTCCAACAGCTACCTGACTCTCCGCAAGGCCGCGCTGGCCGGCCGCGGCGTCGCGCTGCTGCCGATCCGCCTGGTCAGCGAGGAACTCGCCGACGGCGCCCTCATCGACATTACGCCGGACTGCGAGGTGCCCGACCGGCCGCTGTACGCGCTGCACTCGCCGGGCAGCCAGACCCTCGCCCGGGTCCGGCTGTTCCTCGACTTCGTCACCGACTGGTTCCGCAGGCAGGCCCCCTCCCCGCAGGCCCAGGCGGTGCCGCAGGCCAGATCCGCCTGAGGCGGCACGCTGAACCTGCAATAAAAGGCTTCGCCCGCTGACAGACAAGCACACCTATGCTTCCAGCGAGCGTGTCTTTTAGCAGCGAGGAGTCCGTTCAGCGATGACGGTCATGCGGGTGGAACGGGTCGTGTATGGCGTCCCCAACCTCCACGAGTGCGTTCGCTTCTTCACCGATCTCGGGCTCGACCCGCTCGGCGGCGGCGGCAGAGGCGCCCGGTTCGCGACTCAGACCGGGCAGGTCGTCGAGCTCAGGGACGTGGACGACCCGAGCCTGCCGCCTCCGGTCCAGGAGGGGCCGACCCTGCGCGAGATCGTCTGGGGCGTCGACACGCCTGAGTCGCTCGACAAGCTGGCGGCGAACCTGGTCAACGACCGGTCGGTCTACACCGACGCGGACGGCGTGGCGCACACGGTCGACGAGACCGGATTCGGCGTCGGCCTGGCCGTCAGCCAGCCGGCGAATGGGAAGACCAACTATCCCGGCAGCAACCGGACCGGGAACGTGAACCGGTGGAACCAGCCGCTCCAGCCGCCGGGGCGGGTGCGTCCGCTGCGGCTGTGCCACGTGGCGCTCGACATCAAGAAGGCCGGGAAGGAACAGGCCGTCGCCTTCTACACCGGCCGGCTTGGCTTCGTGCCCACGGACCGGGTCGCCAAGGTCGGTGTGTTCATGCGCGCGCCGGGCGATACCGACCACCACACGCTGCTGCTCTGCCACCGGCCGGACCGGAACCAGGTCAACCACTGCGCGTTCGAGGTCGCCCGGGTCGACGAGGTGATCGTCGGCGCCAACGACATGATCGAGCGCGGCTGGCACGAGGCCCGCCGGCTCGGGCGGCACACCATCGGGTCCAACATCTTCCGGTTCATCCACGCGCCCTGCGGCGGCCGGGTCGAGTTCGCGGCTGACATGGACCGGGTGGACGAGAACTACGGCCCCAACGACTACGAGGAGACGCCGCCGCACACGATCTGGACGCTGCGGCTCGAGCGCGACGCGAAGGAGGGCGACCGCTGATGGCAACCGAGTACCCGGAGGTTTCCCTCTACATCGGCGGGGAGTGGGTTCAGGGCTCCGGCGGGCGCGGTGCCGACATCGTCAATCCGGCCACCGAGGACGTGCTCGGCCGCGTGCCGTTCGCGGAGCCGGCCGACGTGGACCGGGCCATCGCCGCCGCGAAGGCCGCCTTCCCGAAGTGGCGCGACGCCGGGCCTGACTTCCGGTCGGGAATCCTGCTGAAGGCCTCGGCCCTGCTCCACCAGCGGGCGGACGAGATCGGGCGGGTCATGACCCTTGAGGAGGGCAAGCCCCTGGGCGAGGCGGTCGGCGAGGTGCACCGGGCCGCGACGCTGCTGCAATGGGACACCGAGGAGGGGCGCCGGGCCTACGGCCGGATCATCCCGTCAGGCCCGGACGAGGTCCTGTCGGTGCGGCTGACCCCGGTCGGGCCCGTCGGCGCGTTCGTGCCGTGGAACTTCCCCGCCGGCGGGCCGATGCGGAAGATCGCCGCGGCACTCGCGGCCGGCAACTCGATCGTGATCAAGCCCTCGGAGGAAGTGCCCGGCACGGTCTGGCTGATCGCTAAGGCGTTCGAGGAGGCGGGACTGCCGCCGGGGGTGCTCAACGTGCTCTTCGGCGTGCCGGACGAGATATCCCGCAAGGTGATCGCGGACCCGGCCATCAGGTTCGTCGCGTTCACCGGCTCGGTGCCGGTCGGCAGGCACATCGCGGGCCTCGCGGCCGCGGCGATGAAGCCGGCCATCATGGAGCTCGGCGGGCACGCGCCCGTGATCGTCTGCGCCGACACCGACCCGGTCAGTGCCGCCAGGACCGCCGTCCGCGCGAAGATCGCCAACGCCGGGCAGGTGTGCACCTCGCCCAGCAGGTTCCTCGTCGACCGGCGCGTGTACGGCACGTTCACCGAGGCGTTCGTGGACGCGATGGCCGCCGTCAAGGTCGGCAACGGCCTCGAGCCGGGCGTGCAGATGGGCCCCATGGTCAGCGAGCGGCGCCGGTCCGGGGTGCGCAAGCTCATCGAGGACGCTGTCGGCCGCGGCGCCAGGATCGCGCTGGGCGGCGAGCCCTTGCCGGGCAAGGGCTTCTTCTACCCGCCGACGGTGCTGACCGACGTGCCGGCCGACGCCGCGCTGCTGAGCGAGGAGCCGTTCGGGCCGGTCGCGCCGATCGCCGCGTTCGACGACCTCGACGAGGCCCTCCAGATCGCCAACTCCCTCCCCTACGGCCTGGCGGCCTACGGGTACACCGAGTCGGCGGCCACCGCCGAGAAGCTGATCGCCGGGTTCGAGGCCGGCATCCTGTCCATCAACCACTGCGGCGGCTCGGTGCCCCAGGCGCCGTCCGGCGGCGTGAAGGACAGCGGCTACGGCCGGGAAGGCGGTCACGAGGGCCTGAACGGGTACCTGGTCACCAAGCGCGTCTCCCACAAGCTGCGCCCATGATCTGGTGCCGCTTCGAGGACGCCGGGCGGGCGTGCTACGGGCTGGTCGAGGACGGTTACGTCATACCAGTCACCGGGAGCCCGTTCGGTGGCTATGAAAAGAGCAGCCGCAGCCTGCCGGCCAGCGATGTGCGGTGGCTGCCGCCCGTCATCCCCGGCACCTTCTTCTGCGCGGGACTGAACTACAGGGGGCACGCGGAGCGTGCCGCCTGCGGCGGGCACACGGTGCCCACCCGGCCCGAGGTCGGGTACCGCGCCAACAACGCGCTGACCGGGCACCTGTCGCCGATCGTGCGGCCCGCCGACTGCGGCGAGCCGCTGGTGGCCGAGGGCGAGCTGGTCGCGGTCATCGGCCGGGTAGTGCGGCGGCACTGCACGCGGGACGAGGCGAAGGACGCGGTGTTCGGCTGGACGATCGGCAACGACGTCAGCGCACGGGGCTGGCAGCGCACCGACCGCACGTTCTGGCGGTGCAAGAACAGCGACACGTTCAAGCCGATGGGACCCTGGATCGTCACCGGGACCGACCCGCTCGCGGCAACGACCACGGTGCGGGTCGACGGCGAGGTCAAGGCGTCCTTCCCCACCGGGGACATGCTCTTCGACCCCTACGACTTCATCTGCGCGATGTCCCGCTACATCACGCTGTACCCCGGCGATGTGCTGTGGCTGGGGACTGACGAGACGGCAACCATGGTCCCGGGCCAGGTTGCCGAGATCACGATCGACGGCATCGGAACCCTTGCCAACCCGGTCACTGAGGAGAAACTGCCATGAGCGACGAGCTGAGCAACCGGCCCGCCTACATCCATCACGTCAACTTCCCCACCACCAACCCCGAAAGGACCATCGAGTGGTACTCGAAGGTCTTCGGCATGAAGTACATCAAGCCCAAGAGCAACACCAAGGTCGTGCTGATGACCCGGGGGAACTTCGACCTGCACTTCACGCCGGTCGAGGAGATGGACCGGATGGCGCCCTACCACTTCGCGATCGAGGTGGAGGACTGGGAGGGCTTTCTCGCGCACCTGGACTCGCTCGGGATCCGGCACACCCGGGTGATCACCCGGCCGGAGAACAACTCCCAGTTCTGCTACATCCACGACCCCGACCACACGATGATCGAGCTGGTCTTCCACGCACGGCGCCCCTACCCGCCGGTGCGGCAGGACAGTGCGGCCGTCCAGGCCGCCCGGGCCGCGGGGGGCCCGGGGGGGCCGCCCGCGGGCACCAGCCCCGCTGGGGGCGCCAACTCCGCCGACGAGGCCCGCGCCGAGCTGGCCGCCGCCGAGAGGCGGTGACTTCCCACGATGGCAACCGCTAACTCAGGCGGCGCGCGGATCTACTACGAGGTCCACGGCACCGGCCCCGGTGTGCTGTTCGTGCACGGGTCCGGCGGGCATCACGCCGCATGGTGGCAGCAGGTCACCGCGCTGTGCGACGAGTACACGGTCATCACGATGGACCTGCGGGGCTTCGGCAACTCCCGGTGGGAGGAAGACCACGACGCGCGGAACTTCCCCGGCGACGTCATCGCCGTCCTGGACGCGGTCGCCGCCGCCGGCGGGCCGTCACGGGCGGTGCTGGTCGGGCAGTCGATCGGGGCGGCCGCCGCCCTGCGCGCCGCGCTCAGCCGGCCGGACCGGGCGGCCGGGGTCGTCCTGGCGCACTCGCTGGGCGGGATGCAGGACGACGAGCTGACCGCGCTGGTCAAGGCCGACCGCGCCGCGGCGGAGAAGCTGCCGGTGCTGGACCGGCTGCTCACCCCGGAGTTCCGCGCGCGGCGGCCTGACATGGCGTTCCTGTTCCGGCAGATGGGGACGTTCAACACCGCCAGGATGGCCGACCTGCGGAACCTGAACACCGACGGCCCTACCGTCTCCGAGCTCAACGCAGCGCCGTTCCCGCTGCTGCTGCTCGCGGGCGAGAGGGACAGCGTGCTCAGCCCGGCCACGGTGCGCCGGGCGGGCGAACTGCTCACCAGCGCCCGCGTCGAGATCGTCCCGGGCGCGCCGCACTCGATGTACTGGGAGACGCCCGCGCTGTTCAACGACGCGGTGAGCCGCTTCCTCAAGGAGGTCACGGCGCCCTAGCAGGATCGGCATGCTGACCGCGGCGGCCGCTCCCTCGGTTTGCATCGCCCGCCACACGGGCCCCTGAGGCTCACCTCGCACACCTTACGACCGCTTCGGTGACCAGAATGTCCCATTATGTCCATGCGGAAAGTGTGCGAAGCCGAATTCGCGGGGCCCTTGCGGCGCCGACGGCCACGCCACGGGAGTCAGTCGCGGACCATCTGGTCTGCCGGGGAAAGGTGCTCTACCGTCACGCCCGTGTCGGCGAACGTGCGGGTGACGTAGGCGGAGCTGTAGACCCAGAGGATCTTCATCGGGGCCTCGCCGGTGTTGCGGAAGCAGTGCACGATGCCGGCCCCGACATAGGTGGTGTCGTCCGGCACCAGCGGGGTGACCTCCCCGGCGATCTCCACCTCGGCGGAGCCTTCCAGCAGGGTGACGTGCTCATCGCAGTTGTGCGTGTGCGGCGGCGCGCCGGTGCCCGCGGGATAGATGCTGATCCCCGTCGTGATCTTGTTGTCCTCCTCGGCGCTCTGCCGCGTGATCAGCGGGATCGTGACGACGCCGCCGCCGCGGCCAAGCCTTTCCACCGTGCCTGCCTTGATGACCGTCATGGCGCGAGGCTACAGCGGCGTACCCGCCCGGCAGCCATCCGGGCGCGCAACCTTAGGCTTCGGTGAAAGCAGCGCGGGAGCAGGCACAATGCCTGACGCAAAGCAAATTACGAGCACAGACGGGAACCTGAGATGCGCCTGCCCGCCCTGACCGAGCTGTCCCCCCGCCAGCAGGAGATCAGCGACCGGATCTCAAGCCGCCGCGGCGGTACCCGCGGGCCGTTCCTGGTGTGGCTGAGAAGCCCGGAGCTGTGCGAGAAGGTCGAGGCGCTCGGCGCGTACTGCCGTTTCGAGTCCTCGCTGCACCCCCGGCTGCGCGAGCTGAGCCTGCTCATCGCGGCCCGCGCCTTCGACGCCCAGTACTCGTGGAACGCGCACGTGGGCAAGGCCATCGACCTCGGGGTGTCCGCCGACAGCCTGCGGGCGCTCGCGGCAAACCAGGAGCCGTCCTTCGCCAGCCGCGACGAGCAGATCCTGTACCAGTTCGCCATCGAGATCCTGCGCGACCACTTCGTCTCGGACGAGACCTTCGCGCTGGCGCTCGCCGAATTCGGCGAGCGGGGCCTCGTCGACATCATCGGCAGCCTCGGCAACTTCTCGATGCTCGCGATGCTGCTCAACGCCTTCCAGGTGGACTTGCAGCCCGTCGAGCCGCCCTTCCCCGACGTGCGCGGCTACGCGAAGGTCACCGCCTCACTGGGCGGCTGAAGGTCACCGCCCCTCCGCACCGGGCGGCTGAGGGCACGTAACCGAGGGTCTTGTCGACGACGTTGGCTAGCGGGCGGCCCGCGCGGTACCGCGTGAGCTGCTCAAGGAACAGGCCGGTCAGCGCCTTGTCCCAGCCGCGGAAGTCGCCGGACATGTGCGGCGAGACGATGACGTTCGGCAAGTCCCACAGCGGCGAGCCGGCGGGCAGTGGTTCGGTCGTGAAGACGTCGAGGGCCGCGCCGCCGATCGCCCCGCCCGCCAGGGCGGCCACCAGGGCGGGCTCGTCGATGAGCCCGCCCCGGCCGAGGTTCACGATCCAGGCACCGGGACGCAGCAGTGCCAGCTCAGGCGCGCCGATGATCCCCGCGGTCGCGGGGGTGAACGGCAGCGCGAGGATGACGAAATCGGCGGACGGCAACAGGCTGCGCAGGTCACCGACCCCGGCGACCGGGCCGATCTCCGGGTCGACGCGAGGCGTCCGCGCCAGGCACCTCGTGTTCGCGCCGACGCCGGCCAGCAGCCGGGCGATCGCCCGGCCGATCCCGCCCGCGCCGAGGACCAGAACCTCGCTTCCGGCCAGCCGGCGCGTCTCCCTGTGCAGCCATTCCCGCCTGCCCTGCAGCCGGATCGTCGCCGGCAGGTCCGCGCACACCGCCGACACGAGGGCGAGGGCGTATTCGGCCATTGCGCTGTCGAAGATGCCCGCCGAGTTCGTGACGACCACGTCGCTTTCGATCAGCGCGGGGAACATGAGATGGTCCACGCCGGCGGTGGCCGCGGCGATCCACCGCAGCCGCGGGCTCCAGCCCCAGCAGGTCTCGATCCAGTCCAGCCGCGGCTCCCACGCGAAGACGACGTCCGCGTCCGCCGCTTCGCTGGCGAGCTGCTCCCGGGAGGTGACGAAGCGCACCTCGCAGCCCGCCAGCGCCGGCGCGGCGGGCAACGGCACGTCCGCGGAGGTGGCGACGACGGCCACGACGCATTTACCCGGACTAACCACTCCATCTCCTCGCGGTAACGCCAGCGACATAACCCATGGCTAACATCATTCCGGGACGCCGCGAAGGGACGGGCACCGGATGGACGGCAGCACCGAGGCGAGCACCGGGGCAGGCACCGAGGCGGGCACCGCAAGCCTCGCGGCGGCGATCCTCGCCGAGGCGGAGGAGCTTATCCGGATCAGCGCGCAGCGGGCGCTGACCGTCCGGCTGGCCGGGTCGCTGGCCATCCGCGCGCAGTGCCCGGCGCACGCGCCGCTGCTCGCCGCCCTCGGCCGGCGCCCCTACCGGGACATCGACCTGATGGCGTACTGGAAGGACAGGCGCCAGGTCGCCGCATTGTTCGAAGAGCGCGGCTACGTGCTCGACCCGGCGGTCAGGCACGCCCAGGAGTTCGGCGTGAAGCGCTTCGTCTACGAGCATCCGGGCAGCCGCCTGAAGGCGGACGTGTTCTGCGATGACCTCGTGATGGCGCACACCATCCCGTTCCGCGGCCGGCTGGAGCTCGACGCCCCAGCGATCACGGTCACCGACCTGCTGCTGACCAAGCTGCAGATCCACGAGTTCACCGAGAACGACCTGATCGACTGCGTCGTGCTGCTCGCCGAGCACGAGCCCGGTGACACCATCGACACCGGCTACATCGCGGACATCATGCGCAAGGACTGGGGTTTCTGCCACAGCACTCAGCTCAACCTGGCGGCGATCGGCGAGGCGGCCGGCCGGTTCCCCGCGCTTCCGGCCGACGTGGCGACGACCGTCCGGCGCCGGGCCGCCGCCTTGCGGCACGCAATCGACAGCGCGCCGAAGACGCAGAAGTGGAAGCTGCGGGCGCGTCTCGGCGACCGCGTCCGGTGGTACGAGGAGGTGGAGGAGGTCAACCGGTGACCCGTCAGCCGTTCGCGCGCACGTGGGCGGCAACCCGGTCCCTGGCCTCTTCCAGGTGAGCGCGGAACGCGCCCTCGGCCGCGGCTTCGCCGCGGCCGAGGGCGTCGAGCAGTTCCTCGTGCTCGCCGGTGATCGAGTCCGGCTCGTGGCCCAGTTCCTCCTCATCCAGGCGGAGCAGGACGAGGAGTTCGGTGGCGTGGCGGCGATGCACGTCGTGCAGCCGGGAGTTGCCGCTTAGCTCGCAGATGGCCCCGTGGAAACGCAGGTCCGCCTCGGCGGCGCGGGGCGCGTTGCGCGCCGCGGCGCGCATGTCCTCGAGAACCGCGCGCAGCGGCTTCAGGTCGGTGCCGCGTTGCAGGATCAGCCGCACCGCCGCCGTTTCCACGGCGACCCGCAGGTCGTAGATGTCCCTGACGTCCTGTTCGGTGAGCCGTACGACGAACGTGCCGCGCCGCGGCTCATCCCGGACCAGGCCCTCCTGGCCGAGCAGCCGGAGCGCGTCCCGCACCGGTCCCCGGCTGACGCCGAGTTGCTCGGCCAGGCGGGACTCGACGAGCCGGTCGCCGCCTGCCACGCGTCCAGTGGCGATGAGCTCCCTGATGGCACCGGCCGCCTGGACGGCGAGCGTTTCTCCCCGGAGCGGGCGCAGCACCGGCGACGGAACGTCCGAAGATGAGGCAGAGTCGGTCTGCACCGGAACAGGCGCCACCTTCCGTTCGGGGGACTGGATCTTATCGCCGCCTTATTCGATCGGGATCTCCCGGTAGCGCTGGTCGATGTCCGTGCCCTGGCGGCGCCGGTAGTAGCGCATCGCGTAGAAGACGAGCACCCCGGCCGCGATGACGATCAGGGCGCCGACGTCGGCGAACGCCAGGTTCGGCGTGTAGGCGTGGTCG
The DNA here is from genome assembly GCA_035294225.1 of Trebonia sp. Classification (GTDB taxonomy): domain Bacteria; phylum Actinomycetota; class Actinomycetes; order Streptosporangiales; family Streptosporangiaceae; genus Trebonia. Next base: position 25,749 of record DATGLH010000036.1, read on the forward strand.
ACGAGGATGCGTGCCGTGCCGACCCCGACGAACGCGATCGAGACCACGCCGATGACCGAGAGCACCGGGACGCCCGCCAGCCGCCAGGCGACCGGGGAGTTCTCGAACGCCTCCCGCCTCACGAACGGGAAGATGATCGCGGTCAGGCTCACTGTCAGGAACGACACCGTGAAACCGATGAAGCCGGAGATCGGCCCGAGCAGGCTGGTGAAGGCGAACAGGCCCAGCCAGATCTCGGCGCCGATGGCGCAGATCAGGATCGCCCAGTGCGGCGAGTGGTACCGCTCGTTCACCTCGCCGAGCCGCTCCGGCGCCACCCCGTCGATCGACCAGGCAAGCATCGCACGGCTGGCGTAGACGACGCAGGTCCCGCCGACGAAGAACGCGATGACCAGCACCCAGATGAACGTGAGGATGGTCAGCGCCACGTTGTTGCCCGCGATCCCGGTGAACACGTTGACGAACGGCGGTGCCGCGAGCGTGTAGTGCGAGGAGGCGGACGAGGCGAGCAGGAACGCGGAGCCGAACGCCGCGCGGTACAGGTAGACGAGCACCAGCATCGCCACGCCCATGCTGATCATCGCGCCGTTGATCCCGATGAGCTGGCCGCGCTGCACGTTCTTGACCTCGCCGCTGAACGACACCGAGGCGACCGCGAACCAGATCGAGAAGGCCGGCCAGATCATGAACTTGACCGTCTCGGTGAACGACCCGCCCGGCACCGTCGTCCCGGCCACGATCTGGCGGTAGGCGCCCGCCCCGGTCAGATGATCAAAGTTGGACTTGAAGTCCAGCGCGCCGGCCGCGGCGAGCGCCAGCACCACGATCGTGATGAGCAGGCTGACCGCGGCGGCGTAAGAGGCGTACCGCTGCCAGCGGAAGTACCTGCCGAGCCCGGTGCTCTGCAGCGCCGCGAAGGCCGCGATCATGATGCTGCCGGTGATGAAGATTCCCCAGTGCCCGCTGAACCAGGCCGAGGCGTCGAGTAGCCCCGGGCTGTTCATCTGCACGCCGAGGATACCGCAGAACGGCGACAGGGCGTAAATCGCGAGAAAGGCGCCGTTGATCCCGTAGTAGAAAATCTGCCAGAACGTGAACGAAAAGCTCACCGTGAAGCCGACGGCGGGGTGAATGATACGGGAGATGAACACGTACTCGCCGCCCGAACGCGGGTACACGGCCGCGAGCAGCGCGTAGCACACGCCCATCGCGACTCCGCCTGCCGTGGCGAGGACGGTCGCCCACTCCATGGACGCGCCGGGATAAGCGCCCCATGCGAGCACGATGAAGACCAGATAGCTGAGCGCGATCTGCTGCCAGCCGTAATAGACGACATCCTGGGCCTTGACCTGGCGGACCAGGCCGGAACTCGCGCGAGTGAATACGCCGGCCGGGGCCGGCATGCTGCTTGTTTTTTCGGCCATTTCTCATCCAGTCACTAGTTGGATTCTGCGCAACCCCTTCTTCGGGTGAATGTCCACAAGCAGCCCGTCGAGAATTCCCTCGCCGTATTCGCTGCCCGGGTTCGCCACCGGGATCCCGTCGAGCTTCTTGACGCCCTTGGACTCGTGGATGTGGCCGTGCAGGCCCGCCAGCGGGCGGTACTTGACGATCGCGTCCCTGGTGGCGGTGCTGCCGACCGGGATCATCTCCGGGCCGCCGCCGTTCACCACCATCTGCAGGTTCTCGTCCAGGCGCGGCGCGAGGTCAAGGCCGGTGCCGAGCGGCGGGACGTGCAGGCTGAAGATCGTCTTACCGGGGTCGCGAACGCGGGCGGCGGCCTCGTCGATGCGCTGCGCGAGTTCTTTCTCGGGAATATCGCGCGGGCACGGCCATGGCGTGGGGTTGCCGTAGCCCATGCCGAGGATCTGATAGCCGTCTGGCAGGTCGATGACCCGTCCGTTCGGGTCCTCGATGACGTCTGAGTCCTTGAGCGCGTCGTCGACCTCGAGGAAATCGTCGTTCGCCCCGCTGACGAAACAGCGCACTCCGGTGCCGCGAAGCTTCGCGTCTGCCTCTTCAAGCCACTCCGACACGCGCTCGAGCACCAGCTTGCGGAAGAGCTCGTCCACCCGTTTCTGGTCCGCCGCGTACCATTCCTGCTCGTCGGGGGTCATTTCGCACGAGTACTGGCCGGCGTCCGCGATGCGGACCTTAAGGCTGGCCATCTCCTCTTTGTTATCGATCCGCCGTTCGACGCCGAGGAACCGCGCGGTGTGGTAGCCCTTCGGCTGCCTGACGATCGGGACGATGAACTTGCCCGTGATATCGCCGCCGACCACGATGATGTCCGCGTCATAGAATTTCGCGGCGGCCAGGAACTTCTTCCAGCACTTGCGGGAAGCGTGGATGTCTGAGCAGAAATAAACGCGCATCTTCCGGGAATTCTGTGTCGAGGATCGTGGTCAGCCGCTCGGCGAGCAGCGTGGTCAGTTCCTTGCCGGTCTCGGCGTTCGCCCCCACCGCGGTGTGGCCGATGCCGTTGGGCCAGAGGATGTCCGCGGGTGCCGGGAAGATGTCGTAGCTGACCATCCGGCGCGCGCCGCCGTCGGCCTTGCGCTCGGTACGGACGAGCCCGGGGGCGAACGCCTCGAGCATCGAGGTCTCGGTGATGGACGCGTGCTCGGTCGCCCACCCGGGAAAGGTGCCCCCGAAGACGCGCTGGATGTCCGCATCGGTTATCTGGTCCCACCAGTTGACCAGCAGCACCTTCGGCGTGCCGCGGTTCGTTTCGCGGTTTCCGCCATGGTGGCCCCCGATCGCCTGCTCGATGCCCTCGAGCAGGGTCCAGGCGTTCTCGAAGTGCCCGTTCAGCACGACGACCTTGCGGAATCCCTGCCGCAGCCAGTCCCCGACCAAGTGGTGGATCACCTGCTCGAGCACCCGGCCGGGTAGCCCGACTGAGCCGGGAAAGTGCCGCCCTCCCCCGCTGCGCGGCCGGGAGTACGCGCCGTAGAACAGCGGCGGTGCCACTACCAGCCGCCGCCGGTCCGCGACGGCGGCGGCGATGTGCTCGGGGATGAACCCGTCCGTGCCGAGCGGCAGGTGCGGGCCGTGCTGCTCGATCGCGCCGACGGGTAGCGTGAGGGGCGTGCCGGCCTCGATCTCCGCCTTGACCTCGGGCCAGGTCATCCGTTCCAGTCGCATCGGCTGGCTCCTTACATGCCTTACACGCCTCGGTTACAGGCCGTACCAGGAGCCCAGGTTCACCTCGACGGCGAGCTGGTAATCCTCCTCCGAGGTGTCCGGGGCCGTGCCGACCGTCATCACGCCGGCACTGGCGTAAAGGATGTCGACGCGCCCCCAGCGTTCCCCGGCGGCGGTTACGAGAGCTTCGGCCTCGGCGGCGCGGGGCGCGCCGCCGAGGTAGAAGGCATCGCCGCCGTCCGCGGCGATCTGGGCGGCGGGTTCGGCGCCCCGCCCCGGCTGCAGCGCGCCGGTCGCGGCCTTCGCACTCTCCGCGGCGAACCGGAGCACGCCGGCCCGGCCGAGGCCGGAGCCGCCGCCGGTGACGACGGCGACCCGGCCTGCGAGTTTGCCTGGACGTCCTCCGCCTTCTCTGGACACGGGCACCCCCGGGGCCGACTGTTAACCGTTAGCAATAGGGCAAGCGGCGACGGTTAGCGGGGGATAACCGTGATGAAAACTGCGTGTTAAGGACGTATAGGGTCATAGTGGGACGCGTGGTATCAGCCGTACTATCCGGGACCATGGAGCGGGTCGTTCTCATCACCGGCGGGTCGCGGGGCATCGGCCTGGCCACCGCGGGGCTGTTCGCGGCCGCGGGCGCGTCGGTGGTAATCGCCGGGCGGCGCCCCGAGGCGCTGGACGCCGCCGTGGCCCGGCTGGATCATCCCGGCCGGGTGCGCAGGGTGGCCGCCGACGTCGGCACCGTCGCCGGATGCGAGGCCGCCGTGGCGGCTGCCACCGGGCATTTCGGCAGGCTCGACGTGCTGTTCACCAACGCCGGAGGGTATGAGTCCGCGCCGCTCGGCTCGGTGACCGAGGAGCTGTGGGACCGGACGATCGACACGCACCTGAAAGGCACGTTCTTCACCGTCCAGGCGGCCGCGCCCGCGTTGCGGGCGGCGGGCGGCTGCGTGGTCACGATGGCCTCGGACGCGGGCCTGCTCGGCATGCGCGGCGGCTGGGCCGCGTACTGCGCGGCCATGGGCGGCGTCATCAACCTGACCAGGCAGCTCGCTCTGGACCTCGCCCCGGACGTCCGGGTGAACGCCGTGGCACCGGGTCCGGTCGGCACCGAAACCCTGTACCGGGCCATGACGGGAGGCGCCTACGGCGGGTTCGGGGACGCGGGCGACCCGGTGCGGGCGGTAACCGGCACGATGCCGCTGCGGCGGCTGATCGATCCGGAGGAAATCGCCCGCGCCGTGGCGTTCCTCGCCGACGCGCGGTCGATGACCGGCGCCGTGCTCAGCGTCGACGCCGGCACGTCGGCGGCGCTGCCCTAGCGGCCGGCCGCGCCCGAGTCGCCCGGTTGCTCCGGTTCCCGCTGCTGGTGCGGGACCGAGGCCGCGACGCTCGGCACGGCGAGAAGGATCAGCACAGCGAAAAGGATGAGCATCTCCCGCGCCCGTGGGCGCCGCCACCGTACCGCGGGGAAGAATCATTGGGCAGCCTGTCGATTTCCGCCGGCTCGGCCCGTAGATATGGGGAACCGTTAGGCATCCAGACGGGAGACGACGATGAAATACGCACTGCTCATCTACTCGCCGGCCACGGCCGAGGAGTACGCGGCCGTCGCGACGGCGGCGCCGGGCGCGCGGGTCCGGGACGGCGAGTGGGCCGAGTACGCCCGGGCGGCCAGGGAGGCGGGCGTGCTGGTCGCCGCGGAGCAGCTCACCCACAGCGAAACCGCGACGAGCGTGCGGGTGCGCGACGGAGGGGAACGGCTGATCACCGACGGGCCGTTCATGGAGACCAAGGAGCACCTGCTCGGGTTCTTCCTGGTCGACGTGCCGGACCTGGACGCCGCGCTGGACTGGGCCGCCCGGATGCCGGCCGCCCGCATCGGGACGGTGGAGGTCCGGGCGGCGGTCTCGGGGATGGCATGGCAAAGGGCCCTGGACTGATCCCCGGTCTCGAGCGCGCCTTCAGGGAGGAGTGGGGCGCCGTCGTCGCGGCGCTCGCCCGGCGGCTGGGCGACCTCCAGGCGGCCGAGGACGCGACCGCCGAGGCGTTCGCCGCGGCCGCTCAGGCGTGGGCCGCCGGCGGTGTCCCGCCCAACCCGGGCGGCTGGCTGATGCTGACCGCGTGGCGCAAGGCGGTGGACGCCCACCGCGCGCGCCGCGCGGCGGCCGTCGACCCGCATGTGCTCGGCGAGATCGCGCCTGGGGAGGCGACCGTGGAAACACAGGCCCCGGACACGCGGCAGCTAGGCGATGACCGGCTCGGCCTCATCTTCGCCTGCTGTCACCCGGCGCTCGCGCTCGAGGTCCGGGTCGCGATGACGCTGCGCTACGTCGCCGGGCTGACGACGAAGCAGATCGCGGCGGCGTTCCTCGTGCCCGAGCCCACGCTGGCCCAGCGCCTGGTCCGGGCCAAGCGCAAGATCAGGGATGCCGGCATCCGCTTCGAGGTCCCCGGCAGGCTTTCCGAACGGCTGCGATCCGTGCGCACGGTCATCTACCTCGTCTTCAACGAGGGGTTCGCGGCCACCAGCGGCGCCGGGCTGATCCGTGACGAGCTCTGCGGCGAGGCGATCTGGCTGGGCAGGCTGCTGCACCGGCTGCTGCCCGCGGACGCGGAGACGGCCGGCCTGCTCGCGCTGATGCTGCTGCACCAGTCGCGGGCTGCGGCGCGGCTCGACGGTGAGGGGCGGCCGGTGCCGCTCGCCGAGCAGGACCGGTCCCGGTGGGACCGCGCCCTGATCGACGAGGGGACAGCCGTGCTCGACGGCGCGCTGGCCCGCCGCGAGGTAGGCCCGTACCAGTTGCAGGCCGCGATCGCCGCGCTGCACGCGCAGGCGGCCTCGTTCGAGGAGACCGACTGGCCGCAGATCGCGCTGCTCTACGGGACGCTCGCCCGGCTGGACCCGTCACCGGTGGTCGAGGTCAACCGCGCGGTCGCGGTCGGGATGGCGGACGGCCCGCTGGCCGGCCTGGCGGTGCTCGAGCCCGTGCTGGCCGCCGGCTCCCTGGATGGGTACGCGCCGCTGCACGCCGCCCACGCCGCCCTGCTGGAAAAGGCAGGGGATACCGAACGGGCCCGTGGTGCCTGGCGCAGGGCAGCGGAAACCAGCGCCAGCCCGGCCCTGCGCGAGGAGTTGCTCCGCCGCCACGAAAAATCCTGACTCCCGCTGTCGATCCGGGGCGCGCTTCCCCGTAGAGATGGTGAGCCGGCCGGTTCGACAAGCGCCGTCGGGAGCGCATCCGGCCGGCCCGCGGAGGCATCGGGCAGATGGAACTGGCTTCACTGGCTTCACTGGCTTCTGGCGGGCGGCAGCGGGCGACGTCACTCCCGCTGGTGCTCGCGCTCACCTCGATCTCGTTCTTCATGGTGTCGCTGGACTCGCTTGTCGTGGTCACCGCGCTGCCGGCGATCCACCGCAGCGTCGGCGGCAGCATCGCCACCCTGGAATGGGCGGTCAACGCGTACGCGCTGACGTTCGCGGCCGGCATCATCACCGCCGCCGCGCTCGGCGACCGGCTGGGCCGCCGCCGGGTCTACGCGGCGGGGCTGGCGCTGTTCACGGCCGCGTCGGCCGCGTGCGCGCTCGCCCCGGACTCGGGGCTGCTGATCGCGGCGCGCGCCGTGCAGGGGATCGGCGCGGCGGCGGTCACCCCGCTGGCACTGACGATCCTGGCCAGCGCGTTCCCTCCGGAACGGCGCGGCAGCGTCGTCGGGATCTTCGGCGGGATCGGCGGCCTCGCCGTGGCCGGCGGGCCGCTGGTCGGCGGTGTCGTCGTCCAGGGTCTCGACTGGCACTGGATCTTCTGGATCAACGTGCCGATCGGGCTGGCGTCCGCGCTCGGTTCGGCCTTCTTCCTGCCGTCCGGCCGGGGCCCCGCGGGGCGGCTGGACCTGCCGGCGGTGCCGCTGGTGGCGGGCGGCGCGGCGGCGGTGGCGTGGGCACTGGTCCGGGCCGGCGGCTCGGGCTGGGGCGACCCGGAAGCCCTCGGGGCGTTCGCCGCGGGCGTGGTGCTGCTCGCGGGATTCGTGCTGCGCGAGCGGCGGGCGGCCGAGCCGATGCTGCCGCTGCGGCTGTTCCGCGCCCGCGCGTTCACCGCGGCCAACCTCACCGGGTTCTGCATGTCCGGGGCGATCTTCTCCGCGGCGTTCCTCACCGCGCAGTACTTCCAGCTCGGGCTGGGCTACTCGCCGCTGGCGGCCGGGCTGCGGCTGCTGCCGTGGACGGCCACGCCGATGGTGGTCGCGCCGCTGGCCGGCGCGCTCGCCGACCGGGTCGGCACCCGGCCGCTGCTCGTGGCCGGCCTGGCCATGCAGGCCGGCGGGCTGGCCTGGGTGGCGTCGCTGGCCGCCAGCACGGCGGACGGCGGCTACGGGCGGTTCGTCGTACCGCTGATCATCGCGGGCGCCGGGGTGTCCATGGCGCTGCCCACGGTTCCCACCGCGGCACTCGGGGCGGTGCCGCCCGGCGACGTCGGCCGCGCCTCGGGGGTGAACAACACGCTGCAGCGGTTCGGCTCGGCGTTCGGCATCGCGCTGGTGAGCGCCGTCTTCGCGGCCAACGGCCACTTCGGTTCCGCCGCGTCCTTCACCGCGGGGTACCGGCCGGCGATGGCGGTCTCGGCCGGGATCTCGCTGCTCGGCGCGGCGGCTGCCATCGCCATCGGGCGCAAGCGGCCGGCCCCGGCGGCCCCGGCGGCCCCGGCGCCTGTCCCGGCCGCCAAACCGCGGGGGGCCGGCGATGTGCCCGCCGTCATGAACTCCGGAGCGGACGCGTCGTAAAGTCGTGGCATGACGACGATTCCTGACTCGCACCGCGACCTGCTCGGGCAGCAGGTCGCGGTGCTCGGCACCATCGGATCCAGCGGGCGGCCGCAACTGTCCGGCGTCTGGTTCCTCGCCGAGGGCGACACGGTCAAGCTCTCGCTGAACACCTCCCGGCAGAAGGTGAAGAACCTGCGGGCCAACCCGAAGTGCAGCCTGATCATCTTCGGCGACCCGCCGTACCGGTACATCGAACTGCGCGGCGACGCGGAGATCGCCCCGGACGACGACTACTCCTTCGCCGACAAGGTGGGCGCCAAGTACGGCGCCGACCTGCGTACCAGGGACAACCCGGGCGACAAGCGGGTGGTCGTCACCATCCGCCCCAAGCGGGTGATCACCTGGGGCTGAGCCGCCCCGGTGCCAGGTGAACGGCCGGTGCCAGGTGAGCGCCCGCCGCCGGGTGAACGGCCGCCGCCGGGTGAACGGCCGGTGCCGGGTGAACGGCCGGTGCCGGGTGAACGGCCCGTTCAGCCGCCTGTGACCGGCTGGGCGGGCCGTTCATTGTCGCTGGCGCCGGCCAGGTGCCTCACCGGCCGCGGTCTTCCGGCCGGCCGTAGCCGGACCCGCCGGCGCCCGCCGCCGCGGGCAGATCGTTGGGCCCGGCGGCGCGCCGGGCGCGCGTCCTCGCCGACCTTCCGGAGCGCGCGCGTGACGGTGTCCTTCTTCGTCGCGGTTCCCAGCGCCGCGGCGGCCCCGGCGAGAAGGTGCTCATCCAGGCCAAGCAGCGCCTTGGCCATCACGCGCCATCCTTCCAGGTGGGCCAAATCGTACAATTTCGACATCTTATCCCAGAAATATATCTATTCCGGCTACCGGCGGTGCGGACGCGGCCTGCCGATGGCGCCAACGGCCGGGATAGAACATGCCGATGGCGCCAACGGCCGGGATAGAACATGCCGATGGCGCCAACGGCCGGGATAGAGCATGCCGATGGCGCCAACGGCGGGCCGGGAAGGGGCCGGGGAGCCGCGCCTATTTACGCGTTATGTGCCGTGCTCGCCGAACCAGCCGGCCAGCTTGCCGGCCCGGCTGACGGCGCGCAGCCGCCGCTCGGTCTGCTCCCGGACGGCCGCGGGCACCACGATGAGCAGCCGGTCGCCGGTGCGCAGCACCGTGGTGGGCCCCGGGACGATCCCGTGGCCGTCGCGGACGATCAGCGCGATGTTCGCCTGCGCGGGCAGCCGCAGCTCGAAGACCTCCACCCCGTGCAGCCGCGACCCGTCGGGCACCTGCGCTTGCAGCAGGTCGGCATGCAGTTCCTCAAGCGGCGCGGCGTCGACGATGACTTCCAGGGGCTCCGCCGGCGCAGTGACCCGCAGCCGCCGGGCCACCCACGGCAAGGTCGGCCCCTGCACCAGCGTGAACGCCACGACGATGACGAAGACCTGGTCGAAGAGGCGGGCGGCTCCTGGCACGCCGCTGCTGAGCGGGATCGTCGCCAGCACGATGGGCACCGCGCCGCGCAGCCCCGCCCAGGAGAGGAACGCCTGCTGACGCCACGGCATCCGGAACGGCAGCATGACGGCGAGCACCGCGACGGGACGGGCCACCAGGACCAGGATCAGCCCGGCGGCCAGGGCGGGCAGGATCTGCGGGGGCAGCCGGGCAGGCGAGGCGAGCAGGCCGAGCATGACGAACAGTCCGATCTGTGCCAGCCAGCCGACCCCTTCGGCGAAGCCGCGGGTCGCCGGGCCGTGCGGCAGCCGCACGTTGCCGAGCAGCACGGCACAGGCGTAGACCGCGAGAAAGCCGCTTCCCCGGGCCAGGTCCGCGGCGCCGTAGGCGCCGACGGCCAGGGCGAGCACCGCGACCGGGTAGAGGCCGGTGGCCGGCAGCGCCACCCGGCGCAGGAACAGCATGCCGAGCAGGCCAACCGCGATGCCGATCGCGGCACCCGCGGCCAGCTCCCAGATGATCTCGCCGGTGATCAGCGCGGGCGACGTCCCATGCGGACCGTGCTGGCTGAGCAGCGTGACCGCGAGCACGGACGGCGGATCGTTCAGCCCGGATTCTCCCTCCAGGATCCCGGAGAGCATCGGCGGCAGCGGGAGCCGGCGGAGCACCGAGAACACCGCGGCCGCGTCGGTCGGCGCGAGGACCGCGCCGACCAGCAGCGCGTCCCGCCAGCCGAGGCCGAGCAGCCAGTGCGTGCCTCCGGCGACGACGACGATGCTCACCGCGACCCCCACGGTGGCCAGCGCGATCGCCGCGGGCGCGGCCGCCCGCGCGTGCGCCCAGTTGGTGGTGAGGCCGCCTTCGGCCAGGATCAGCACCAGGGCGCCCAGGCCGAGGAATTCGGCGAGGCCGGCGTTGCTGAACCGGATTCCGATGCCGGCCTCGCCGAGGGCCAGGCCCAGCCCGAGGAAAACCAGGAGCGCGGGCAGCCCGGCGCTGTGCGCCAGCCGTGCCACCACGATCGCCACGAGCACCGTGGCGGAGCCGGCCAGCAGGTCGAGCCCGAGCGCTCCCGCTGTCACGCCCTCAGTATCGCGGCGTGCTCCGGAAGTAGTCCGACGACGTGCGCTGCCAGAGCAGGATGACGGCGGCGAGGCCGACCAGCCAGACGACGATCGCGTAGATGCGGGCCGCGCCGCCGCTGGACACGCCGGCTGCCCCGGCGGCCATGTTGATCGTGTCGATGGCGAACAGCACGGTGGACACGATCCGCGCCCAGCTCTTGCCCGCCTTGCAGCTCTGGGCCATCCAGAGCCACAGCGCGGCGCCGATCAGCCCGCTGACGATGAACAGGCCGATCGCCACGTGCTCGGCCTGGGTGACCTGGGCCGACGTCAGGTTCGGCCTGCTTTTGATTATCTGGTTCCTGGTGGAGCTCAGCGTCGTCAAGTCGACGACGATGCCGATCAGGCTGACCGCGGCTCCCGCGTACATGACCTGCACGGCTCTCAGCACTGACTGCGGGGTGGGCGGCCGCGAAGGTTCGGGCATCGTGGCTCCGCCCGGATACGGCTGGTACATGGCGGCCCCTTTAGCCGGCGAGGTTCGGGAACTGGTCGGAAGCGACACTACTCCTCGGGCGACCAGACGTCAGCAGGGGCCGCCGTCAGCCGCCCGGCGCAGCGGGGCGACCACCGGCCGGCCGTCCGGGCCGGCGGTAACGGTGACCCGGGCGGCGTAGACCGCCTGGATCAGCTCGGCGGTGAGCACGTCGGCCGCCGGCCCGTACGCCGCGACCCGGCCCCCGTGCAGCATCACGAGCTGGTCGGCATACTGTCCGGCGGCGGTCAGGTCATGCAGCGCGGACACCACGGTGAGCCCGCTGCCGGCGCGCAGGCCGTCGACCAGCTCGAGAACCTGCTGCTGGCGGCCGACGTCCAGCATCGAAGTGGGCTCGTCCAGCAGCAGCACGCCCGGCTCGGCCGCCAGCGCCCGGGCCAGCACCACCCGCTGCCGCTCCCCGCCCGACATCCGGGCCAGCCGCCGTGCCGCGAACCGCGCCACGTCCAGCCGCTCCAGGGCCGCCGCCGCCCGGGCACGGTCATGCCGTCCGGGGCTGCCCAGGTAGCTCAGATGCGGGGTGCGGCCGAGCAGCACGTACTGCTCGACCGTCATGTCCGGCGGCAGCACCGGTTCCTGCGGCACGTAGGCGATCAGCCGCGCCCGCTCCCGTGCCCGCATCGACCTGACGTCCACGCCGTCCAGCAAGATCTCCCCCTGGTACGGCACGAGCCCGGCGGCGGCGCGGATCAGCGTGGACTTCCCCGCGCCGTTCGGGCCGATCAGGGCGAGCCAGCCGCCCGCCGCTGCCGCGCACGTGACCCCGCTCAGCACCGGCGTGCGGTCCAGTGCCACGGTCAGCTCGCGGGCCGTGAACGCCGTCACCGGCGCCCCGCGGCGGACGGCGCGCGGCCAGGGGCCATGATCCGTGTCGTCACACGTTCACCGGCCTCGTGCCCTTGAGCACCCAGATGAACGCCGGCGAGCCGACCAGCGCGGTCACCACGCCGATCGGCAGCTCCGCGGGCGACAGCACGGTGCGGGCGAGCGTGTCCGCGAGCACGAGGAAACCCGCGCCGGACAGCAGCGACAGGGGCAGCACGGTGCGGTAACTCGGACCGGACAGCCGGCGTGCCACATGCGGCACGATGATCCCGACGAAGCCGATCAGGCCGCTCACCGCTACCGCGCTCGCCGCCGCGAGCGTGCAGGCGGCGACGACTATCCCCCGGACCAGCGCGGGGCGCATGCCGAGCGTGCGCGCCTCCTCGTCGCCGACGGCCAGCACGTCGAGGTGCCTGCCGTGCAGCAGGATCACCGCCACGGCGACGGCGGCGTACGGGAGGATCGAGGCCACCTGCTGCCAGGACGCGCCGGACAGCGAGCCGAGCAGCCATGCGTAGACCTGCTGCAAGACCTGGGTGGAACGCTCCAGGATGAAGGTCTGCACCGCGGTGAGGAACAACCCGACCGCGACCCCGGCGAGCAGCAGCGTCGCCGTGCCGCTGCTGACCGGCCCGCGCGCCGCGCTGGCCGCCCCGGCCAGGGACGCGATCGCGACCCCGGCGAGCGAGCCGACGAACGCGGCGGCCGGAACGGCGGACGGCCCCGCCCCGCCGAGGTAGACGATCGCGATCGTCGCGCCGAGCCCGGCGCCCGCGGAGGCGCCGAGCATCCCCGAATCGACGAGCGGGTTACGGAACACCCCCTGGTAGCCGGCGCCCGCGACGGACAGCAGCGCGCCGACGAGCGCGCCGGCCACGATGCGCGGCAGCCTTATCTGGAACAGCACGGCCTGGTCCACCGCGGACAGGCTGGTCGGCAGGCGGATGAACGGGATCTTGTCCGCGAGCGCGGCCGCCGTCGCGAGCGGGTTCAGGTTGGCCGCCCCGACGAGCGCGCTGACCAGCGCCGCGGCGATCAGGAAGACCGCCGCGGCGCCGAGGGCGCCAGCCTTTCTCACGTCCCGGGCGCGTGCTCGACCGCCAGGGCGATCTGCGCGACGAGCTGGGGAAGGCGCGGCCCCCACCGGGAGGCGACGTCGTCGTTCAGCGCGATGACCTCATGGTCCTTCACTGCCGGGATGACCGACCAGCCGGGGCGCCTGGCGACGACGGCGGGGGTCTGCCCGCCGTCACTTGGCTGGTTGTCGGCGAGGAAGACGATCTGCGGCCTGGCCGCGATGATGTACTCCTCGGACAGTTCCGGGTAGCCGCCGTCGGACGCCTTGTCGGCGGCGTCGGCGATGTTCTTCAGGCCGAACAGCCCCGCGATCTGCCCGATGAACGTCTTCGAGGTCGCGGAGTAGTACGGGTTCGCGCTCAGCTCCCAGTAGTACGTCAGGTCCTTGTGGCTGGCGCCCGCCTTCTCGACGTCCGCGGCGATCTGCTTTTTCATGCTCGCCACGACCTGCGCCGCCTGGGCCGCGTGGCCAGTTGCCTCGCCTATCTGCTCGATCTGCGCGTAGGCGCCGGCGAGCGTGCTGACCGCCGGCTCGAGCAGGACGGGGATGCCGAGCTTGGCCAGTCCCGCGACCAGGCCGCCCGTGTTCTCCCAGGCGACGACCAGGCTGGGATTGTACCGGGCGATGGCCTCGATGTTCGGAGTCAGTCCGCTGAGGCTGGTCCTCGGGACGCCGGGCGGGTAGTTGGAGTCCGCGTCGACGGCGACGACCTGCTTGCCCGCGCCCACGGCGTACAGGTCCTCGGTCGAGGTCGGGCTGAGGGACACGATCCGGGCGGGCTTCGACTTGATGGTGACCGTGCCGTTGGCAGCCTTGATCGTCACCGGGAACGGCGCGGCGGCGGCCGGCGCCTTGACCGCGGACGGCGTGACCGGGCCAGATGAGGCGGAGCTGGCCGCCGAGCCGCAGCCTGCCAGCGCGGCCGCGCAGGCGGCGGCACAGGCGGCGACGGCCGCCAGTCGCATGGGGGTTCTCACTGAGGTGCCACTTCCTCCCGATGTGGCGGGAAGGAAGGCGAGACCGCCGGCGCCGGGGACGACACCCGCGGCAGCCGGGACGGATCGCCCTTCCCACGAGGGCCGATATCGTCCGGCGCGTCAGGAGTCGACCTGGCTTGGACCCCGCGGGGTCGTCACAGTTGCGGGACAGCGCCGGAATGGCCCGCTTACGCGGGCTTCACCGGCTTCGCTGCCTGACGCGCTCGCCGGCGTGACAGATGGATGAACATCCAGCGCCGACGCCTGTACAGTAGCACGCGGTTCACTGCGCGGAGAGGGACCGGCATGCGGGCGAGGGTCAGGCGGCGTCTGTTCCCCCTGCTTGCCTCGATCCTGCTGATCGCGATCGGGATGTACACCACCACCTGGGGCCCGACGATGATCGGACGGTCCGAATGGGCGCTTCCCTACGACCTGTGGGGAACGCTGACCGCGACGACCCGGCTCGTCCACCTGGACCTCGGCGGACTCTATACGCAGCCGACAGGGCTGGTTTCGCTGCCCGGCGCGGCGGTCATCCTCGTCCCGTGCGCCGCCGTCATCGCGGCGGCCGGCCTGTCCTTGCAGATCCCGGGCCCGCAGAACCTGCACCCCGCGGTCTGGCTGCTGGCCGGCCCTTACCAGATCGCGCTGTGCTGCGTGACGCTGTTCGCCGCCGACGCGCTCGCCGAAGAACTCGGGGCAGTTCGCTGGAAGCGCGCGCTGCTCGCCGCGGCCAGCGCGGGCGCGCTGTGGAGCGTGTCCGCCCGCTGGGGGCACCCGGAGGACGCGGTAGCCGTCGGCCTGCTGTTGTACGCCATCCTCGCGCTGAGCCGGTCCCGGACCGCGCTCGCAGGCTGGCTCGCCGGGGCCGCCGTCTGCGTGCAGCCGCTGGTGCTGCTCGCGCTTCCGGTGCTGGCGGCGCTGCTGCCGTGGCGCCGGATGGGGCTGTTCGGCGTCCGGGCCGCCGCGCCGTCCGCCGTGCTGCTCGGCGCGGCGGCGCTGGCCAACTGGCACGCCACCTATGTGTCGGTCACCAGCCAGCCCAACTCGCCGGTCATCAACCATCCCACCGCGTGGACACCGCTGGCGCCGCATATGGCCGGCGGTAACGTCGCCGCCGGCCCGTTCCGGCTGGCGACGATCCTGCTCGCCTGCTGCTGCGCCCTGGCCGTGCGGCGCCGCTGGCTCGGCCGGCTGGCCGGGGAGGGAGAGGGGCCGGCCCTCCCCGCCGCGGTCGCGCCCGCGGAGGGCGGCGGGATGCGGGCCGATGCTGGCCGGCGGTGGCCGGCGGAGCTGCTCGCGGAGGTCCTCTGGTGGGCCGCCCTGACCCTCGCGCTCCGGTCGTTCTTCGAGCCGGTGATGGTCTCCTACTATCCCTGGCCGCCGCTGGCCGTGGCCCTGATCCCGGCGGCCACGCTCGGCTGGCCCCGCCTGATCGCGGCGTCAGTCCTGGCCGGCGGCCTGACGGCCGCCGCCCAGGGCCCGTCACACGACGCCTGGATCTGGTGGGCCCCCCTGGTAGCGGGCCTGGCCGTCATGCTGGCCGTAGCGCATACCCGGCCAAAGGCCGGCGGCGCCCGGCAGCCCGGCCTGGACACAGAAGCGGAGGCGCCGGTGGCATGACGGCGCGTTGTCCGGCGCTGCCTGCGGCGTTCCGGCGCAGCGCGCCGGAACGCCGCCAAGCCCCGCGCCACCACCGGCGGCAGGCGGCCGTTAGCCCACCGGCAGGAGTTCGGGCCGCTTGGGCAGGCGCCCGTCGCCGGAGGAGACGCCGTGCAGCCGCCGGTTGATCCAGGGCATGAAGTACTCCCGCGCCCACTTCGCGTCCTCGCGGCGGGCGGCCAGCCAGACGGCGCGGGCCTCGCGCGCCGCCCCGACGGAGGCGGGAACAGACTCGGCCGAGGCGGCGACGTCCTCCGGGACCGTGCGCCAGTCTTCGGTGACCGGGACGCCGAGCACCTCGCCGGCCCGCAGCGCCACCCGCCGGTGCGACGCGGCCGTCAGGTGCAGCCGGTCCGGGCTCCAGGCACTAAGCTCGCGCAGGAACCGCATCGACCACAGGTCGACCAGGGCGCAGCCGCGGGCGTCGGCGATCGCGCGCAGGTGCATGTTGTACGTGGCGATCCGCCCGCGCAGCATGCGCAGCACCGGGAACGCGACCGGATCGAAGCCGGTGAACATCAGCACCCGGCAGCCGGCCTGGCGCAGCCGGGCGACGGCCACGTCGAACAGCTCGGCCAGCGTGTCCGGGTCGCCGCCGGGCCGCAGGATGTCGTTGCCGCCGCCGGCGATGCTGACCAGGGACGGGGACATGGCTACCGCGGCCGGCACCTGGTCGGCCACGATCTGCCGCAGCAGCTTGCCGCGTATCGCCAGGTTCGCGTACCGCAGGCCGGGGTATTCGGCCGCGAGCATGGCGGCCAGCCGGTCCGCCCAGCCGCGGAAGCCGCCGCCGGGCGCTGGATCGTTCAGTCCCTCGGTGAAGCTGTCACCGATCGCCACGAAGGACGCTCCACCGGGCATGCCTGTGAAGAGGTTGTCATCCATACGCTGTCCATAATGCCAGCCCGCCCTGGGACACTGATCGCATGCGAGCCGTGCGGATTCCCGTGAGACGGGGGATCGGCCGGGCGCGGCGGGCCGCGGGCACCGTTCCGGGCCGCCGCCGGGCGCCCCGGCTGACGCCCGCAGCGGTGCTCGCGGCCGCCGTCTGCGCGGTCGCGGCGTGCGCGGGCGGCGGCGCCCCGGGCGGCGGCGCGACCGCGCCCGCGCAGCGCACGATAGGCGGCACCGGGGCCGGCCCGGGGCCGTACCCCGCCGCGGCGTGGCCGGAGTTCAACCAGAACGCGGCGCGGACCGGCGTCGCCGCCGGCCCGCCGGCCGCCGGCCCGCTCAGCCTCCGGTGGACCGCGCGCCTCGACGGCGCCGTCTACGGCCAGCCGCTGGTGGTCGGCGACATGGTGATCGCGGCGACCGAGAACGACAGCGTCTACGCGCTCAGCGAGTCGACGGGGCGGGTGCTGTGGCGCAGTCACGTCGGCACCCCGGTCCCGCTGAGCAGCCTGCCGTGCGGCGACATCGACCCGCTGGGCATCACGGGCACCCCGGCGTACGACGCCGGCGACGGCCTGGTCTACGCGGTGGCGGAGACCGCCGGGTATCACCACGTGCTGTTCGGGCTGTCGGTGCGGGACGGGACCGTCCGGGTGGAGCGCGACATACCAGCGCCGGACGGGCACCCGGAGGACGACCAGCAGCGGCCGGGGCTGGCGATCGACGCCGGGCGGGTCTACGTGACGTTCGGCGGGCTGGCGGGCGACTGCGGCCAGTATGCCGGCTCGGTCGTCGGGGTGCCGGTGTCCGGCGGCGGCCCGCTGGTCAGCTGGCGCGTCCCGACCCGCAAGGGGGGCGCCATCTGGGGCACCGCCGGGCCGGTCGCCGGGCCGGACGGCGACCTGTGGGTCTCCACGGGAAACGGCGCGGCCGGGGCCGGGCAGGCCTACGACGGGAGCGACTCGGTCACCCGGCTCAGCCCGGGCCTGGTGCGGATGAGCTTCTTCGCGCCGGAGGTCTGGGCCCAGGACAACCAGACCGACGCCGATCTCGGCTCCACCCAGCCGGTGCTCGCCGCCGGGGGCGCGGCGTTCATCATGGGCAAGCGCGGCGTCGGCTACCTGCTTGACGCGGCGAACCTGGGCGGCATCGGCGGCCAGCTGGCGGCGCGGCCCGTCTGCGCCGCGTTCGGCGCGGCCGCCGTCGACGGTGACACGGTGTACGAGCCGTGCTCGGACGGCGGCATGGCGGCCATCGCCGTGAACGCGGCCGACCGCAAGATCAGCGTGCTGTGGCGCGGCCCCTCCGGCGCGGCCGGCTCGCCGGTCGTCGGCGGGGGCGCCGTCTGGGTCACCCGGTACAGCGACAGCGATGGCGCGCTGTACGAACTCGATCCGGCCAGCGGCGCCGTCAAGGGCCAGCTCACGATCGACGAGGGGCTGCCGCACTTCTCGTCGCTGTCCCTCGCGGGAGGCACCGCGTTCGTGGGCACCCTGCGCGGGGTGGTCGCCGTCAGCGGGGCATGACGCTCGCGGCGCGGAGGCACCACGGGCCCGTTCGGGATGATGATCCTGATTTATGTTACGCCGAGTAATCGAAATCATCGCGAAACGCGACGTACCGGTCGTGTTTCATCAGGGTTCCGCTTGCACAGGTGCCGTTGCCGCTCCGGCGGGGTTTGATGGAGACGTAGGCACTGTGAGGTCGGGAGGCGATGCATCGTGCCGGCGGTGCGCCGGATCATCGTAGGGGTGCACGGGTCGCTGGGCAGCCTGCAGGCGCTGCGCTACGCCGTGGAAGAGGCGCGGGCCCGGCGCGTGCCGCTGGTGCCCGTGATCGCCTGGATCCCGCCCGGGGGCGAGATGGCCGAGCGGCGGTGCCCGTCCCCTTACCTGTGCCAGGTATGGCGGGACGCCGCCCGGCAGCGGCTGTTCGCCGCGTTCGAGGAGGGCCTCGGCGGCGTGCCGGACGACGTCTGGGTCGAGCCGTGCGTGGAGCGCGGCGAGACCGGGCCGGTCCTGGTGGACATGGCCAGCCAGCCGGGAGATCTGCTGGTCATCGGGACGGGGAGGCGGTCGCTTATCGGCCGGGCGCTGCGCAGGTCGGTCGGCCGGTACTGCCTCGCGCACGCGAAGTGCCCGGTGCTCGCGGTGCCGCCGTCGGCGCTGATGGACGAGGTGGCGCGCGGCTTCCGGCCGTGGCCGCTGCGCGGGCACCGGGTGCTCGTGCCGGACGGCTGAGGGCTGCCCGGTACACGGCTGAGGGCTGCCCGGTACGTGGCGAGCCCGGGCGCCGCGCGGCACTCGCGCATGGGGTCCGTTAGGAAGCCGGATGCGTCCGCATGGGCTCTGTGAGGACCGCGATTTCACCCGCTGGCCAGGACTTTGATTGTGCCGTCGAGGCTGCCGACCCCCATCGGGGCGGCTGGCACAGGGATATCCGGCGGCTAGCCAGACGCCCCGGCGCCGCGCGGTATCAGCCTAGGAGTTGCCATGGATGACTTGCTGGTCACCGGCATGACCATTGTCGTCTTCGCCGTGCTCTTCCTCATCGTCCGGGGGGCCGAGCACCTTGAGCGCTGAGAACTGGGTCGGCCTGGCCGCAGCCGTCGTGCTCACGGTCTACCTCGTTTACGCACTCGTCCGGCCGGAGCGATTCTGATGAACCCTGCACTCGCGGGCTTCTTGCAGGCCGCGCTGCTCGTCGCGGCGCTGGCGGCCTGCCACATACCGCTGGGCAATTACATGGCCCGCGTCTTCATGTCCGGCAGGCACCTGCGGGTAGAGAGCGCCTTCTACCGGGTGATGGGCATCGACGCCGAAGCCGACCAGCGCTGGGGCACCTACGCCCGTTCCATGCTGGCGTTCTCCGGGGTCTGCGTCCTGTTCCTGTACCTGCTGGAGCGGATACAGCAGTGGCTGCCGTATTCCAACGGGCAGACGGCCGTCCCGCCGTTCCTGGCGTGGAACACCGCCGCGTCGTTCGTCACGAACACGAACTGGCAGAACTACGCCGGCGAGACCACGATGGGCTACGTCGTCCAGATGGCCGGGCTGGCGGTGCAGAACTTCGTCAGCGCCGCGGTCGGCATCGTCGTCGCGATCGCGCTGGTCCGCGGCTTCATGCGGAACAAGACCGACCGGCTCGGCAACTTCTGGGTCGACCTGACCCGGATCGTGGTCCGGGTGCTGCTGCCGCTGGCGGTGCTCGGCGCGGTGGTCTTGATGGCCTGCGGCGTGATCGACAACTTCAACCTGACCCACGTGATCTCGACGCTCGACGGCGGCCAGCAGACGATGGTGGGCGGCCCGGTGGCCTCGCAGGAGGTCATCAAGGAGCTGGGCAACAACGGCGGCGGGTTCTTCAACGCGAACTCGGCGCACCCGTTCGAGAACCCGACCCCGTTCTCGAACTGGTTCGAGATCTTCCTGATGCTCGTGATCCCGTTCGCGCTGCCCCGCACGTTCGGCACGATGGCCGGCGACAAACGGCAGGGCTACCTGATCGTCGCCGTGATGGCGGGGCTGTGGCTGGCCTCCGTCGGCCTGATGTCGCTGTTCGAGTGGCAGCACGCGGGCACCGCGCTGCAGGCAGCGGGCGGCGCGATGGAGGGCAAGGAGGTCCGGTTCGGCCTCCCGGGCTCGACCCTGTTCGGCACCACGGCGACGGCCACCTCCACCGGGGCGGTCAACTCGTTCTTCGACTCCTACACCCCGTTCGGCGGCATGATCGCCCTGTTCAACATGATGCTCGGGGAGGTCATACCCGGCGGCGTCGGCGCGGGACTGTACGGCATGCTCATCCTGGCCGTGCTGACCGTGTTCATCGGCGGCCTCATGGTCGGGCGCACCCCCGAGTACCTCGGCAAGAAGATCCGCCCGGCCGAGATGAAGTGGGCGGCCGCCTACATCCTGGCCACGCCGCTGTCCGCCCTGGTCGGCGCGGCGCTGTCGCTGGGCATGCAGGTGCCGCGGCGGTCGATCCTCAACCCGGGGCCGCACGGCCTCACCGAGGTCATCTATGCGTTCACCTCGATGGCCAACAACAACGGCTCGGCGTTCGCCGGGCTGGCCGCCAACACCGGCTGGTACAACCTGGCCGGCGGCACGGTGATGCTCACGGCCAGGTTCGTCCCGATGATCTTCGTGCTTGCGCTCGGCGGCTCGCTGGCCAGGCAGCAGACCGTGCCGGAGTCAGCCGGCACGCTGCGGACGCACGGGCCGCTGTTCGCCGGGCTGCTGATCGGCGTGATCATCATCCTCGTCGGCCTGACCTACTTCCCCGCGCTCGCACTCGGCCCGTTCGCTGAAGGACTGCACTGATGGCTGGCATACGGTCAACGTCACACTCGCCCCGCCAGGTCCCGTCCGGGGAGGGGGTCCCGTCCGGGGACGGCGCCGCCCCGGCCGGCACCAGGCCCCCCGCCCAGGTCCGCCGCGTCGGCGGCGGGCTGCTCGACCCGCGCATGCTGTGGCAGTCGCTGCCTGACGCCATCAGGAAGCTGGACCCCCGGGTCCAGATCAGGAACCCGGTCATGTTCGTCGTCGAGGTCGGGTCGGTGCTGACCACGTACTCGGCGGTCATTCACAGCTCGGTCTTCGCCTGGACGATCACCGCCTGGCTGTGGCTGACCGTGCTGTTCGCCAACCTGGCGGAGGCTGTCGCCGAGGGCCGCGGCAAGGCCCAGGCGCAGGCGCTGCGGCGGACCAAGCGGGAGGCCGTGGCGCGCAGGCTGGCCGGCTGGAAGCCCGGCGACACCGCCTACCGCATCACGGAAGTGCCCGGCACGCAGCTCGCCGTCGGCGACTTCGTGATCGTCGAGGCGGGCGAGGTGATCCCCGGCGACGGGGATGTGGTCGAGGGCGTGGCCTCGGTTGACGAGTCCGCCATCACCGGCGAGTCCGCCCCGGTGATCCGCGAGTCCGGCGGCGACAGATCCGCGGTCACCGGCGGCACGAAGGTGCTGTCGGACCGGATCATCGTCAAGATCACCTCCAAGCCGGGCGAGACGTTCATCGACCGGATGATCGCCCTGGTCGAGGGCGCCTCGCGGCAGAAGACGCCGAACGAGGTGGCGCTGAACGTGCTGCTGGCCTCGCTGACGCTGATCTTCGTGATCGCGGTCGTCACCTTGCAGCCGATGGCCTACTACTCGAAGGCGCCGCAGAACCTCATCATCCTGGTGTCGCTGATCGTCGCGCTGATCCCGACCACGATCGGCGCGCTGCTGTCGGCGATCGGCATCGCCGGCATGGACCGGCTGGTCCAGCGCAACGTGCTGGCGATGTCGGGGCGGGCCGTCGAGGCGGCCGGGGACGTGAACACGCTGCTGCTGGACAAGACCGGCACGATCACGATCGGCAACCGCCAGGCGAGCGAGTTCCTGCCGGTCGCGGGGGTGGAGGCGGCCTACCTGGCCGATGCGGCGCAACTGTCCTCGCTGGCCGACGAGACCCCCGAGGGCCGCTCCGTGGTCGTGCTCGCCAAGGAGCGGTTCGGCATCCGCGAGCGCTCGGCCGGCGAGCTGAGCGACCCGGCCGGGCAGCACCGGGCGGTGTTCGTGCCGTTCACCGCGCAGACCAGGATGAGCGGGGTTGACCTGGCCGACGGGCGGCAGATCCGCAAGGGCGCGGCCGCGGCCGTGCGGCAGTGGGTCCGCGACAACGGCGGCGCGCTGGAGGAGGAGCTAGGCCG
Organism: Trebonia sp.; assembly: GCA_035294225.1. Taxonomy (GTDB): domain Bacteria; phylum Actinomycetota; class Actinomycetes; order Streptosporangiales; family Streptosporangiaceae; genus Trebonia. Next base: position 47,871 of record DATGLH010000036.1, read on the forward strand.
GATGACCGACGGGATCTCCGCGGCCGGGGGCACGCCGCTGGTCGTGGCCGAGAAGGCCGGCGGCACCGCGCGGGCGCTCGGCGTCATCCACCTGAAGGACATCGTCAAGGAGGGCATCGCCGAGCGGTTCGCCGAGATGCGGGCCATGGGCATCCGCACCGTGATGATCACCGGCGACAACCCGCTGACCGCGCGCGCCATCGCGGAAGAGTCCGGCGTCGACGACTTCCTCGCGGAGGCGACGCCGGAAGACAAGATGGCGCTGATCAAGAAGGAGCAGGAGGGCGGCAAGCTCGTCGCGATGACCGGCGACGGCACCAACGACGCGCCCGCCCTGGCCCAGGCCGACGTCGGGGTGGCGATGAACACCGGGACGATGGCCGCCAAGGAAGCCGGGAACATGGTGGACCTGGACTCCAACCCGACCAAGCTCATCGAGATCGTCCAGATCGGCAAGCAGCTGCTGATCACTCGCGGGGCCCTGACCACGTTCTCCATCGCCAACGACGTCGCGAAGTACTTCGCGATCATCCCCGCGATGTTCGCCGGGGTGTTCCCCGGCCTGGGGAAGCTCAACATCATGCACCTGCACAGCGCGAACTCGGCGATCGCCTCGGCGATCATCTTCAACGCGCTCATCATCGTCGCGCTGATCCCGCTGGCGCTGCGCGGTGTCCGGTACAAGCCGTCGTCCGCGAGCGCCATGCTCCGCAGGAACCTGTGGATCTACGGCGTCGGCGGCCTGATCATCCCGTTCATATTCATCAAGGGGATCGATCTCATCATCATGAACGTCCCCGGATTCAGGTGATCTGGCAATGAATCGCCTTCCCACGCTCGTAAGACAGCACATCGCGGCGTTCCGCGCGCTGCTCGTGTTCACCGTGGTCTGCGGGATCGCCTACCCCGTGGTCATGGCGGGCGTCGCGCAGCTCGCGTTCAGGCACCAGGCGGACGGGTCGCTGGTGACCTACCACGGCAAGGTCATCGGGTCCTCGCTCCTGTGCCAGGAGTTCGTGGACTCACACGGGAACCCCCTGCCGCAGTACTTCCAGCCCCGGCCGTCCAACGCGTCCAGCTCGTCGGTGAAGAACGACTACGGCTGCGACCCGAACTACTCCGGGGCTACCAACCTCGGCCCGGACAGCCCGGCGCTCCTGCAAGACGTCAAGCAGCGCCAAGAGCAGATCGCGAAGTTCGACCACGTGTCCGTCTCGCAGATCCCGCCGGACGCGGTCACCTCGTCCGGCTCCGGTCTCGACCCGGACATCTCGCCGCAGTACGCGGACATCCAGGTCAACCGGGTCGCCGCGGCGCGGCACCTGCCCGTGTCGGAGGTCCAGTCCCTGGTCAACAGGTACACCCAGGGCCGGACGCTCGGCTTCCTCGGCGAGCCTCGCGTGGACGTGCTCACGCTGAACATCGCCCTCGACGAACTGCCCGGCCAGGCCAAGTACGCCGGGGCCGGAGCGTGAGGACACCCGGAGCGTGAGGACACCCGGAGCGTGAGGGAACATGGGGGCGTGCCCGCGACCGCCCGGGCCAGCTGGCCAGCCCGGCCCGGGCCTTTCCGGCGTGCGCTGACGTCCCCCGCCGGATGCGGGTAATCTCAGCGTGCGGCCTCACCGTGCGGTGTTGCCGGGTGTCTTGGGAGCAGGGATGGAACCGCTTTCCGCGAACGATCCCCATGCGGTGGGAGAGTTCCAGTTGCGCGCCCGGCTGGGCGCCGGCGGCATGGGCCGGGTATACCTCGGCTTCTCCCCCGCCGGCCGGGCGGTGGCCGTCAAGGTCGTCCACCCGGAACTCGCGCGGGACGCCGAGTTCCGGCAGCGGTTCAGCCGTGAGGTGGCGGCCGCGCGCGCGGTCAGCGGCATGTATACCGCCCCCGTGGTGGCCGCGGGCCTGGACGACGACCCGCCCTGGCTGGCGACCGCCTACGTGCCCGGGCCGTCGCTGGCCGACGTGGTCTCCCGGCACGGGCCGCTGCCGGAGCCGGCCGTATGGCGGCTCGCCGCCGGGCTGGCCGAGGCGCTGCGCGCGGTGCACGCCTGCGGCCTCGTGCACCGTGACCTCAAGCCGGCCAACATCCTGCTCGCCGGGGACGGGCCATACGTGATCGACTTCGGCATCTCCCGGGCGTTCGAGGGCACGTCGGTGACCGCCGCCGGGATGGTGGTGGGCACGCCCGGCTACATGTCACCGGAACAGGCCGAAGGCATGCCGGCCGGTCCGGCCAGCGACGTCTTCTCGCTCGGCTGCGTGCTTGCCTACGCGGCGACGGGCAGCGCGCCATTCGGCGGCGGGAGCGCGGCGTCGGTTCTGTACCGGGTGGTCACCGGGCAGCCGGACCTCACCGGGGTCGCGGGCACGCTGCGGGAGGTGATCTCCGCCTGCCTGGCCAAGGACCCGGCGCGGCGGCCGGACCCGGCCGCCCTGGGCGCGATGATCGCGCAGGCGGCCCCGGCGGTCACCGCGACGCCCGCCTCGTTCTGGCCGCAGCCGCTGGCGGAGCTCATCCGGGCCTTCCAGGCTCACCCCGCGCAGGAGGGTCTGGCGCGGGCCGGCATGCCCGGCCCGGGGCAGACGGCCACGGCGCAGGCGCAGCCGGGGGCGGGGCAGCAGGCGCAGGGGCAGCCGGGGCCGGGGCAGCAGGCGCAGGCGCACCCGGGGCCGGGGCAGCAGGCGCAGGGTCAGCCGGGGCCGGCGCGGGCGCCGTCCGGCATGGTGCTCGACGGGTACCACGCCATGGCGACCGCGAGCATGGCCGCGCAGCGGCCGGCGACGGCCGCGTCCGCCGCCGGCCCTGCCCAGCCGGTGTCCTGGCCGCCGCCCGCCGCGGCGCCCCCGTGGCCGCAGCCCGCGGCCCCGGGCGCGATGTCCCGGTACGCGCCGGCACCCCAGCAGCGGCGGCAGCCCGCGCCGGTGCTCGCCGCGGCCTGGCTGATGTGCTCCGGAGCGGCCGCGAGCCTGCTGGGCATGATCGCCGCCATCACGACCATCAGCCGGCTCAAGGTCGCCTACCTCAGGAATCACCCGGCCGCGGACCCGGTGAACGCCAGCCATCTCGCCATCGCCGGCGACCTGGCGGTGGTCCTCGGGTCGCTGCTCAGCATCGCCTTGTGGCTCTGGCTGGCGGCGGCCTGCGCGAAGGGGCGCGGCTGGGTCCGGGCGGCCGGGACCGTCCTGTTCGGCATCGACACCCTCGGCTTCCTGGCCACGATCAGCCGGCCCGGCATCCCCGCGATCAAGAGCACCCACCTGATGATCTGGCTGATAGGCCTGGTGACGGTGATATTCCTGTGGCGGCGCCAGTCGAGTGAGTACTTCGCGCGCGGACGTTAGGCCGCCCGCGATGCCGGGAGAGCCAGCGCTGTCATGAGGTCCGCAGCCCCGCGCGTACTGCCATGGATCGGGCGGCAGGTCCAGCAGGCGGTTCAGGCTGTCATGAGGTCCGCAGCCCCCGCGCGTGCTGCCATCCGTGATGCAGCCCGGCGACGCCGCGGTCCCTGTACTGCCATGAGGTCCGCGGCCCGCGCGCAGCGGCCGGGCTCAGCACGCCGCCGACCCGCCGCCGGACACCTGGACGTCAGTGCGGCCGGACGTTTCCGAGGAATACCTCGAACGCCTCGGGGCCGATATGCGGGTTGCCGGCGAAGGGATACTGCATGTCCTTGATCAGAAGGAGCGAGATCGTGACCAGGGCGGTGATCCCCACCACCATCGCGATGTGCACGGTCTGATTCTCCAGCCCGAAGAGCAGGCAGAAGGCGACCGTTACCACCGCGCCGACGATGAGCGCCACCCACAGCGGCTCCGGTACCGTGTCGTTCATCGAGACCAGCCGGTCCCGCCGGGCCGCGCTCAGCTCATTCACGCTGACCAGTGCCTGCTCATACAGAGCCTGCTGCTGGCCGGTCCGGGGCTGGAACGCGAACATGCGGTCGCGGATCTGGTTGAGTACGGCCTGGGCCTCGGGGCTGGTTTTGCCCTGGTCCATCAGCGGCCATTCGGTGCCTATGACCGTGTTCGCGTAGGCCACCGTCAGGCTGGCGACCGCCGGGCCCTGGGGCGGGGGAAGGTTGCGCGATATCCAGTAGACGTTCGCGAGCTGATCGGCTTCGCTGTACGTGGTGGCGCGGGCGCTGCCAAGGTCTTCCCAGCCCACGATGACTACGAACGCCAGCATCACGGCGTAAAGGACGGCGACCCCGGCGAAAATGAACCCCGCGACGTCGGTGTGCTTCCGCCGCGCCTCATGGGACCAGTGCTTGTGGACAAGGTGCACCGAGAGGGCCGCCACGACGAGCGCGGCGAGGAGAACGCCCAAGTCAAGCCAGGTCATCATGTCTCCCAGGACCGCATGGACCGGGTGACCAAAGCAGCAGACTACAGCATGCTGTCGTCAGCCGTCCGCGCGGGTCACGGTCCCGGAGAACGGCGCCGGGTCCGGACCGGTGCCCGGGATCACAACCTCTGGCCGTTCGCCCGGACCAAGACCGAGGGGCCTAGGCAGGCCGTTGCAGGTTCGGCCTGTTGTCTCGCATTGTGAGACGGTTCGCCGTCCTCCGGCCTGCCGATGGCGCCAACGGCATGCTCTATCCAGGCCGATGGCGCCATCGGCAGAACGAAGCCATCGGCAGAACGAAGCCGTCGGCGGAACGGACGAGCGCGCGCCGGTGCATGGATGGCGTTAGGGCCGTGCCGGCTACCGGCGGCGTTGCCGCAGTATTGAGGTATGCCCGCACTTGCCGAAGGCCGCGCCACGCCCCGCGGGCAGCTGCGGATCTACCTCGGCGCCGCCGCCGGGGTGGGGAAGACCTACGCCATGCTGAGCGAGGGCCACCGGCGCAGCGAGCGCGGCGCGGACGTCGTCGTCGCGTTCGCCGAGACACACGGCCGCCCGCAGACCGCCGCCCAGCTGGACGGGCTTGAGGTCGTACCGCGCAAGCGGCTGACCTACCGCGGTGCCGCGTTCGAGGAGATGGACGTCGACGCGGTGCTGGCCCGCAGGCCGCAGGTCGCCCTGGTGGACGAGCTGGCGCACACCAACGTGCCCGGCTCGCGCAACGAGAAGCGCTGGCAGGACATCGAGGAACTGCTCGACGCGGGGATCGAGGTGATCTCCGCGGTCAACATCCAGCATCTGGAGTCGCTCAACGACGTCGTCGAGCAGATCACCGGGGTGCCGCAGCGGGAAACCGTGCCGGACGCGGTCGTGCGGGCCGCGGACCAGGTCGAGCTCGTCGACATGACGGCCGAGGCACTGCGCCGCCGCATGGCGCACGGCAACATCTACCCGCCGGAGAAGATCGACGCGGCGCTCACCAACTACTTCAGGACCGGGAACCTGACCGCGCTGCGCGAGCTGGCGCTGCTCTGGCTGGCCGACAAGGTCGACGAGGGCCTGCAGAAGTACCGTGCCGAGCACGGCATCAAGAGCACCTGGGAGGCGCGGGAGCGGGTCGTCGTCGCGCTCACCGGCGGCCCCGAGGGCGACACGCTGATCAGGCGCGCGGCGCGGATCGCGGCCCGCTCCTCCGGCGGCGACCTGCTCGCGGTGCACATCACCAGGTCCGACGGGCTCACCGGCGCGAACCCGGCCAACCTCACCCGGCAGCGTCGGCTGGTCGAGTCCCTCGGCGGCACCTACCACCAGGTCGTCGGCGACAACATCTCCGAGGCGCTGCTCGCCTTCGCCCGGGCGGAGAACGCCACGCAGCTCGTGCTCGGCGCGAGCCGCCGCCCGTGGCTGCTGGCCATGCTCACCGGACCGGGAATCGGGGCGCGCACCATCCGTGACTCCGGCCCGATCGACGTCCACATGGTCACCCACGCCCATGCGGGCAGCCGGTGGGGCCTGCTTCCCCGGTACCGCGGCGGGATCACGCCGCGCCGCCAGGTCGCCGGGTATGCCCTCGCCGCCGCCCTCGCGCCGCTGCTGACGGTGCTGCTGGCCAGCATGCGGTCCAGCCTCAACCTCACCAGCGACGTGCTCGCCTTCCTCGTCGCCGTCATCATCGTGGCGGTGACCGGCGGCTTCGTGCCCGCGCTGGTGGAGGCCATCGCCGCGTCGCTGCTGCTGAACTACTACTTCACGCCGCCGCTCCACCAGTGGACGATCGCGGAGGCGAACAACGCGCTGGCGCTCGGCGTGTTCATCGCGGTCGGGCTGGTCGTGAGCTGGGTGGTCGACATCGCCGCGCGGCGGACCAAGCAGGCGGCGCGCGCCAACGCCGAGTCCGAGCTGCTGGTGACGACGGCGGGCAGCATCCTGCGCGGCCAGCACGCGGTCGACGCGCTGCTCGACCGGACCCGGGAGTCCTTCGGGATGCGGTCGGCCAGCCTGCTCGAATGCCAGGGCGCCGCGGGCGGCCCGGGACGCGGGCCGGCCGCCGGCTGGACGGTGGTCGCCTCGTCGGGAGAGAACCCGGTGCGCCGGCCCGACGACGCCGACGTGGACGTGCCGATATCCGACACGCTCTCGCTCGCCCTGGTCGGACGCCCGCTGCCCGCGGGCGACCGCCGCGTGCTCGGCGCCTTCGCGGCCTACGCCGCGGTCGCGCTCGAACAGCAGCGGCTCGCCGCCGAGGCGGAGGCGGCCAGGCCGATCGCCGCCGCCGACCGGATGCGCACCGCGCTGCTCGCCGCGGTCAGCCACGACCTGCGCACGCCGCTCGCCTCGGCCAAGGCGGCGGTCACCTCGCTGCGGTCCCCGGACGTGCGCTGGGACGCCGCCGACACCGAGGAGCTGCTCGCCACCGCCGACGAGTCCCTGGACCGGCTCACCCACCTGGTGGAGAACCTCCTGGACATGAGCAGGCTACAGGCCGGGGCGCTGTCGCTGTTCCCGCGCCCGTCGGGCCTCGACGAGATCGTGTCCCGCGCGCTGGACAACCTGGACCCGCTCGGCCGCGACATCGCGGTGGAGATCCCCGAGTCGCTGCCGGCCGTGTACGCGGACCCGGCGATCGCCGAACGCGTCGTGGTCAACCTCGCCGAGAACGCGCTGCGCTACTCCCCCGCCGGCAAGCCGCCGCTGATCACCGCCAGCGCGCTGGGCGGGCGCGTGGAGCTTCGCGTGATCGACCGCGGACCGGGCATACCAGAACATGGCAAGGAGCGGATGTTCGTGCCGTTCCAGCGGCTCGGCGATACCGACAACACCACGGGCGTGGGACTCGGGCTGGCCCTGGCCCGCGGGCTGACCGAGGCCATGGGCGGCACGCTCACCGCCGAGGACACCCCGGGCGGCGGGCTGACGATGGCGATCTCGCTGCCGGCCGCGCCCGGCGATTAGAGCGCGATCAGAGCGCGATCAGGGCGATAAGGGCGATAAGGGGGTGCGGGCGTGACACGGGTGCTCGTCGTCGACGACGAGCCGCAGATCCTGCGCGCGCTGCGGATCAACCTGCGGGTGCGGCAGTACGAGGTGCACACCGCCGCGACCGGGGCGCAGGCGCTGGCGGCCGCGGCGGCGCACCCGCCGGACCTGGTGATCCTCGACCTCGGGCTGCCCGACATGGAAGGCGTGGACGTGATCGCCGGGCTGCGCGGCTGGACCTTTGCGCCCATCATCGTGCTGTCCGGGCGGGCCGACAGCGCGGACAAGGTGGAGGCGCTCGACGCCGGGGCGGACGACTACGTGACCAAGCCGTTCGGCATGGAAGAACTGCTGGCCCGGATGCGGGCGGCGGCCCGCCGGGTCGGCACCGCCGGGGAGGTGCCGCGGGTACGGCTCGGCGGCCTCACCGTCGACCTCGCGGCCAAGCGGGTCACCAGGGACGACGGGACGGCCGAGGGCGCCGACATCAGGCTGACGCCTACCGAGTGGCATCTGCTCGAGGTGCTGCTGCGCAACCCGGGCAAGCTGCTCAGCCAGAAGCAGCTGCTGCGCGAGGTGTGGGGGCCCGGTTACGACAACGCGAGCGGCAACCTGCGGCTGTACATGGCGCAACTGCGGCGCAAGCTCGAACCGGACCCGGCGCGGCCGCGCTGGCTGATCACCGAGCCCGGCATGGGATACCGCTTCCAGCCTCCCGAGCAGGAACCGGAACATACCGCTCGTTAATCAACCGCTATCGCGGAAGGATCGGCGCCCTCCGCCGATCCGGATCCCGTGCCCGCGGTTACCAGGGCAGCTCGCGGCCGTCGCGGGTGAAGGTGCCGGTGGGGCCGCCGTTCGGCAGGGTAACCGCCCAGACCACGCTGGCGGCGCCCCGGGCGTGGGAGCGCCCGCCGCCCTGGGCGCCGTCGCCGGACGTCCAGCCAGGGCACACCGCGTTGACCAGGATGCCGTCCCGGTAGAGCTCACCGGCGAGCAGCCTGGTCAGCGCGTTCAGCGCCGCCTTGGAGACGCTGTAGGCGGGGTAGCCGCCGCGCATGAGGGCGATCGAGCCGCCCTCGCTCGACACGTTGACCACCCGCGGCCGCGGGCTCAGGCGCAGCAGCGGCAGCAGGGTCTGCGTCATCCGCCAGGCGCCGAACAGGTTGACGTCGAGAGCCTCGGCCACTGGCGACAGGTCGGTGTCGCCGGCGATCGCCCACTGGTCGGGCGGCGTGGACGCGTTGTTCACGAGCGCGTCGGCCCGCCCGAACCGCTCCCTGAGCCATTCGCCGAACTGCCTGACGTTCACGGAATTATCGACTTCGATATGGCACGGCGTGATCCGCTCGCCCTCGGGGTCGAGTTCCTTAGCCGCGATTTCCCCCCTCCGCGGGTCCCGCGAGCCAAGCACGACCGCGTATCCGAGCGCGGCGAGCTGCCGGCAGACCTCCAGGCCGATGCCGCGGTTCCCGCCGGTTACCACGGCTACCGGCAGTCGCGAGCGCGCCGGCATCATCACCGCCTGGTTCCGGTGCCGAAGCTCATGCCGCTTATCTTGCCACCCGGGAGCGGCGGCCGGGCCTTACGTTATCTCTCGGTAGCTTTAGCGCTATTCGCGGTAGCGATGGTGCTGATGAGGCGCTGCGGGATCCGCGGCGAGCACTTCCAGCCGGTAGCGCAGCCTGCACAGGACCACCCTGTTGGTGCCGCGGCGGATCGCCCGGTCCAGGATCAGCCCGCGCTGGTTGTACATGATCCACTGCCACGGCCGCGCCGGCTGCACCTCGGGGATCAGCACGACCAGCCGGTGGTACTTGTCTTCCGCCTCGACCGACCGGAGGTAGGCAACGATCGGCTTGGCTATCGAACGGTGCGCGGACCGCAGGGTGATGAGCGGCACCTCGGGACGCCACGCCTTCCACTCGTCGCGGAAAGACGCGTCGGGCGGCTGTCCGCCGTCGGTGCCGGTGCCGCCGTCGGTGCCGCCGTCGGTGCCGCCGTCGGTGTCGGTGTCGGTGTCGGTGAACACCACCGTGACGGCGATCACGTCGTCGCCGAGCGACAGCGCCGCGGAGATGCCCTCGGCGGTCAGCCGGGACATGCCCGCCACCGGGACCACCACGAGCGACGCCTGCCGCACCGGCGGCCCCGGCACCTGGCCGATCCGCAGCTGGGCGCCGATGCGCGCGTACGTCCGGCGCACCGACGCGAACAGCAGGACGAGCAGCGGGATGACCAGCGCGACCAGCCACGCGCCCTGCGTGAACTTGCTGACCAGCTCGATCACCGTGGCCGCGAGCGTGAGCACGGCGCCGATGCCGTTGATCCACGCCCGGCCGAGCCAGCCGGGGGTGGTGGATCGCTGCGCGTGCCAGTGCCTGACCATGCCGACCTGGGAGAGCGTGAAGCCGACGAAGACGCCAACGGCGAACAGCGGCACCAGCGCCTGCGTGTCGCCGCGGGAGGCGACCAGCAGCAGCGCCGCGGCCACCGCGAGCACCCCGACGCCGTACCGGAACACCCGGCGGTCGGCCCGCAGCCCGAACATGTGCGGCAGGAAGTTGTCGTGGGCCAGCAGCCCGGCGAGCACCGGCAGGCCGCCGAACGAGGTGTTCGCGGCGAGCGCGAGCAGCACCAGCGTGATCATCTGGATGAGGTAGAACAGCACGCCGTGCCCGACCGCGCCCGCGGTGAGCTGGGCCAGGACCGTCGTGCCGGAGTGCGGCACCACGTGCCAGCGCCGGATCAGCTCACCCAGCCCGAGCAGCATGACGCCGAGCAGCACGCCCAGCGACACCTCGGTGCGCTGGGCGTGGCGAGCCCGCGGTGCCCGGAACTGAGGTACCGAGTTCGCGATCGCCTCCACTCCGGTCAGCGCGGAGCACCCGGACGCGAACGCCTTCAGGATCAGCAGCGCGCCGACCGTCTCGGTGGCCGGCGGCAGCGAGTGCGACAGCGGCACCGCCGGCTGCGGCCGGACCAGGCCGACCGCGATGACCAGGAGCATCGCGGCGATGAAGGCGAGCGTCGGCACCGCGAAGACGCGCGCGGACTCGGCGACCCCCCACAGGTTGGCCCCGGTGATGAGGGCGAGCGCCAGCAGGCACAGCCACACCCGTGCCCCGTACAGCGCCGGGAACGCGGCGGTCAGCGCCTCCACGCCGGCCGACACGCCGACCGCCGCGTTCAGCACGTAGTCGACGGTCAGCGATGCCGCCGCGACCAGCGAGGCCGTGGTGCCGAGGTGCCGCTTGGACACCGCGTACGCGCCGCCGCCGTCCGGGAATGCCTCGATCACCTGCCGGTAGGAGATGACCAGCGCGGCGAGCAGCACCACGATCGCACCGGTGACCGGGAGGCTGTATTTCAGCGCGGACGCCCCGGCCGCGACCAGCACGACGAGGATGGCCTCCGGCCCGTAGGCGACGCTGGAGAGCGCGTCGAGGGAGAGCGCGGCGAGGCCGCCCAGCGTGGTCAGCCGCTCCCGCTCCGCCCGTGGGGCGTTGCTCACCGGCCAATTATCGCCGCCGGCCGGCGGGGCGGCGCGCGGAGGTGTTCCGCGGCGCTTCGCTGAGCAAAATGTTACTGGAGGGGGCGATGAATATTCACGGACAGATGTTGCGTAACGGCGGCCGGCCGACCATGAAGGACGTCGCGTCCCGGGCCGGGGTCGCGTTGAAGACCGTGTCCCGGGTGGTGAACGGCGAGCCCGGAGTGACCCCCGAGACCACGAAGCGGGTGCTCGGCGCCATCGAGGAACTCGGTTTCCGGCGGAATGAGAGCGCCCGGCTCCTGCGCACCGGGCGGACCGCCACGCTCGGCTTCATCGCGGACAGCTATGCCGACCCCGACCTGGCGGCGGTCTTCCGCGGCTTTGAGGAAGTGGCCAGCGAGCACGGGTTCCTGCTCTACACCGGCTCGACGGGCGGCGAGCCGTCGCGGGAGGAGCGGCTCGCCCTCGCGATGTGCGCCCGGCGGATCGACGGGCTGGTCATCGTTCCCGCCCCCGGCGAGCACGGCTACCTGGTGCCCGAGATCGAGGCGGGCGTGGCCGCCGTGTTCGCGCTGAGGCCGCCGGCGGCGCTGGTCAGCGCCGACACCGTGCTGGTGGACGAGCGGGGCGGCGCGAGGGCCGCGGTAGCGCACCTGATCGCGTACGGGCACCGGCGGATCGGTTACCTCGGCGACCCGGCCGGTTACCGGTCCCGGCAGTTCGCGCACGGCTACGCCGAGGCGATGACGGCAGCCGGGCTGGCGGCGGACCAGCCCTGGGCGGCACTGACCCCGCGGGACCTCGCCGAGCCGGCGGCCTGCCCGGTGACCGCGGTGCTCTGCGGCAGCCGGGAGCATACCGCGCTGGCGCTGCGGGCCCTGGCCGGGGCAGGCCAGCGGCGGGTGGCGGTCATCGGGTTCGGTGATCTCGAGCTGGCCGACCTCGTCTCGCCCGGGGTGACCGTGATCGGCTACGACCCGGCGCAGCTCGGTCGCACGGCCGGGGAGCTGCTCGTCCGCCGTGTCGCGGGCGAGCAGGGACCGCCTCGCCGGGTGGAGCTGCCGGCCAGGCTGACCCCGCGCGGCTCCGCCGAGTTCGCTCCGGGCTCGTAGCGGCCTAGGTCAGCAGGCTCGCCGCGATGGCGACCAGCACGGCGACCGCGACCACGACGGCCGCCAGCAGGCCGACCGTGGACCCCGGCGCGCGCATCCGCCACGGCTCCGGCAGGTCGTCGTCCTGACGCTGCGCGAACGCACGGAAGCGTCCGGTGTCCGCGCTCAGGTCATCGTCAACTTCGGGCATAGGCCGACCTTAGCCTGTCATGCGTGCTCAGACGGGGCGAATGAGTCTGCCCGCTCGACCAGCCTGGAGAGCACGATCACGCTCCGGGTGCGCAGCACGAACGGCTCGGCGCCTATCCGCTCCATCACCCGCTCGAAGTGCTTGATGTCGGCGGCCCTGATGTGGACCAGCGCGTCCGCCTCGCCGGTCACCGTGCAGGCGTCCGCCACCTCCGGGTAGCGCCGGACCGCCGCGGCGATCTCCCCCGGGGAGGTGCGGGCGACGCAGAACAGCTCGACGTACGCCTCGGTCGTCCAGCCGAGCGCGGCCGGGTCCACCCGCGCGGTGAAGCCGGTGATCGCGCCGGAGGCCCGCAGCCTGTCCACGCGCCGCTTGACGGCCGGCGCCGACAGGCCGACCTCGTTCCCGATCACCGCGTAGCTGGCGCGGGCGTCCCTGATCAGCGCGGTGATGATCCGCGCGTCGATGTCGTCAAGGCTGCCGAGGCTCATCGCCTCATCATGCACCTGTCGCGCCCGCCGCGCCCGCACCCGCGGCGGCCGGGCCGGGCCGGCCCGGCCGCCGGAAAGGCGTGAGGCTCGGTGTCCCGCTTTCACCGAGCCTCGCAAGTAAGACGCCTCGCCCGCCCGGGGGGTTTACCGCCCGGGGAGTAAAAATCTGGCGCCGCGCGGCGTACCGTGATGGCGTGGACAGGAAGGCCGTGGACAGGAAGGCATGGCCATTGGGCATCCGCCCGGGCGACCTGGTCATGCTCGCCGCGGTGGTCGCGATCATCGAGGTGAACGTGGCCGTGGGCGGCGGCAGCGGGGCGGCGCCGCTCGACGCGGCGTCCTACACGCTCGGCGCGGTCATCGCTCTTCCGCTGCTCGCGTCCCGCCGCTGGCCGCGGGCGGTGCTGCTGATCAGCTTCGCCGAGATGATGCTCTTCTACACGCTGCACCGGCGGAACATCTCGCCCGCGCCGCTGATGTTCGTGCCGGTCTACCAGACCGCCGTCGCGGGCTACCTCGCCTGGTCGATCGCGGTGCCCGCGGTGATCATGGTGGCCGGCCTGTTCGCGGTGGGCTTCGGCGCCCATCAGCAGCCTGTCATCCTGCTCGCGGACTTCCTGCCGTCGTTCGCCATCTTCGTCCTCGCCGTCGCGCTCGGCGAGGTGGTCCGCGGCCGCCGCGCGCTGGCCGCCGAGACCGCGCGCCGGCTGGCGCTGGCCGCAGAGGAGCGGCGGTCCGAGGCCGCCCGGCTGCTCGCCGAGGAGCGGCTGCGCATCGCCCGCGAACTGCACGACACGGTGGCCCACAGCATGGCGACCATCGCCGTGCAGGCCGCCTCCGCGCTGCACGTGCTGTCCGCGACAACTATCCCGAACGGAGGGGGGCGCCTGCCCGGGGAGGCCGATCCTGCCCATGCCGGGCAGCTCCGCGACGCGCTCGTCACCATCCGCGAGACGAGCAAGGGCGCGCTCGGCGAGATGCGCGCGGTCCTCGGGCAGCTCCGGGGCGGCGCCGACGGCGGCGCGCAGGCCGCGAGCGGCCTGGGCCTGGACCGGCTATCGCAATTGCGCGCCGCGGTCACCGCGGCGGGCTCGCCGGTCACCGTCACGGTCGAGGGCGAGCAGGGGCCGCTGCCGCCGGCGGCCGACCACGCGGCATACCGGATCTTGCAGGAGTCGCTGACCAACGTGCTGCGGCACGCGCCGAACGGCACCCCCGCCGAGGTGCGCCTGCGCTATGCGCCCGGCGTCCTCACGATCACCGTCTCGAACGACGGCTGCGCCCCGTCCCCGGCGGGCGGCACGCCGGGGACGGGGAACGGGATCCGCGGGATGCGCGAGCGCGCGGCCGCCGTCGGCGGCACCCTCGAAGCCGGCCCGCGCCCCGGCGGCGGCTTCCTCGTCACGGCGACGCTGCCGAGGGGGTGACCGGATGATCCGGGTGCTGCTCGCGGACGACCAGGCGCTGGTGCGGGCCGGGTTCCGGATGCTGCTCGAGGCCGCCGGGGACATCGAGGTCGTCGCGGAGGCCGCGAACGGGGGCACCGCTGTCGCCCTGGCCCGCCAGCACCGCCCGGACGTGGTGCTCATGGACCTGCGGATGCCGGAGGTGGACGGGATCACCGCCATGGGCCTGATCGCGGCCGATCCGGCGCTCGGCGCGGTCCGGGTGGTGGTGCTCACCACGTTCGACGACGAGGAGAGCGTCTTCGCCGCGCTGCGGGCCGGCGCGAGCGGGTTCCTGGTGAAGGACGTGGAACCGGGCGATCTGCTCCGGGCCATCCGGGTGGTCGCGCGCGGTGAGGCGCTGCTGTCCCCCAGCGTGACCCGCGCGGTGATCGCCCGGTTCGCCGCCGGCGCGGCGGCCCCGGCCGGGCGCGCCCCCGGACCGGCGCGCCCGGCGCCGCCGGGCCTGGCCGCGCTCACCGAACGCGAGCGCGAGGTCGTCACCCTGGTCGCCGCCGGGCTGTCCAACGAGGAGATCGCCGTCAAGCTGACGGTCAGCCCGCTCACCGCGAAGACCCATGTCAGCCGCGCCATGACCAAGCTGTGCGCCCGCGACCGGGCACAGCTCGTCGTCCTCGCCTACGAGCACGGCCTCGCCGCCCGTCCCGGCGGCTGACGCCGGGACGGGCGGCGAGCGTACTCCCCCGGGAGTACTCCGGCCGATTAGCCGCGAGCCGCGAATGCCTCCCCGCGCAGGACGCGCCGGGCGGGGGCGTGTTGCGAGGCTTTGGCCATGCGAACGCGAGATGGCCTGCTCGGCGGCCTAGGCCGAGCCTGCTACCGGCACCGGGGGACGACGCTGCTCGCGTGGGTCGCCGGGGTCGCGGTGCTGATCACGCTGTGGACCCGCTTCGGCGCCGCGGCCGACAACACGTTCACCAGCTCCGATCCCGGGCAGGCGCTGCTCAACGAGCACTTCGCCCGGCAGTCCGGCGATACCCTCACGCTGGCGATCAGGTCCGCGGCGCCCGTCACCGCGCCCGCGACCCGCGCCCGCGTCGCGGGCGCGCTGGCCCCCTTCGAAAGCGCGCCGCACGTGACCGCGGTGACCAGCCCGTACACGACGCCGGGTCACGTGTCGCGGGACGGGCACATCGCGTACGCCACCGTGCAGTTCGACGTCCCGGGCAGCAGCATCCCCTCCGGCGAGGCCAGGGCCCTGATGAGCGATGCCGCCAGGGCCAGCGGGAACGGCGTGACGTTCAGCCTCGGCGGGGACGTGGTGGACCTGGCGGAGACGCCGTACGGCGGCCCGTCCAACGGGGTCGGGGTCGGGGCGGCCATGGTGGTGCTGCTGATCGCGTTCGGGTCGCTGCTGGCGATGGGGCTGCCGGTGGCGACCGCCCTCTTCGGCATCGGGTCCGGCCTGTCGCTGATCGCTCTGCTCGGCCACGTCTTCCCGGCGCCGTCGTTCTCCCCGATCATCGCCGCGATGATCGGCCTCGGCGTCGGCGTCGACTACGCGCTGTTCATCCTCACCCGGTTCAGGTCCGAGCTGCGCGGCGGAAACGCGCCCGAGGAGGCCGCCGTCACCGCGATGCGGACCGCCGGGGTCTCGGTGCTGACCGCGGGCGGCACCGTGGTGATCGGCCTGCTCGGGCTGCTCGTGCTGCGCCAGCCGCTGCTCAACGGGGTGGCGATCGCGGCGGCCGCCACGGTCGCGATGACCGTGCTCGGCGCGCTCACCCTGCTTCCGGCGCTGCTGGGGTTCAGCGGGACCCGGCTCGGCAAGCCCACCGTCCTGGAACGGCGCCGGGTCCGCAGGCACGGTGGCACGCCGGCAGCCGCCGCCGTCCGTTCGGAAAAATGGGCTTCGTTCATCCAGAAGCACCCGATGGCCGCCGCCGTCACCGCGGCGGGGTTCATCCTGCTGCTGGCCGCCCCGGTGCTGGCGATGAAGCTGTCCTTCCCCGACGAGTCGGCGCAGGCACGGGGGACGATGGGGTACGCGAGCTACGCCGCGATGGCGCAGGGGTTCGGGCCGGGGTTCGACGCGCCGCTGATCGTCGCCGCGCGGCTGCCCGGCGGGGCCGCGGCCGGGATGGACGGCGTGGAGGCCGCGCTCGCCCGCACGCCCGGCGTCGCCGCGGTCACTCCCCCGGTGGTCAGCCGGGACGGGCAGGCCGCGATGCTCATCGCCTACCCGGCGACCGGGGAGCAGGACGCGGCGACCAACGCGCTCGCCAACGAGATCGCCGGGGACGTGCTGCCGCGGGCGACCGCGGGGACGGGGATCCACGCCTACCTCACCGGGCCGGACGAGGCGAACGTGGCCTTCGCGAACCTGATCGGCCGCCGGCTGCCGTGGCTGGTGGGCACCGTGGTGGCGCTGTCCATGCTGTTGCTGCTGTTCATATTCCGCTCGGTGGTGGTCGCGGTCAAGGCCGCGGTGATGAACCTGCTGTCCGTCGCGGCCGCGTACGGCGTGCTGACGGCGGTGACGCAGTGGGGGTGGGCGGGCCGCCTGCTCGGCTTCCCGGAGCGGATGCCGGTGACCACCTGGGTGCCGGTGTTCCTCTTCGTGATCCTGTTCGGGCTGTCCATGGACTACGAGGTGTTCCTGCTGTCCCGGATCCGCGAGGCGTACCTGGAGACCGGGGCCAACAGCCGTGCCGTGGCGTCCGGCCTCGCCTCGACCGCGCGGGTGATCTCGGCGGCCGCGGCGATCATGGTCGTGGTCTTCCTGTCCTTCGACCTGACGCCGGACGTGTCCGTGAAGCAGGTCGGGCTCGGGCTCGCCGTGGCGGTGCTGATCGACGCCACCGTGGTGCGGCTCGTGCTGGTGCCCGCGGTGATGGAGCTGCTCGGCGCCGCCAACTGGTGGCTGCCGCCCTGGCTGGCTAAGGTGGTCATGGTCCCGCGACGGGGCGGACCGGTCACCCAGCCGCTGCTGAAGACGGGAAACCATGCCTGAACCTGACATGACCCGCGCCATGTACGGGCCCGAGATCACCTTCCTCGGCGTGCCGCACGCCGAGATCAGCGCCCTGGCCGACCTGCGGCCTGACGTGGTGCTCCTCGGGGCGCCGTGGGACAGCGGAACCTCGCACCGGCCGGGCGCCCGGTTCGGCCCGCAGGCCATCCGGGGCACCGACTACCTGCCGCACGACGGGTCCCGGCCGCACCTGGCGCTCGGCGTCGACCCGCTGCGGGAGCTGCTGATCGCGGACATCGGCGATGTCGTGATGCCTCCCGGGGAGACGACGCAGTCGCTGCGGCGGCTTGAGCTGGCGGTGCAAACGGTCGCCGAGGCCGGCGCGATCCCCGTCATCCTCGGCGGCGACCACACGGTCACCTTCCCGGACGCCACCGGCGTGGCCAGGCACGCCGGGTGGGGGCGGGTGTCGCTGATCCACTTCGACGCGCACGCCGACACGGGCGACACCCAGTGGGGCTCGCTCTACGGGCACGGCACGCCGATGCGGCGGCTGATCGAGTCCGGGGCGGTCCGCGGCGACCGGTTCTTGCAGATCGGCCTGCGCGGGTACTGGCCGGAGCCGCCGACGCTGGCCTGGATGGCCGGGCAGCGGATGCGGTCGTTCG
>DATGLH010000037.1:0-12855 GCA_035294225.1 Trebonia sp.
GCTCCGTTTCCCCGACGGGTTCCTCTGGGGCGCGGCCACGGCCGCCTACCAGATCGAGGGGGCGCCGGATGCGGACGGGAAGGGCCCGTCGATCTGGGACACGTTCAGCCACACCCCGGGGAAGGTCTTCCATGGCGACACCGGCGACGTGGCCTGCGACAGCTACCACCGCTACCCCGAGGATATCGCGATGCTGGCCCGGCTCGGCGTCGGCGCCTACCGGTTCAGCATCTCCTGGCCGCGGATCCAGCCCGACGGGCGCGGCGCGCCCAACGCCAAGGGGCTTGACTACTACAACCGGGTCATCGACGCGCTGCTCGAGAAGGGCATCACGCCCATGGTCACCCTGTATCACTGGGACCTGCCCCAGGCGCTGCAAGACAAGGGCGGCTGGGCGATGCGGGACATCGCCGAGATCTTCGCTGACTTCGCCGCGATCGCGGGCGAGGCGTTCGGCGACCGGGTGCACCGGTGGATCACGCTGAACGAACCGTGGGTCGTCGCGCACGCCGGCTACCGCGACGGCAGGCACGCCCCCGGCATCAAGGACCCCGCGCGGGCCGTCGCCGCGAACCACCACCTGCTGCTCGCGCACGGCCGGGCGGTCGCGGCACTGCGCGCCGCTTCGCCGTCCCCGGCGCAGGTGGGCATCACGCTCAACCTCGCCGTGGTGCGGGCGACCTCGCCGGAGGCCAGCGGCCTGGCCACCGAGCTGGAGACGCGGCAGAACGGCGCGTACCTCGGGCCGCTGCTGCACGGCGCCTACCCGGAGCGGCTGACCGCGGAGTTCTCCCCCGCCCGGGTGCCCGGCCTGGTGCGCGACGGCGACTTCGGCGTGATCAGGGAACCGATCGACTTCCTCGGCGTCAACTTCTACGCACCGCAGTACGTCGGGATCCGGCCCGACGGGGAGCCGCGGCGCGGCGAGCAGCTCATCGGGCCGAACCAGGTGCTAGTGCACCCAGAGGGGATGCCGCTCACCGCGATGAACTGGCTGGTCGACTCCAGCGCCATCTACGAGCTGATGACGCGGCTGCGGGACGAGACCGGCGGGCTGCCGCTCTACGTCACCGAGAACGGCTCGGCCTGGTACGACTATGTGACCCAGGACGGCACGGTCGAGGACTACGAGCGCGTGAAGTACCTGCGCGATCACCTGGCCGCGCTGCACGCGGCCATCTGCGACGGGGTGAACCTGCGCGGGTACTTCGCCTGGTCCCTGCTGGACAACTTCGAGTGGGCCGAGGGATACGCCAAGCGGTTCGGGCTGGTGTTCGTGGACTACGGCACGCAGAAGCGGATCCTCAAGCGCAGCGGGGAGTTCTACGCGAGCGTGGTGCGCGCCAACGCGCTGCCCGCGGGCTGACGCGGTGGCGCACCGTCTGGTGCTGTGAACCTGGCCTCGTTCAACGCGACGGCGGCCGGGGTGTACCGGCTGGCGTTCGGCACGGGCTCGCATGTCGCGGCGCGCGGGGCGGCGGCCTTCTGCCCGAGGTGGCGATCACGGTCACGGGTGGCGGTGGTCATTACCACGTGCCGCTGCCGCTGTCGCCGTCCGCCTGCTCCACCTACCGGGCAGCCAACGGGGCGGCTAACCTCCGCGGGGATGATGGACCCATGGGATTCGAGCTCACGCAGCAGATCGAACGTCACCTCATCGGCGACCAGATCGCCTGGCTCACCACCGTCACCCCGTTCGGGTGGCCGGCGCCGCGGCCGGTCTGGTTCGTATGGGACGGTAAGGCGATCACCATCTACAGCCTGAACCGCGGGGCCAAGCAGCGGCACATCGCGGCGAACGACAAGGTGACGGTGCACTTCGACTCCGGGCCGGGCGGCGGCGACATCGTGGTGATCTACGGCCGCGCCGAACTCGTTCCCGATGCCCCGCCGCCGTCGCGGTTCCCCGGCCTGCTCGACAAGTACCTGCCCACGATCGAGCACATGGGCCAGACCGCGCAATGGTACGACGACGAGTACAGCGTGGCGATCCGGGTCGTCCCGGAACGGGTGCGGGCGGCGCCGTGAGGGTTCCGCGGGCGGCGCCGTGAGGCTTCGCCACGCCAGGGTGCCGGTGAGCCGCGTACCATCGTGGCGTCCTGCTGATGCCGTGGAGCGCGCCGCGTAGCCGCTCGCGGCTTTCTTCCCCTCCGGTAGCCTGCCGACGTGGCTACGACGCGACTCACCAAGCGCATCCGGGCACCGCGCGGCCGCGTCTACGCGGCGCTCCTCGACGCCGGCGCGGTGCGGCAGTGGATGGTGCCGGATTCGATGACCAGCCACGTTCATTCGTGGGACGCCAGGGAGGGCGGCGCGTTCCGCGTCTCGCTGACCTACGACTCGCCGACAGGCACCGGCAAGACCAGCGCCCGGGCCGACACCTACCACGGCCGGTTCGTCCGGCTCGTCCCCGATACGCAGGTCGTCCAGGTCATAGAGTTCGAGACCGCGGATCCGGCGCTGCAAGGCGAGATGACGGCGACCTACACGCTGGCCGACTCGCCCGATGGGGACGGCACCGACCTCACCGGGATGCACGAGAACCTCCCGCCCGGCGTGCCGCCGGAAGGCAATGAACTCGGCTGGCGCATGTCGCTGGACAAGCTCGCCAGGCTGGTCGAGCGGGATCCCGCACCGTGAGCGCTCGTACGACCGTTTTGAGTGGATTGCCGGAACTTCAGATTGAGACTTGGCGCGGGTCCACCATGATCCTGAAGGATTTGTAGAGCTATAGCCGATTTTTCTTTCTTCGTGAAAGGTTTTTCGCTATTGGGCGTCGGCTGACGCCTTTCTGGCGCGCCCCCGGGCGGCTCGCCGCGCTGCCGCCCGGGCTCGCCGCGGTCGTCCGGTCCCGGGTGGGATACCAGCCGCCAGGAGGCGGCCGAGGGGCGGATCGCGCGGGCGGAGGAGCTGACCCGGGTCCCCTCCGCCGTGCCGGGCGCGCTGAACCGCGCGGGGCGCACCCGCCGCCCCGGGCCGCGCGACATCGACTGGAACCGGACGATCGCCGCGAACCTGTCGCGGTACGTTCCGTCGCATCGAACCGTGAGCCCGGAGCGGCTCGTCGGGTAGGGCGCCGGCAGCAGGTCACCGCCCGCGACGTCGTGCCGGCGATCGACCGGCCGGGCTCGATGGCCTCCTCGGTGGTGTTCGCGCCGGTGGTGTTCGCGTCGGTGTCCGGGGCGGTGCTGGCGCCGATGCGGTCGCCGCGGACCTCGCTGGTGGTGTTCGGCACGTCGGTCGCGGACCTGGCGCCGCTGCTGGCCGGGCCCGGTGGACGCGCTGTTCGGCACGCAGCTTGGCGGCGGCACGGACATCAACCGGGCGGTCGCCTACTGCCGGGCTGATTACCCGGCCGCGGGACACGACCTTCGTGCTGATCTCGGACCTGCACGAGGGCGGCGGCACGCCGGAGATGCTGTCCCGGATGGGTGCCCTGCGCGCGGCGGGGTGCCCGCCGTGGCGCTGCTCGCGCCGTCCGACGACGGCGCGCCCTCCTGCGACGCGTCACCGCGGCCGCCCTGGCGTCGCTCGGCATCCCGGCGTTCGGGTGCACCTCCGACGGGTTTCCCGACCTGCTCGCGCCGGCGATCGGCGGCGGCATCGCCACCTGGGCGCACCGCAACGGCCCGGCGGGCGGGCGGTAGGCGGCCCGGCCGGCGGGCGGGCGGTAGGCGGCCCGGCGGGCGGGCAGCCGCCGCACGGCGTGCTCAGGGCGCGAAGAACTTCCCCGGCGTGCTGCCGAACGCGTGCCGGAACGCCTCGATGAACGCGCTCGGATTCGCCCAGCCGCACGCGAGCGCGGTGCTCGTGACCGATGTCCCGGCGGCGAGCAGGACCAGCGCGTGCCGTAGCCGGAACTGCGTGCGCCAGTGCGGGAAGCTCATCCCGGTTTCCCGCCGGAACAGCCGGCTGAGCGTCCGCTCGCTGGCGCCGACCGCCGCGCCGAACTCGGCCAGTGTCCGGTCGTCGGCCGGGTTCGCCCGCAGCAGGGCGGCGATGGCGCGCAGCCGGCCGTCGGCCAGCGTGGGGAGCCGCACCGGCAGCTGGCCTACCCGCCGCAGCTGATCCAGCGCGACCCGTTCCAGGCCGGCACGCTGCCTGGCCGTGTACGGCGGGTCCGCGTCCGTGGTCAGCGCGAGGACGATCTCGCGCAGCAGCGGGCTGACCGCCAGCACGGCCGGGCCGTCCAGGCCAAGCGGGTCGGCCGAGGCGGGAAAGGCGAGCGTCCGCATCTGCGTCGGCCCGTGCGCCTGATGCGAGTGCGCGACCCCGGCCGGGATCCAGACCGCGCGCTGCGGCGGGACGATCCAGGACCCCGCGGACGTGGAGATGGCGAGCACGCCGCTGCTCGGATACACGAGCTGCTGCACGTCGTGGTAGTGCCAGCCGATCGTGTCGCGGTGACCGAGTTCCTGAGCGGTGGGCCCGGTCAGCGGATGCCACGGCGGCGCCGGGCCATGCTGGCGGGTTTCCGGCATAACCCGTCAGTCTAACGGTGGCCGGAAACGGCTCACCCCCACAGGCTTGACGGCATGACCATCACCGGAGAGCAGCCGAAAGACGGGACAACAACCGCCGTGTCCGCCTGGCGGCGGATGCGGCTGTGGGGGCTGGCGCACGCCGTCGACGATCTCTACCAGGGGCTCGTGCCCGCGACGGTGCCGTACTTCGTGCTCGAGCGGCACTACGGCTACGTCGCCGCGTCCGGCCTCACGCTGGCCGCCACCCTCGGCAACTCGGTGCCGCAGCCGGTGTTCGGCCTGGCCGTGGACAGGCTGCGCGCGGGCTGGATGGCCGGCGCCGGCGTCGGCGTCGCCGGGCTCGGCCTGTGCCTCGCCGGGGTTGTTCCCGGATACGCCGGAGCGTGGTGCATGATCTTGCTGTCCGGGCTGGGCGTGGCGATGTTCCACCCCGCCGCGGGCAAGGCCGCCCGCGAGCAGGCCGGCGACAGCGCGGCCGCGATGAGCCTGTTCGCCGCCGGCGGCAGCGCGGGGTTCTTCCTCGCCCCGGCGCTCGCCACTCCGGCGCTGATCGCGCTGGGCGTGCGCGCCACAGCGGTGTTCCTGCCGCCCGCCGCCCTGATGTCGTTCGTCCTGCTCCGCAGGCACCGCCGCGAGGCCGGCCGCGAGGCCGCCGCCCGGCGGCCTCGCGGCCGCGACCAGTGGCGCCCGTTCGCCGCGCTCACCTGCATCGAGGTGCTGCGTTCCGCCGCGTTCTTCGGGCTGAACACGTTCATCGAGCTGTACTGGATCCGGCACCTGCACGCGACCCGCGGCCTCGCCGGAGCCGCGCTCACCTGTTTCCTGGCGGGCGGCGTCGGCGGGACCCTGCTCGGCGGCCGGATCGCCGACCGGATCGGCGCGGTCCGCACCGTGCAGGCCGGCGCGGCGGTGACGCTGCCGGCGCTCGGCGTGCTCCTGCTGGCGCCCGGCGGCATCGCGCCGCTGGCAGGGGCCTTCGCGACCGGCGTCGCGCTGAACATCCCGTTCGCGGTCCTGGTCAAGCTCGGCCAGGACTACCTGCCGGCCCGCCCGGGCACCGCGGCGGGCGTCACCCTCGGCCTCGGCGTCAGCGTCGGCGGGCTGCTCGCACCGCTGCTCGGCCTGGTCGCCGACGCGCACGGCCCGCGCGGCGCGCTGATCGTGCTGCTGGCTGTCCCGCCGGCCGCGATGGCGTTCGGCCTGCTGCTGCGCGACCCCGGCCGCGCCGGTTTACAGCAGCGCCAGCGTGGCCTCGTCCGGCTTCCCCCCGAAGTACTTCTGGAGGACCTCGGTGAAAACGGGCTCGTCCGGCGCGGCGGCCGCGAACAGCGTCATGGAGGAACGGAGCTTCATCGCATCCACAGGGCCGAAGATCTCCTCGGCACTCTTGCCCTCGATGCCGGCGACGATCCGGGCGCTTTCGGTCAGCCGGGGACCGAGCACCGGGTGCCTGAAGTAGGCCCTGGCCTCAGCCAGCGAGGAGATCGCGAACTTCCGCGACGTCGCGCTGCGGCCCAGGCCTTGGACCTGCGGGAAGACGAACCACATCCAGTGGCTCACCTTCCTGCCCGCGCGCAGTTCGGCGACCGCGCGCCGGTACGCGCCGTTCGAGTCCTGCGCGGCCGTGAACCGCTCGAGCCGGTAAGGATCGTCCACGTAAACGCCGATCTGCTGCGACCAGTCCGGAACTTCCGCGGCAGGACGGCTTTGCCGCCGCTTGCCGCCCGGCCCGCCGCGCCGTGCGCCGGGCCTGCCATGGCCAGGCTAGGCCTCGGGGCGGAGCTCGTCTTCCTCGCCCCGGTCCGGGCCGCCGAAGGTGTCGGGCCCAGGGGCACCGCCCGGCCCGGCGAGCTCGTCTTCCCGGCCGCCGGGGTCCGGGCCGCCGAAGGTGCCGGGCCCAGGGGCACCGCCCGGCCCGGCGAGCTCGTCTTCCCGGCCGCTGCCGGGATCAGGACCGCCGAAGGTGTCAGGTGGCCGGTCCCCGGGTTCCGGATTCTGGGCGGTGGTCATGGCGGGCTCCTCTGCGCGGGCGTTCTGCTACGTATGCTGCCACCCTCCGGCCAGCCCGCATACTGCCCGGAAGCGGCGGACCCCGGACGGCTGCTACGGAGCCAGCTGCGGGGAGACGCTGAAGGCCACCTGGCCCTGCTCGTCCACGCGCGCGTCGAGCTCCTTGTCGTCGAGCACCGCAGCCGCCGTGGGCTCAAGGAAGACGCGGACGCCCGATTCCTCAAGCACCTGATCTCCCGCGACCGGCCCCTCGGCCAGCGCCAGCTGGAGCGACGGTGCCTCGTTACCTTGCGCCGCGATACGCAGGCCGGTCGCCGCGGGCAGCTGGGGCTGCGTTGTCAGGCTGCGGATCGCAGAGACGGCGCTGTCGGTCAGCATGAGCATGTCCTGCTCCTTCTCTCTGAGGCTTCAGGCGTGGGGCTGGCAGTACCCGCCGCTGCCCGGCTTAACCGTCTTCGGCCCGGAATTCTGCGCGGCCCCCGCAGGCTCTGGCGGCAGCCTTCCGCCGGGCTCTTCCGATCCGCGAGCCTTCGCGGCAGGCGGGGCTGGCTCGGGCCACGCCGCTGGCGCTATGGGCACGGCCAGGCCCGATGGGCCCGTCATTGCCCGTCACGTCGGCTGGCTGATCTCAGCTTTGCGTACCATACGACCACTTCGCTGCCCGGAATATCCCATCATGTCCGTGCAGGAAGCATGCGAAGTTGAATCAGGGCGGGCGCGCAGCCCCCGCTTCTTGCTGTTATCCGGAACGTGCGCGTGGCCTCGCCTGGCCGTTCACGGAACCTGTCCTGGCGGGCCGGCGGCCAAAGGGCATGCGACATGGGGGCAGGGCCTTTCCCGGGCTGCTGGCAGCCGCCTGCGCGGCGGTCGCCACGGCCGGCTGCGCGAGCTCACCGGCGCGCGGCCCGCGACGCCGGCCGTGGCGCGAGGAGCGGCGGCCGCCGGGCCCGCGGCGGACCCGCGGCCGCTCGGGGCGGGGACCGCTCGGGGCGGGGGACACCGCGCTGGGGCTGGACGTGCTGCGGACCCGGCACGGCTGCGCGCGGCAGCAGCAGGGCAGAACCTGGTGTTCTCGCCGAGCGCGCTGGCGGCCAGCGACCAGGTGCAGGCCGGCCCGGCGCTGCCGCCGCCGCGCGGCTGCCTGAACGCGGTGGCGACCGGCTACGCCGCCGGGGTGGACCAGGCGCCGTTCAGCGCTAATCCTGAGCGGGCGGCGGTCAGCCGACGCTCCCTGACCCGGTAGCCGGCCTGGTTCAGAACGAGGGTACCGGGCCGACCGGGCCGGTGCCCGGCAGGACTACCAGGCACGGCACCTTGACCGGGCTGGCCGGGTCCAGCGCGTTGAGCATGTCGGCCAGCGCCACCGGGTCCGCGGCGATCTCAAGATGATCGCTGAGGTCCAGCGGGCACTGCCTGTTGACGGTGATGTTGGTGACGCCCGGCCCCGCGGGCAGGAACGCGTTGGTGTACGGCGTGACCACCTCGTCGTCCGCGCTTTCTATGACGGTGTAGCCGACGCCGGCGACGGTCGGCGCGGCGTTGAGGTGAGCGAGGAAGGAAGAGCCCTCCTCCTGTTCCACGCAGGCCTCGCAGACGGCGGCGAGCCCGCTGTTGACCAGGCTGCTCGCGCCGAGCAGGCCGGCGAGCGTGGTGAGCCCGTCGAGCGTGGTCCCGTAATTCGACGGCGCGAGCGCCACGAGCTTGTCCACCTTCGCCGCGCCGCCCAGGAAGTCGATGTAGTAGCGGGGCATCATGCCGCCCTGGGAGTGGCCGACCAGGTCGACCTTGGACGCGCCGGTGGCGGCCAGGACCGTGTCGACGAACGACGAGAGCTGCGCCGCCGAGGCCGCGATGTCACCTGTTCCCTGGATCGGGGAGGTAGCTGACGCGCCGCCGTAGTTGAAGGCGAAGACGCAGTAGCCGTGGTTGGCCAGCAGCGGGGCGGCCGCCTGCCAGTTGTCGTCCATGTTCGCGAACGTCCCGTGCACCAGGACCACCGGGTACGGATGGGCGGCGCCCGGCTTGCAGCCGAAGTTGTCAGCCCCCGGCGGGGGCGTAGCGGGGGCGAGGGCGGTCGCCGTCGCCCCGGCGAGGAAGTCGTAATTGACCGGCAGGGCCGAGGCCCGCGCCAGCCCGGCGAACGACGCCGCGAGCAGGGCGCTCGCGGCGGCGGTCAGGCAGGCGACGGTCAGCGCACGCGCGAGCCCGTGCCTTCCGGGTCTGCGGGGGGCTGGCAGGGATGGCATGGGCGCCTCCTTCGCGCGCGGGAGCGAGATGCCACCGATTAGACGACCGGGCGGGCGCCGCGTCTGCTCACCGCGCTCAGCGTCTTCGGGAGCCGTCTTATCCGGCGGTGATAAACGCGCCGGCGCCGTGCCGGTGACAGGAGGATTACTGACGAGTAACATCCAGGTCGTGCGGCACGCGGGCGTTTCCGTGGCCGAGTGGCCACCCGTTCCGCCGGAGGCGGTCAGCCGGATGCTGCCCGAGCTGGACTCCCTCGCCGCCGACATGGCCACCGCCATCCTGCGCGAGGTTCCCGGGTACGGCCGGAGCGGCGACGGCTCATCCGCCAGGATCGTGCGCCGCGTGACCAGGGACGCCGTGCACCAGTTCGCCGCCCGGATCGCGGATCCCGCCTCCCCCGCCGGGCCGATGGCGCAGATGTTCCGCGACATCGGGCGGGCTGAGGCGGCGGAGGGACGCGGCCTCGACGCGCTGCACGCCGCGCTCCGGGTGGGCGGCCGCGTCACCTGGCAGCGGCTGCGCGAGCAGGCGGCAGCGGGCGGCGGAGACGCCGATGTGCTCGCACGGATCGGCGAGGCCATCTTCCGCTACCTCGACGAGCTCGCCGCCGCCTGCTCGGCCGGCTACGCCGAGGCCACGGCCGAGTTCGCCGGGGAGACCGGACGGCTCAGGCACCGCCTGCTCGACCTGCTCCTGTCCGATCCGCCGGCGCCCCCCGAAGCGGTATCCAGCATGGCCCGGGCGATCGGCTGGCGGCTGCCGCGCCGGGTGGCCGTGGTGGCGCTCGCGGAGCGGGCGGCGAGCACGGCCGGCCCGCTGCCGCCGCTGCCCGCGGGCGTTCTCGCCGGCCTGGCCCGGCGCGAGCCGTGCCTTCTCGTCCCCGACCCGGACGGCCCCGGCAGGTTCCGGCTGCTTGAGGCGGGACTGCGCGGCTGGCCGGCGTCGGGCGGTGCCGCGTCAGGCGGTGCCCCGCCGGGCGGTGCCGCGTCAGGCGGTGCCCCGTCAGGGGGGCCGGGCGACGGCACGCCGGCCGGGTGCCTGGCCGCCGTGGGCCCCGTGGTGCCGCTCGGCCAGGCCGGCGGCTCGCTGCGCTGGGCCCGGCGGGCGCTCGCCCTCGCGCAGCGCGGGCAGGTCCGCGGCGCGAACGGGATCGTCCGCTGTGACGAGCACCTGGCCACGCTCGTCCTGCTCGCCGACCCCGAGCTCGCCGGCATGCTCAGCGGCCAGACCCTCGCGCCGCTGCGGCGGCTGCGCCCCGGCCAGGCCGACAGGCTGGCCGAGACGCTGCTCGCCTGGCTGGAGAGCGCGGACAACGCCGAGACGGCAGCCCGCCGCCTGCACGTTCACCCGCAGACCGTCCGGTACCGGCTCCGGCAGCTCGCCGAGTTGTTCGGCGACCGGCTCAGCGACCCGGACGCGCGGTTCGCCCTCCAGGCGGCGCTCCGGGTCCGCCGGCTCAGTCGAACGACGGCTTGCGGTCCCGGCTGCGCTTGAGCTCGAAGAAGCCGTCGGCCTTGCTCACCAGCACCAGCCCGTCCCACAGCTCCCCGGCGGCTTCGCCGCGGGGCGCCGGCGTGATGACGGGGCCGAACAGGGCCTTGCCGCGGATGCGGATGACCGGCGTCCCGACGTCGAGGCCGACCTCGTCGAAGGCCTCGTGGTGCGAGTCCTTGATGAGCTGGTCGTACTCGGTGCTGCCGGCCGCGTCCGCCAGCGACGCGGGCAGCCCGGCCTCGGCCAGGGCCTCCGGTATCACCGCGGGGTCCTCACGGCGCCCCTGGTTGTGGAGGCGGGTGCCGATGGCCGTGTACAGCGGCCCGAGGACGCCGGGACCGCTGTGGGCGGCGGCCGCGGCGCAGACCCGCACCGGCCCCCAGGCCCCGCTCATCCGCTCCAGGTATTCCTCGCTCAGGCCCTTGCCCTCATGCTGGACGAGGTTCAGGTAGGCCAGCGACATGATCCGCCAGTCGGTGCGCACCGGCCGGACCTTCTCGACCTCCAGCATCCAGCGGGAGGTGATCCAGGCCCAGGGGCACAGCGGGTCGAACCAGAACTGCACGTCTTCCGGTGACTGCGCATGCTCCGTCATGACCGCGCCAACACGCCCGCGCGGCCGGCTATTCCGGGGCCTGCCCGGCGCCGGGTCGCGGTGACCGGGAGGCCGGGTCACGGTGACCGGGAGGCCGGGTCACGGCGACCGGGAGGCCGGGTCACGGCGACCGGGAGCTTGCCCGGCACCAGCGCGCCGCTGACCACCGGGCGGACGGCGGTGCCGTCGGCGGGCCGCGCGCGACTTCCCGGGCACCTGCGGTCATCTCCCCGCTCCTTCCCGGAACCCCGTGTCCCAGGATGCCAGCCGGACGCTCCCGCGCCTCCCGTCGGGCGCGCGGGCTATGGTGACCTGCGTGAGCGACGCCGGACCGTGGTAAGGGACGTGCCTGCTGTGACGGAAGTGATGCGCGCGCTGGTGATCGACGGCCCCGGGTCGGCTCGGGTGGAGACGGTCGGCGTTCCGGTCCCGGCCGCGGGACAGGTGGTCGTGGACGTGCACCGGGTGGGGATCTGCGGCACCGACGCCGAGCTGTTCACCGGGGAGCTGGCCTACTTCGCGCAGGGGAAGTCGCGGTTCCCGCTGCGCCCCGGCCACGAGTGGTGCGGGGTGGTCTCGGCGGTGGGCGCCGGGGTCGATGAATCCTGGCGCGGCGTCCGGGTCACCGGGGACACCATGCTGGGCTGCGGCCGGTGCGGCCGGTGCCGCGCGGGAAACGGCCACGTGTGCGCGGACCGGCATGAGATCGGGATCACCGGCTGGCCGGGCGCGCTGGCCGGTAAGGTCCTCGTTCCGGTGACCAGCCTGCACCGGCTCCCGGCGGCGGTGGACGACCGGGCAGGCGCACTGGCCGAACCCGGCGGCAACGCCCAGCGCGCCGTGACCGCCGCGCACGCCGGGCCGGGAAAGCGCGTCCTCGTCTGGGGGCCTGGCACCATCGGGCTGCTCGCTGCCGCCTTCGCCAGCGCCGCGGGCGCGGAAGTCCACGTCCTCGGGGTGGACGGACGCCGCCGTGAACTCGCGGTGAAGTTCGGCGCCAGCCGGTACTGGACGATCAGCGATCCGCCGCAGGCCGCCTACGACGCGGTCATCGACTGCACGAACGACCCGGCCGTTCCCTCATCAGCCCTGGCCCTGGTGGAGCCGGCGGGGCGGATGGTTTACATAGGCATATCGGCCAGCCCAAGCCGCATCGACACCCGCGAGCTGGTGCTCAGCGACATCACGGCGGTAGGCATTCTCGGGGCGTCGGCGGGCCTCGCGCCGGCCATCGCGCATTACGCGGACGGCCGTGTCGTGCCCGGGGAGCTCGCGGCGGTCGTCGTCGGTCTCGACCGCGCCGCCGAGGCGCTCGCCGGGCGGATCGACCCCGGGCCGGGCACCAAGGTTCACGTCGATCCCCGGCTGTGAACGTCTAGGGAACGCCGGGCAGCGCCGGGAGGCGCTCGTCGGGAGTGCCCCAGGACGGGCCGGGGGCGGACGGAGGGACGGCGGTCCTGGCCGCCGGGCGGAGGTCGCGGTGGACCGCCCGGGCGATGGCCTCGATCGTGGCGACGCCGTACGCCATGGTCGGGTTGTCCTGGGTGAGGACCACGATGGTGTACCAGCCCTGGGGCGAGGTGAAGGCGCCGATGCTGTGAACGCGCCAGCCATGGGCGGCGCGGGGCAGCCAGCCGTTCTTCACGTGCACGGTGACGCCCTCCGGCGCGCCCGCGGGGACACCCCACCGCTGGGAGGAGATGACCTGGGACATCAGGCTCAGCGCATAGGCCCGGGACGCGCCGCTCAGGACCCTGCCGGGGGTCAGCAGCAGCCGCAGCAGGAGCGTCTCGTCGCGCGCGGTGACCTGGGTCAGGCCCCAGTAGCCGCCCGGGCCGAGGGATGTCTGCGTCATCCCGGCGAGGTCCAGGAAATGCTGCAGGTACGCGCGGCCCAGTTCGGCCCACAGCGCGGAGGCGGCGTCGTTGTCCGACCGGGTGATCATCGCCCTGGCCCTGGCCGCCTCGGCGCTGGTCAGGTACCTGTGCTGGTCCAGGGCCTTGCGCAGCAGCGCGCCGAGGATGG